>DATFON010000123.1:0-11929 GCA_035265465.1 Solirubrobacterales bacterium | reverse complement strand
GCGCCGCGGTGCTTGTACAGAAAGCCGACGACCGACGCGAACGCGGTCGCCAGCGCGAGCAGCAGGCCGACCTGCACCGACAGGCTCATCTGGCGAGGCTAGCGAGCCCGAGCAGGCGCTAGGCGACGCTCGGCGGCAGCTCGTCCCCGTCGACCACGTCACCACCAGTGAGCTGGCGCTCGACCTCCCGGTCGAGCTGGATCGCCCGGATCGCGTGCTCGTCGGGCAGCTTGGCGAGAACCTCGTGGATGACGTGGACGACGTCGGGCTCGTCATGACCGAAGTCGTCGAGCAGCGAGCGCAGCGCGGTATGCGTGATCTTGAGCTGCGCCGGGGTCAGCTCGAGGTGGTAGTGGAACTGGGTCGTTTGCGTGGTGTCGGAGCTGTCGTCGCTCACGCGGTTTCCTCACCTTCCGTAGCGATTACTGACTCGAATAGTACGCGTGAGCGGGGATTCCTTTTCGAACCCGCCGCGTGAGTCGGCCGCTAGCCGGCCGTCGCCTCGGTTTCCGTCGCGGGCTCGGTGGCCTCCTCGGCCGCCTCCATGAGCTCGGCGATCCCCTGCTCGATGCCCTTGGCGACCACGTCGACATCGTCCATCGCGTCGTAGTCGGCGAGGAGGCCGAAGTTGACGCCGCCGTTGTAGCTCATGATCGCCACGAAGAGCGCCTGATTCGGCGGGAGGAAGCCGATCGGGAAGATGTCCTCGAGCTCTCGGCCCAGGATGTAGAGCGGGACCTGTGGACCCGGGACGTTGGTCACCGTGAGGTTGAAGAGCCGGGTCGAGAAGTTGATCCGGGCAGACTGCGCGAGCAGGGTGGGCGGCGCGAAGTCGTTGAAGCGCGAGATCACCTCGGCCCCCAGGGCCTGCTTGGACTGCTTGAGCCCGCGCATCGCCTCCGTCACCAGCTGCAGACGACGGACCGGGTCGGCGATGTAAACCGGAAGCGGGGCCCGCATCGCGGCCAGCCGGTTGCCCAGCTCTCCGCGCTCGTCCTGGGCGCGAATGCTGACCGGAACCTGCGCGCGAAGCTCGAGCCCCTCGGTGCGGATCCCGCGGCCTCGCAGCCATTCGCGCAGTGCGCCGGCGACCACCGCCAGCACGACGTCGTTCACCGTGCCGCCGAGCTTGTTCTTCACCCGCTTGAAGTGATCCAGGTCGCTCCTTACCCACACGTAGCGCCGGTGCGAGCCGATCTCCACGTTCAGGGGCACCTTCGGTGCGGGGTTGGCGAAGTTCCACCCCACCTCGCTCACGGCCTCGACTGCGTCCCTGACCTGACGCGCCGCGCTTTCGGGGTGCTGCACGACACGCTCCAGCCGGCGGACCGCACGAATTGGCGCCTGCAGGAGGTCCTCGCTGCCTCGCACCAGGAGGGAGGCGGACGAGGGCTCGGGCTGCGGCGCCCACGAGTCGTCCGGCTCGGCGGGCTCGGGAACCGGGTTCAGGTCGAACAGGACGGTGGCGATGTCGACTCCCGAGACGCCGTCCACGACGGCGTGGTGGGTCTTGGTGAGCAGGGCGAAGCGGTTTCGCGTCAATCCCTGCACGATCCACAGCTCCCAAAGGGGCTTGGAGCGGTCGAGTTGCTGCGAGAAGACGCGACCCGCCATCCGCCGCAGCTGCTCCTCGGATCCGGGCGCCGGGAGCGCGGAATGGCGGACGTGGTATTCGAGGTTCAGGTTCGGGTCGTCGATCCAGAACGGGCGCCCCGTCTGGGCGGGCGGATACGCCAGCTTCTGCCGGAACCGCGGGACGAGATGCAGGCGGCTGCGGACGTGGTCGAGCAGGTCGCCGTAGCTGGGCGCCGGGCCCTCGAAGATCAGGATCGCCCCCACGTGCATGTGGCTTGCCGAGCTCTCGTTGGTCAGGAACGAGACGTCCGTCGCGCTCAGGCGATCGAGGTGCCCTTGGGCCATGCCGATTACCCTAGTCGCCCGTACCGCAACGTTCCACCCGAAACGTCGTTCTGCTCGCGGCCGCTCTGGCCGCGGCTGGCTGCCTCGCCGGGTGCGGGGGAGACAGTGGCGCCACGACGACTTCGATGGGTGGTGACGCAAGCCGATTCGACGCCCAGCGCGCCTTCCGCGACCTCCGCGCTCAGGTCGCGATCGGGCCTCGGCCCACGGGCTCGGCAGGCAGTCGCCGTGAGGCCCGGTTCATCGTGAAGCGGCTGCGCGCGGCGGGGATTCACGGGATCCGCGTTCAGCACCCATACCGCAACGTGATCGGCCGCATCCCGGGGCGTCAAGCGGGCACGGTCGTCGTCGGTGCCCACCACGACACCAAGGACATCCCCGGCTTCGTCGGAGCGAATGACGGCGCCTCGGGAGTCGCGCTCGTGCTCGAGCTGGCGCGTGCGCTGCCGTCGCGCCTGGATGGACCGTCCATCGAGATCGTGCTTTTCGACGCCGAGGAATCACCCCAAGGTGTGCCCTTCGAGAGTGGGGGCGTCCGGGGAAGCGAGCAGTTCGTCCGCTACGCGCTGGACGGCGGCAGGCAGGGATCGCCCCCGCTGGCCGGCGTTCGCGCGATGGTCCTCTTCGACATGGTCGCGGACTGCGATCTCGCTATCCCGCTCGAGGCGAACTCCGACTCGAGCCTGTATACGGCGTTCGCCGATGCCGCCCAGACCGTGTCGGGATCGACCGCGCCGTTCGGCGGCGAGGCGGCGGGCGTCCTCGACGACCACACACCGTTCATACAGGCCGGGGTGCCGGCGGTGGACCTGATCGACTTCGACTACGGACCCGGGCCCTCGCCGGGCGCCTGGTGGCACACGCGCGACGACGATCTGGGGCACGTCTGCGCCCGCAGCCTGGGAGCCGTGGGAGCGCCTGCGCTCGCCGCCCTGCCGGGGATTCGCTAGTTCGGGACCGCACTTGCCGGCTCGAGGGCGCCGGTACCCTGTAGGGGATGGCGGCCGCTGCCGAAGCCCCTGCCCTGGTGACCCCCAGGCGCATCCTCCTCGCCGCGCCGCGCGGTTACTGCGCGGGCGTCGACCGCGCCGTGCAGGCGGTCGAGCAGGCGCTGGACATCCACGGGGCGCCGGTCTACGTGCGCAAGGAGATCGTCCACAACAAGCACGTGGTCAAGCAGCTCGCCAAGCGCGGCGCGATCTTCGTCGAGGAGGAGACGGAGGTCCCGGAGGGCGAGGTCGTCGTCTTCTCGGCGCACGGCGTCGCCCCGACGGTGCAGGAGAACGCCAGGATCCGCGAGCTGCGAACGATCGACGCCACCTGCCCTCTGGTAACCAAGGTGCACGTCGAGGCTCGCAAGTTCGCCCAGGACGGCTACACGATCATTCTTGTCGGCCACGAGGGCCACGAGGAGGTGGAGGGGACCACCGGCGAGGCCCCCGACAACATCCTCCTCGTCCAGTCGGAGGAGGAGGTCGACGACCTCGAGCTGGAGGACCCCGATCACGTCGCCTACATCACTCAGACGACCCTCTCGCTGGACGAGACGTCGGCGATCATCGACCGGCTGAAGCAGAAGTTCCCCAACATCGTGGGCCCGAAGTCCGACGACATCTGTTACGCGACGACCAACCGCCAGATCGCCGTGAAGGAGCTCGCTCGGGACTGCGACCTCGTCCTGGTCATCGGCTCGGCCAATTCCTCCAACTCGAACCGGCTGGTGGAGGTGGCGCGCGAGTGCGGCGCCGACTCGCACCTGATCGACAACTCGCTGCAGGTGCGCGAGGAGTGGCTCGAAGGAGTCGAGACGCTCGGCATCACATCCGGCGCGAGCGCACCCGAGGAGCTCGTGGAGCAGCTCGTCGAGTTCTTCCGCGAGCGCGGAACTGAGGACATCTCCGAGGTCCGCACCGTCGACGAGGGCGTGCGCTTCATGCTGCCCAGGGAGATCCGCACGGCGCTGGCCGATCGCGCGAGCTGACGAGCGATCCGGCGACAACCGTCGCGCTGATCGCCGATACGCACATGCCGCGAGGCGCCCGCCGGCTGCCGGAGAGGTGCCTGGAGCTCTTGGCCGATGCCGACGCCGTGATCCACGCGGGGGACTTCGTGACCGCGGCGGTCCTTGACGAACTGGAGTTGCTCGGGCCGCCCGTCCACGCGGTGCACGGGAACGTCGATGAGCCCGCGCTCCGGCGGCGCCTGCCAGCCACGCTCGAGCTGGAGCTGGCGAGGGTCCGGGTCGCGGTCGTGCATGACCCCGGCCCACGCGCCGGCCGCGCCGAGCGCCTGCGCGCCCGTTTCCCCGACGCCGACTGTGTGATCTTCGGCCACACTCACCTTCCCGAGCACTCGCGCCTGGACCCGTTCCAGATCTTCAATCCAGGGAGCCCAACCGAGCGTCGCCGCGCCCCCAACCGTGCGATGGGCATCCTGGAGGTGCGGGGCGGGGAGCCACGATTCCGCCACGTTGCGCTCTAGCCGGACCGCACATCGATAGGCGATCCGCGCAGCGGGTAATGGGGTCGCGTGACGGAGACGGTCATCACGCCGTATCGGGACGGCCCCCTTCTCGTTCGAGGCCCCATCCGCATTCAGGACCAGGAAGGCGAGGAGCTCGTCGTCGATCGAGAGGTGGTGGCCCTGTGCCGGTGCGGGAAGTCGCGCTCCCGTCCGCTCTGCGATGGGACCCACAAGGTCATCCGCTTTCGGGCGCCGAGCGGATTGGAGGACGGGGGCTAGGCAGCCGCCGACGCGTGCCGGCGGAGCAACGAGCTCCTATCGGCCGCCCAGGCATCGAGCAGGTGCGTCGCCCAGCGGCCCTCCAGGAACAGCAGCGCGCGAGCGCCCCAGAGGATGTCCACGGTCAGATCCGGGTGCTGGCGGGCCAGGCCCCCCGCCAGGTCCACCGCGGCGATGTTCTCGTGCACTGCATCGGCTAACACGTGCTCGTCGAAGAACTCCGTTGCCTTGCCGTCGACCCCGTGCCGCCTGAGGCCCGCGGCGTAGCGGCGGTTGGGTACCGAGGAGGTCATCT
The DNA here is from genome assembly GCA_035265465.1 of Solirubrobacterales bacterium. Classification (GTDB taxonomy): domain Bacteria; phylum Actinomycetota; class Thermoleophilia; order Solirubrobacterales; family 70-9; genus AC-56. The sequence goes on along the minus strand of DATFON010000123.1, from coordinate 6,972 downwards.
CGAACAGCGCCAGATGACCGACGATCGCCCCGAGCCACCGGCGCTGGAGCCCGAGCATCGACATCAGGTTGACCGTCGCGAGGGTCACCCCCGGGATCTCGTCCAGATAGGCGCCGTAGGTCGGATCGAGCCCGACGGCGGCCATCGAGTCGGCGAACAGCTGGCTGTGGATGCGGTCGGCCCGCCCGCCGCCGTACTCGTCCGCCTGGACCTCCACGATCGCCGCCTTGGGCGGACCCGACATGCGCGGGATTGCCCAGGTGTGGGGATCGGCCTCCTTCAGCTGGTACGAGGAGCGGTGGATCATGAACTCGCGGATCTCGTCCAGGCTGGCGTGGCGCTCCACGTATCGCGACAGTGAGGGACCGTCGTCGGAGTCGGCGATTTCGCGAAGCGCTAGATCCATCTCCTCGGGCCGTACTGACACAGCCACGGCGGTCCCCAGTGCCTCGCGAAGCGCCCGCTCGAGCGGGCGCTCGAGCTCCCGACGAAGCGCGATCAGCGACGGCTCCCACTCCCATCCGGCGTCGACGTCGTCGAAGCCGCGGTAGTGGAGCTCGTAGGCGGCGTAGAGGCACAGCTGAAGATCCTCGTCCGCGAGCGGGTCGTCGCAATGAATGGCCAGGGAGGCGATGGCGTGGGGCTCGCGCCGCAGCTCGTCAAGCAGGTACTCGCCGATTGGACCCCGCGGGTGCGGTAGGCGCGACATGACGGATTGATACCCGCGCGAGGTCGGCCAGAAAACAGCAACCCTCGTCAGGCGACGAAGCTCTCGGCGAGCCACGCCGCTACTCCGGCGACGCCGCGCTCGGCGGCGATTCGCCGCTGCCGGATTGCACCGTTTGCCTCGACGAGCCGGGTCGCCTCGGCCAGCTGCGCTGCCGATCCGTACGCCGCGGCGGTCGGCTCCAGCTCCACCAGGAGATTGGTGAGCCGCTCGCGCGTCGGCCGGGAGGCGCCGGTGTCCAGATCGGCCATCTTTGCTTCGACGCCGTACCGGGCGGCCGACCATCGGTTCTCCTCGATTCGCCAGGAGGCGGGCGCGCCGAGCTGGTCGCCCTTCTCGTAGCGATCCGACAGCCAGGCCACCAGCGCCTGCGCCAGGGCGACGATGGCGGTCGCGTCGGCGATGGTCGTCTGGGCGTCGGGCACGCGGATCTCGAGCGTGCCGAAGACCGGGTGCGGCCGCAGCTCCCACCACCATAGCCGCGGCTCCGGGACCGTCTCCGCGGTAGTGCCCCACCGGAGCTCCTCCGCGAACTCGCTCCAGCCCTCGATGATCGGCGGCACCCCCTGGCGGGGCAGCAGCTCGGCGATCGTCGGTCGCACCGAGGCCAGGCCGGAATCGCGCCCCTCGTGGAATGGGGCGTTAGCCGCCAGCGCCGCGATGTCCGGGAGGTGGCCCCGTAGTGCGTTGTAGACGCCCAGCGTCCGCTCGGCTTCCCCGACCGCGACGTGCACCTGCAGGCTCGCGACGAGCTGCCGGCGCGCGATCGGCCCGAACTCGGCCTGGATGCGGTCATAGCGCTCTGATTTCGACAACGCGCCCTCGGCGGCGGCGAAGGGGTGCACCCCGGCCGCCGCGGGACGCGCCAGCCCCTGCGCTGCCTCCGCCAGGTCGCGGCGCCCCTTCGAAAGCGCCTCGATCGCAGCCTCAACGGTGGGCGCCGGCTCGGTCATGATCTCGAGTTGCGAGGCAGGGAGCTCAGCCTTGAAGCGGGGGTCACCGCCCAGGCGCTTCAGCAGCTCGGCGGCGCAAGGGGCGAGATCCAGGGTTTCCGGGTCGAGGAGCATCACCTCTTCCTCCAGTCCGATCGTGAACGGGGTCGTGGCGTCGAACGGCCGCTTCAGGCGCTCGGGGGCGAGACTCTGCTGGCTCGGGGTTTGGCCGGCGTCCACGGCGGGGACGATAGGCCCATGCGGATCCTCGTAATCCCGGGCGTGCTGCGCCCGCCTACCGACTGCCGGTTGCTGGCGTCGGTGATTGCCGAGCGCGGCCTCGCTCGCGACGCGTCCGTGCTCGATGTCTTCACCGGCAGCGGCGCGCTCGCGGTGGCCGCAGCCGCGCAGGGGGCGCGCGAGGTCGCGGCCGTCGACATCTCCAGGTTGGCCGTGCTGAACGCGCGCCTGAATGCCGTGCTGAACGGGGCTCGCGTTGACGTGCGGCGCGGGGACATGTTCGGCCCCGTGGCTGGCCGGCGCTTCGACCTGGTCGTCGCCAACCCCCCGTACGTGCCGAGCGAATCGAACGATCTGCCGTCGCGCGGCCCCGCGCGGGCATGGGAGGCGGGTGCCGACGGAAGGGTGTTCCTCGATCGCTTGTGCTCGGGAGCCGCGGAGCACCTCAATCCGGGTGGGAGCGTCGCGATCGTGCAGTCGTCGCTATGCGGAGAGGATGCGACGCTCGACGGGCTGACTCGCGGCGGGCTCGAGCCCGAGGTGCTGGCGCGGCGCTGGGGCCCCCTGGGACCAATCGCGGCCGCCCGGGCTGAGTCCCTCGAGCGCCGCGGCCTCCTGCATCCCGGTGAGCGCGAAGAGGAGCTCCTGGTGATCCGCGGGGCCCTCGCCGGTCATTCTCACCGGCCCGCGGGGATGCCCGCGGCGAAGGCGATCGCGTAGACGGCGACGCAGGGGGTCGCGCTCACCGACAGCTCGTGATGCTCGTGACGCTCGTGGACCGTCAATTCGTATGCCCCGGGCGCGGCAACATCGATCTCTCTCACCGGGCCCCCGTCGAGCGAAGCCGTGATGGTTCCCTCGCCGTCCGCGCTCGCCCACGCGCCGCCCGCCGCGTAGGTGAGGTCGAGCGAGTCCGCCGGTCCCGCGCTGCGCCATGGCTCGGAGATCGATCCGCCGGGGAGGATCTCGTCGGTGGGCCGCGCCACCAGGGCGTCCGGGCCGTCGGACGGGCGCAGTGGCGCCAGTGGTTGAGGAAGGTCGAGCGTGGGGGAGACGGCCAGGAGCTCCTCCTGGATCGCGTTCTCGGTGGCCGTGTACTCGCCCTCCCCGAAGTGAAACCAGCGGAGCGCGCCGCCCCTTCCCCACAGGAACAGAGAGGGCCAGCCCTCGCATCCGTAGTCGTGCCACGTCCGGTACTCGGCGTCCAGCGCGACCGGGAACACAACCCGCAGCCGAGTAAGAGCCGCCGCCAGCTTCGCGTGATTCGCCGTGAACGGAAACCGCGGGGAGTTGACGCCGACCACGGTGAGCCCGTGTGGCGAGTAGCGCCCGTCCCAGGCGCTCAGATACGGCAGCGTGCGTACGCTCGAGGGGTGAGCGGCATCGACGAAGTGGACGAGAAGCGGACCGCGCGCGCAGATCCGTTCGACCGGCGGGGGCTCCGCCCCGATCCACTCAAGGCGCGGCGAGAAGGGCGGCACGGCGATGTCCATGGCTTCGGGACGCACGGCGCCGGTATTCTGCTGCCTTCAGTCGGCCGGGTGATCAAGACCAATCAGGAGGAGCACATGACGTTGACGATCTGGGACCGCATCGAGGCCGCGCGGGAGCGCTGGAACGTGCTCCGCCATCCCTTCTACGAGCGGTGGACCGCGGGCGCATTGACCGCCGAGCAGCTCGCTCGCTATTCGGGCCAGTACCGCCATGCGGTCGAGGCGATCGCCGAGGTCAGCGAGCGAGCCGCCGACGCGGCCTCCGCCCGTCCCGAGCTTCGCGAGCACGCCGTCGAGGAGCGTGAGCACGTCGCCCTGTGGGACGAGTTCGTTTCCGCCACCGGAGGCGATGTCGGTGCCGATCCGACGCCCGAGACCGCCGAATGCGTGAGCGCCTGGTCGGCTGACGGCGACCTGCTCTCGAAGCTCGTCACGCTCTACGCGATCGAGACCGCGCAGCCGGAGATCTCCCGCGTCAAGCGCGAGGGGCTCGTGTCGAGCTACGGGTTTGCGGACGGCGAGGGCACCGAGTACTTCCGGGTCCACGAGCGACGAGACGCCGAGCATGCGGCGCAGGCGAGAGCCGAGCTCGCCGAGCTCGCCGACGAAGTGGACGAGGATCGGCTCGCGGCCGTCGCGGAGAGCGCCTACCGGGCGAACTGGCGGCTCCTGGACGGCGTCTAGAAGGAGGCTTCTCCCGCCGGCGTGGACTGGCGGGACCGCACGATCGGAATCGTCCTCGGCGTCGTCCTTGGCGTCGGGGTCGTGGTCGCGTTCGTCTTCTTCCTCAGCGAGCAGACGGTCGACGCGCCGTCGCTGTCGATCGGGCAGGCCCCGGTGGGCGCCAAGCCCCACGGTCACCCGCAGCCGCAACGTCCTCAAAAGCGGTCGAAGGAGTCACCTCAGCCTGCGCCCGCTCCCGTCGCGACGGTACGCATAGTCGGGGGCGCACCGCCGCCCGGCGGACCCGCCGAGCTCTACTACGCGCGGTGGGACGTGATCCGGCTGAACGTCGTCTCCGACGCCACCCTGGAGGTGGAGCTCACCGGCTATGGGCTGACCCGAACCGTTCCCGCCAACCAGCCGACTGAGATCGACGTCGAGGCATCGCGGTCCGGCACGTTCGCGCTGATCGTAGCCGACTCGCACATCGACGTGGCCCGCATCACCGTGGGCGGCGGCTCTCCCTAGAAGCGGGACTTGCCCTCGGCGAAGCGCTCGAGGCCGTCCTCCGGGATCGGCTCCCAGGGCGCCGCGTAGTCGACGTAGGCGCGCCAGCTGGGCCGGACGCCCGGGTCACCATCGAATGCCCCCATCCTCACGCTCATCTGCGTCGGGTCATCGGGGTTGCGGCTGAAGAGGTGGGCGCCGCATTCGCGGCAGAAGCACTTCTCGAAGCCGCTATCCGGCGGGCGCCAGGCCTTAACGAGATCCTCACCCTGCAGCAGCCGGAAGGTCCGGCCGTCGATCCTCGCCTGCGCGGACGCGCCCGTGCCGGTGCGCCGCTGGCAGCGGGTGCAGTGGCAGTAGCCGGCGGCCGTCGCGGGCTCGGTGAGCTCGAATCGAACGCCGCCGCACAGGCAGCCCCCGGTGACGGAGGGGTCAGCCAAGGATCTGCGCGAGACGGCGGTCGAGCGCCTCGGACAGCGCGTCGCGCAGCGATCCCTCGGCGGTTCGCTCGGCGAGCTCATGCAGGAACCCGTCGATGATCAGGCGCTTGGCCTGTGCCTCGGACATTCCGCGGGTGCGCAGGTAATAGAGCTGGTCGGGGTCCACCTGGGCGACCGCGGCGGCGTGGGTGCAGCGCACGTCGTTGGCCTCGATCTCGAGGCCGGGGATCGCGTCGGCGTGCGCCTTCTTCGACAGCAGCAGGTTGCGGCTCTCCTGGAAGGCGTCGGTCTGCTGGGCGCCCGGATCGACGCGGATCATGCCTCGCCAAACCGCCGTCGCGCGGTCGGCGAGCACCCCCCGGAATGCGAGGTCGGAGGTCGTGTGCGGAGCGGCGTGCTCCTGCGTGGTGTCGAAGTCGAGGTGCTGGCGCCCGTTGCCGGCATACGCGCCCGTGACCTTGGCGCTGGCTCCCGGACCGCCGAGCTTGGTCTCCATGCGCACCTTGCCTCGCGCCGACCCGAAGCCCAGGGCGACCCACTCGAGCGACGCGTCGCGGGCGAGCTCCGCCCGCTGGGTCGCGAACACCCAGGTCCGGTCCGAGAGCTCCTGCTCGCAGACGTAACGGAGGTTGGCGCCGGGGCCGACCACCAGCTCCACGACGCCGTTGAAGAGCCCCTCGGTCTCGCCGGTCGCCGATTCGTAGCGCTCCCAGACCTCGGCCTCGGCGCCCTCCTCGAGCACGATCAGCGTCCGCCAGTCGAGAGCGGACCCGTCCACGTCGTGGACCACCGATATCCGCAGGGGCTGCTCAAGGCGTTGGCCGCGGGGAACGTAGACAAGCACCCCGTTGTGCCAGTTCTCCTCGTTCCGGGCGACGAACGGGTCGTCGACCGGGACGACCGAGCCAAACCGATCGCGGATCAGGTCACCGAGGCGTCCGGCTGCCTCGGCGAGCGGCATGACCACGGGTGGCCCACCGTCCGAATCAACCCCTCGCTGCACCCCCCGGATCGATCCGTCGGCCGGTTCGTAGGACCCCAGATCCAGGTCGGAGAGGTCGGTGAACTCCCATCCCTTGTCCTTCTGGGTGGGAATGGGGAGCTCTGACGCGAGCGCGGCGCCCTTGCGGCGCCGCTCGATGAGCCAATCAGGCTCCGTGGTAGCGGCTGGCGCCGCGGCGCCACTAGCCAATCGAGCCCTCCATCTGCAGCTCGATGAGGCGGTTCATCTCGACCGCGTACTCCATCGGCAGCTCCTTGGTGATCGGCTCGATGAAGCCGTTCACGATCATCTTGGAGGCCTCCTCCTCGTCAAGGCCGTGGGCCTGGAGGTAGAAGAGCTGCTCCTCGCCGATCTTCGAGACCGAGGCCTCGTGGCCGACGTTGGCGTCGTTCTCGTCGATGCGGATCGTCGGATAGGTATCCGAGCGGGACTCCTCGTCGAGGAGGAGGGCATCGCAGACGACCTTGGACTTCGCCTCGCTCGCGCCCTTCGCGACCTCGAGCAGTCCGCGGTACGTGCCGCGCCCGCCGTCCTTGGAGATGGACTTGGCGAAGATCGACGAGGTCGTCTTGGACGCGCCGTGGATGATCTTTCCGCCCGCGTCCTGGTGCTGGCCGTTGCCGGCGAACGCGATGGAGAGGATCTCCCCGTGGGCGCCCTCGCCGAGCAGGTAGATGCTCGGGTACTTCATGGTCAGCTTCGAGCCCAGGTTGCAGTCCACCCACTCCATCGTCGCGCCCTCCTGCGCGACGGCGCGCTTGGTGACGAGGTTGTAGACGTTCTGCGACCAGTTCTGGACGGTGGTGTACCGGACGTGCGCGCCGGGCTTGGCGATGATCTCGACGACCGCCGAGTGCAGCGAGTCGGTGGAATAGACCGGCGCCGTGCAGCCCTCGATGTAGTGCACGTCCGAGCCCTCCTCGGCGATGATCAGGGTGCGCTCGAACTGGCCCATGTTCTCGGTGTT
>DATFON010000122.1:0-5366 GCA_035265465.1 Solirubrobacterales bacterium | reverse complement strand
CTGCTCGGGTCGGAATATCTGCTGAACCGACACCCTTCCCGTCGGCCCCTCGCCGCCGTCGTCGCCACAGGCCGATAGCCCAAGGAACATCACGCCGAGCAGGATCGCGACCCCGGCCCACCTCTCTAAGCACGTTCTCATCCATTCAGGCTACGTGCAGCCAGCTGAACCGTCACAGCTTTGCGGCGCGCACAACCCCGAGGGGAAGCGTGGCTTTGCGCGACACCCTCGCGTGAAAGCAGAAGTGGCGTCTCACGCCGCTCACCTGGGGGCTGCTGGCCGCGACCGCGATCCTTCCCGCGGTCCGCCGCCTAACATCGTGCGCCGATGTCCGAGGTGACGCACAAACGGATCGACGACCTCGACGTGGTCGAGGGGTTCATCGAGGGGTTCAAGTTCCACCGGGCCCGGGCCGAGCTGGGGGTGAGCTCGTTCGGGCTCTCGATCATCGACATGCCGCCCGACAGCACGGACTATCCCGAGCACGATCACTCGACCGAGGGGATCGGCCCCCCGCCCGAGCAGCTGGGCCAGGAGGAGGTCTACATCGCGCTGCGCGGGTCGGGCGAGATCGAGGTGGACGGGGACCGGTATCCGCTGGACTCGGAGCACATCATCCGCGTGGGACCGAGCGCGAAGCGGAAGCCGCTGCCGGGGCCGGAGGGAATGCGGCTGCTCGTCATCGGCGGCGTCCCGGGGGAGGCATACGATCCGGGGCCCACGCCCTGAGCGACCACAAGCAAAAAGGGGAACCTTTAGCCCGACGCTGGTACTGCAACAGCTTGCGCGAGTGGTGACGCTTCTTCGCGGCTAAAACTGCCGCGGGCACTTCTGCTTTCGCGTGGAAGCGGTAGCCGTGGCAACCGGCCGGGCACCCCTGCAGTGCGAATCCGTCCGGACTCCGGACGTGGATTCACACGATTCCGCGTGAGCGACCGTGGGCGCCCAGCCGTGTCACAGGATCCCCAGCTCGCGGGCGCGCGCCACGGCCTCATCGCGGCTCGCGGCTTCGAGCTTGCGATAGATGCCCTTGGTGTGCGTCTTGACCGTGTTCGGCGAGACATACAACGCGTCCGCGATCTCCCGGCGCGACAGCGGGCTCGGGAGCAGACGCAGCACCGCGAGCTCGCGGTCGGTCAAGTCCTCGGCGGGACCCGACGGTCGATGCGCAACGCTCCGCGCAGCCACCTTGAGCCCGCTTTCGGCCGCCTTGAGCGCCCTGCCGAGGGTTCCGGTCTCAGGGCATTGGTTGAGGAGGCCCTGCGCCTCGCGAGTCGCCTCCCGCGCTTCGGCAGTATCTCCCCGCAGATGCTGGATCCGCGCCCACGCGAGCATGGCCGCGGCGATCTCCAGCCGCCCGGCGCCGCGGCCCGCGAGCTCGACCGCGCGCCGGATCTCCGTCTCGGCCTCGTCCAGCCGTCCGGCGTGCTTCGCGGCCCGACCCCGGGCGAGGTGGCCGACCATGAGGACGAAGTGCTCGCGGAAGCCGGGCGAGTCGCTGAGACCGATCGCCTCGGTGCCCAAGCGGCCGGCGTCGGCGATCGCGCCTCGATCGACCTCGACGAGCCCGAGATAACCCAGTGCGTAGCTCTGGCCCAGGTCGTTGTCGCCCGCCGCGGCCGCCTCCGCGGCGCCTCGAAGGACCTCCGCCGACTCACTCAGCTCGCCCTGCCAGTACAGGGTCACCCCGAAGATCAGCCGCGCGACCGTGTGGGGGAACGAGCCCTCGTCGGCGAGCTCCAGCACGTCGAGCGCCGCGGCCCTCGCCGATTCGAGCTCGGCGACCTTGAAGCCGTGCACGGCTCGCAACACGCCGATCTCGGCCGCAACCGAGTCGTCATCCGAATCCTCATCGCGGGCGACGGTCGCCTCCGTGGCGGATTCGATCCACTCGCGGGCGTCCTCGAGTCTCCCCCGGTCGAGCGCGAGCCAAGCACCGGCGACGCAAAGCCGCGGGTCGCCTCTCGCCGCTGGGGCCGGCATCGCCTCGAGCCAGCGCTCCACGGTCGCAAGCCGGCCGCGATTGAAGTAGTCGTTCCAATGCGAGTTGATCAACTCTCGCGCCTCGTCGAGGTCCCCGGCGACCGTGGCGTGCCGGATGGCGTCGGGGATCAGTCCCTCCTGCCGGTACCAGGCGCACGCACGCCGGTGAAGCTCCCCGGCAGCGCGAGGATCCGACAACTCGAGCTCGTGCCGCAGAAGCTCGCCGAACAGCCGGTGATAGCGGTACCAGGTGCGCGTCGTGTCCAGCGGGACCAGGAACAAATTCTGGCTCTCGATGCGCTCCAGCAGGCGGGCTGACTGGTCGATGTCGATGACCGCATCGCAGAGCGGGCCGCAGAGTCGCTCCAGAGGCGCCGACTGCAGGAGGAAGCTCCTCACCTCCTGCGGCTGATCGCTCAGGACCTCGCTCGCCAGGTAATCGACGATGTGGCGGTCGTCCCCGGCGAAGGACTCGATGAACTCGCCGCGGTCCGGTCGTCCCCGCAGCGACAGCCCCGCCAGGTAGAGGCCGGCCGGCCAGCCCTCCGTGCGCTCGTGAAGGCGGTGGACTTGATCGTCCGACAGGTCGAGGCCCACGGTGCGGCGCAGAAGCTCCGCGGCCTCCGCGACCGTGAAGCGGAGGTCGGCGGCTCGGACCTCCGTCATCTGACCCCTCGCCCGCAGGCGCGCCAGGGACAACGGAGGATCCACGCGGGTCGCGATCGCCACGTGGAGCTCCGAGGGCAGGTGGTCGAGCAGTACGTCGACGAGGCGATGGACGTCCCGTCCCCGCACCGTCTGGTAATCGTCGAGCACGAGCACGATGTCCCGCTGGAGTCCCGCGAGCTCGTTGAGGAGAAGGGGCAGCGCAACATCGCGCACGTCGATGCCCCTCGAGCCGAGCGCCTCCAGGGCCGGAGCCCCGATTCCCGGCTCGAGCGTACGAAGCGCGTCGATGACTCCCACCCAGAAGCGCGCGGGATCGCTGTCCCCCTCGTCGAGCGAGAGCCAGGCGAAGTCCCGCTGCTCGCGCGACGAGGAGCACCATTCCGCGATCAGGGTCGTCTTCCCGTATCCGGCCGGCGCCTCGACCAGCGTGAGCTTGCGGTGCGGCGACGACGCGAGCTCGTCGATGAGCGCTGCTCGCGCGATCAGCTCGGGGCGCACTCCCGGGATGTGCAGCTTCGTTGCCGCAAGGACGGCACCCGAGCCTTGGATGGGTACCTCCCGTACCTCGGCCACGTCGCACGGAGCGTAGTCCATTCCGTCGCCCCATCCGGGAAGATCGCAGCCGACAACCGAGCCTATGCTTGGCGCGTGGCGACCGAGACAGTTTCGGTCCTCATCGATACGAAACTGAACCCTCCCGTACTGCGGGATGCGGTTGACCGACCGCGCCTGGTCCGAGCGCTCGCGGGATCGGTTGAGCGCGTCAAGCTGATTCGAGCGCCGGCGGGCTGGGGCAAGTCCACATTGGTAGCGGCCTGGTCGCGATCGCCCGGCGAGCCGCGACCGTTCGCCTGGCTCGCGCTCGACGAGTCCGACGACGAGCCGATCCGCTTCTGGACCTATGTCATCGAGAGCCTCCGGGCCCTTCATCCGGGGATCGGCGCCACGTCGATGCCGTTACTGGTCGCACCCGGAACCGATGTCTCCGAGCACGTCGTGCCTGCGCTTCTGAACGAGCTCGCGGAGCTGCCCGAGCCCGCGGTGCTCGCGCTCGACGACTACCACGAGATCACGAGCGCCGACATCCACGCGCAGGTCGCGCTGTTCGTCGAGCGGCTGGCGCCGACGCTCCAGGTCTCGCTCACCACCAGGTCCGAGCCGCCCCTGCCGTTGGCGCGCTGGCGAGCCCGGGGAGAGCTGCTCGAGATCGACCTGGCGAACCTCAGGTTCGAGCCCGGGGAGGCCGACGAGCTCCTCAACGGGATCCTCGACCTGAGGTTGGACGCGGATCAGGTCGCAAGCCTCTGCGAGCGAACGGAGGGTTGGGCCGCGGGCCTCTTCCTGGCGGCGCTCTCGCTCCGCGGCGCCCAGGACCCCGGCGCCTTCGTCGAGCGATTCGCCGGCGACGACCGCAACATCGTCGACTATCTCGGCACCGAGGTCCTCGCCGCGCAGCCGGAGCATGTGCGGGCGGCGCTCGTGCGCAGCTCCCTGCTCGAGCGCTTCTGCGGGCCGCTGCTCGAGGCGGTCACCGGGGTCGAGGACGGCGCATCGCTCCTCCGCGAGATCGAGCGCGCGGACCTGTTCCTGATCCCGCTGGACACGAAGCGGGATTGGTACCGCTATCACCACCTCTTCCGTCAGCTGCTGCGGCTCGAGCTTCAGATCGCCACGCCCGAGCTCGAGCCCGACCTCCATCGCCGTGCCGCCGCCTGGTACCTGGCGGCGGGGCTTGCCCCCGAGGCGATCAGGCACACCATCGCGGCCGGCGACACCAACCAGGCGGCCGAGCTGATCGCCCAGCACTGGGCGCCCACGCTGCTGAGCGCGGCGGGCGACCGCACGGTGAATTCGTGGCTCACCGCCCTGGGAGAGCGTGCGGTGGCCGCCGACGTCCGGCTTTGCTTCGCCCGCTGCTTCATGGGCCTCAGCTTCGGCGACATGGACTCCGTCGCGAAATGGCTGGCGATCGCCGAGGAGGCGCCGCTTCCGGCCCCGTTCCGCGAGGGCCTCACCTCGGTCGACGGTGCCCTGGCCGTCGTTCGCACGGCTTACCTGTGGGAGCTGGGAGACGTGCGTGGCGCGCTTTCGTCCGGCCGGGAGGCGCTCGAGGCCGAGGCCGAGGGTTCGCCCTGGCGCGGCATCGGCGCGGCGACGATCGGCCTGGCCCACGGAGCGCTGGGCGACCTCGACGACGCCCGACGGTGGTCACTCGAGTACGCCCGCGTCGGACGCGCCTTCGGGCAGCATCTGAACGAGACCTCCGGTCTTGGCAGCGCCGCCCTCTTCGCCGCCGAGAGCCGGGACTGGGATGCGGCCGAGGAGCTCGCCAGGCAATCGCTTGAGATCAGCTTCGAGCACGGCATCAACGAGCACTGGTCCGGGGCCGCCTGCCACCTGGCCCTGGGGTTGGTGCTGGAGCATCGGCGCGAGGACGACGAGGCGGAACGGCAGATCGAGCGGGCCGCGACGCTGGATCGCCGCGGCGCCGGGCCGATCGAGCTCGGCTGGTCGCTCATGCACCTCTCGCGCCTGCGGGCCGCTCGTGGGGATCGCGCCGCGGCCCGCGCCAGCCTCGATGAGGCCGGCATGCGCCTCTCACGCGCTCCGGACCCGGGCAACCTCCTCGATCGCCTCGCCGAGGCCGAGCGCCGAATCGGGAAGCCCAGCCGAGAGCCGGCCGCGGGCGAGGAGCTCAGCCAGCGCGAGCTCGA
>DATFON010000121.1:0-8150 GCA_035265465.1 Solirubrobacterales bacterium | reverse complement strand
CCGGCCGCGCCGGCGGCCCGCGGGGATGCGGCAGTTCCAACCCATGGTGGAACGTTTCTGCACGCGGTTGTAGTTGCGGGACTATTCGTCCCGTTCCTACAACATGGTCCCGGCGAGCCGGTGGGCGCCACGGCCGGATGGGCGTCGGCGCGGGGGATCGCTACGCCGGGCGAGGCTCGGCGCCGGGGGCCGGCGTGCCGCGCGGGGCGCCATCTTCGTCACCCTCGGTGCCACGTCCCTCCGCAGCGTCCGCTCCCTCGCCGGTGCCGGCTTCCGCGGCGCCGCCCGGACGCGGCGGCCCCTGCCCGGCCGCCGCCGCCATCGCCTCCGCCCGCGCCTGCGCCGGGGTTCTTCGCAGTGCCCCCATCAGCGGCAGCGCCGACAGCACCAGCAGGGCCGCCTGGCGGAATGCCCATGCGAAGCCCTCGCGCGCCGAGCCCGCTGTCTGGCGGATGATCTGCTCGTCGAAGCCGGGCTCGGGCTTGAAGCGTTCCTGGGTTCCGCCCGTGTAGTCGTGCAGCGTGGACTGGATCACCATCCCGGCCAGCGGGGCGGGGATCTCCCAGTCGTCCACGATGTCCTCGATCTCCTCGTCCGCGAACCAGGACATGTGGGCGTGGAGAGCTCCGCCGAACGTTGCGATCAGGATCGCCACGCCGATCGCGGCGCCCAGCTGGCGCGCGGTGTTGAGCACGCCCGAGGCGAGGCCGAGGTCCTGGCCCGTCACCGCTCCCATCGCGCCCACGTTCAGCGACGGGAAACCAATGCCCATGCCGGCGCCGATCATGAGCAGCCCCGGAAGGATCCGGATGTAGGCCCACGCGTCGTCGGAAGTCGACGGCAAAAAGGACACCCACAACATCCCCACCGCCATCGCTATCAGCGCCGGTTTTGCGAGCTCGCCCGGCGGCCGCGTGTCCGCCGCGCGGCCCACGAACGGCCACGCCAACAGCCCGCACAGCGGGATCGGCAGGATCCCCAACGCCGCCTCGAGCTGCGTGTAGCCCCACAGGTTCACGAACACGAGCGAGAGCAGCAGCAGCGAGCCGATCGCGCCCGCGGCGAAGAAGAGCATTCCGATGTTCGCGTTCCGGAACTGGCGGTTCGCCAGGAGGCCCGGCGTGATCATCGGGTCGGGCGCTCGCCGCTCCCACCAGAAGAACAGAACTCCGAGCAGGATCGCGCCCTGCATCAGGCTGAGCCACAGCGGGAGGTCGCCGCCGAACGGGTTCGCCTCGACAAGCGCCATCGTCAGGAACAGCACCGCGCCGCCGAGCAGCAGCATCCCGCGCACGTCCACCTGCTTGCCGACCGCGTTCGGGTCCCATGTCTCGGGCCACCAGCGCAACGCCAGCACGATGCCGAGGATCCCGAACGGGATGTTGATCAGGAAGATCCAGTGCCAGCTCGCCACCTCGATCAGTGCGCCGCCGATGACGGGCCCCGCGGCCGAGGACACGAGCGCGACCACCGCGATCAGCGCCAGCCCGAAGCCGCGCTGTTGGGGCGGGAACACCAGCACCGTCATCGCGAACCCGAGCGGCGCGAGGATGCCGGCGCCCGCGCCCTGGAGCACGCGGAAGACGATCAGCCACTCGACCGACCAGGCCGCGGCGCACGCCGCCGAGCCGATCGTGAATACCGCCAGCCCCAGCACGAAGAACCTGCGCCGCCCGAACTGGTCCGCCAGCCGTCCCATCGACACGAGCAGAATCGCGAAGACGATGTTGTAGGCGTTGATGACCCACGTGACGGTCCCCACGTCGGTGGACATCTCGTCCTGCAGCTCCGGAATCGAGATGTTCACGATCGAGACGTCCAGCAGGGACATCGCCCAGCCGATCATCATCACGCCGAAGATCCGCCACTTGTTCTCATAGAGGAACTCGGCGGGCGGGTTGTGGCGCTCGGTCAGCGGTTCTTCACCGATGGCAGCTCACCCCCCTCCGGGTAGCGGCCGTCGTACTGGAGATCCTTCTTCGTGACGCCGTCCCCGGGCTCGTCGTTGTCGAACGGGTCCATGTCGTTCGGGATGCCGTCGTCGTCGGTGTCGTCGTCGCCGTGCTCGCGCGGCGGCCGCAGAGCACCGTCGGGGCCGAACTCGGGAAGCGTCCCGCCCGCCGCGACCAGCGACGCCAGCGACAGCTCGGTCAGCTTCCCGGTGTCCTCGTTGGCGATGTTGTCGTAGCGCCTGATGTCGTCCTCGACGTCTTCGTCATCGTCGAACATCCGCCGGATGATCCGCTCGCGGTCGGCGATCACGAGCCAGCGCCGGTCGCGAATGATGATCTGGGAGCCGACCGCGGTGATCGACTTCGCCCGCTTGGGCAGGTCCTCCTCATCGACGTCGTCGAACAGCGCGGTGAGATCCTCGCCGTCCATCTTCCCGGGGATGGTGAGTCCGAGGAAGGACAGCAGCGTCGGGGCGATGTCGTGCGTGCTGGCGTACCAGTTGATGTCGTCGCCGGACTTCTCGCCGTCCGGATGCCGGATCAAGTAGGGGATCTCGTACGACATCCGGTGCGAGGTCGGTGCCGCCCGTCCGAGGTAGCCGTGCTCACCCAGCGCGAGCCCGTGATCACCGAGCACGAAGAGCACGGTGTCGTCCGGCACCTCGTCCAGCAGCTTCCCGAGCTCGTCGTCGAGCGCCTCGACGTGGTGCACGTACGCCTCGCGGACGCGGTCTATGTCCTTGTCGGAGAAGCTGAGCTCCACCATGCGCCCGTCCGTAGGACCAAGGCCATCGTCGTCCGCGCGCCCCGGGCGGACGTAGAAGGGCGGTGCGGTGTAGGCGTCGACTGGGTCGAACGGGTCCACGCCGACGAAGAAAGAGCCGGCGCGCCGAACCTCCTTCAATGCCCTGATCCCCTCGCGGAAGGTGCGGCGCGTGGCGTCGGTGTAGCGAGCGAATGACTTGAGGAGCTCCTGGTCGATGCCCGTGCCGAGCTTGCCCCCGGCGCCCCCGCCGGCTCGCCGCACGACCCCGAACCGCGGCCCCTCGAAGGTCGGGTTGTCTGTCACGTAGATCGTCTCGACGCCCGCTACGCGCGTGACCTCCATGACGAGCGGCTGGTGATCCCAGACCGGGTTGAACCCGGGTACCGACGGGAAGCCATCGAGCCGCCGCCAGTCGCGGAACGGGAACGCGCGCATACCGGTCACGAGCGCCCGGCGGGCCGACAGCGCCGGCATCGTCTCGGGAACCGCGCGGTCGAAGCGCAGCGAGTTCTTCGTCAGGTCGTTTAGATTCGGCGTCTTGGCGGGGGAGCCGCCCTCAAAGGCGTCCACGTGGTCGGCGCGGACAAGCGGCAGCATCACGACCACCGCACCGCGGCCGTGGTCATCGCCCAGCTGGGCCGATGCCGTCGAGGCGGCAGCGAGCGAGCTGAGGACCCCCGCGCCGGCGGCGGCCCCGCCGCGCCGTAGCAGGCTCCTGCGCGAGAGACTCACCCGCCGATCACGCCCTTCCCGCCGTGGCGGCTGAACTGCGGCAGCGTGCCGCCGGCCTCGTCCGAGAGGATGCGCCAGTACTTGTCGACCAGATCGGGGTGCTGGTCCGCGACGTCCACCAGCTCGAGCGGGTCGTTCTTTTTGTCGTAGAGGCGCTTCCGGAATCCGGCGCTGTCGGCGATGAAGAACCAGTCGTAGTCGCCCGCGAGGACGTGGTCGTCGTAACAGGACGTGAAGTGCGGCCGCGGCGCCGGGCGCCTGCCGTCGAAGATGACCGACAGATCCTCGCCGCTCATCATCCCCGGCGGGCGCGCGCCCATGAACGACAGGGTCGTCTTCGCGATGTCGTGGTTCGACGCGAAGAAGTCGTCCCACTGCCCCGCGAGCTTGCCCTCGGGGTGCCGGATCATAAACGGCACGTGGTAGATGTGCCACTGCGCGCGCGAACCATGCTTGCCGACGATCCCGTGCTCGCCAAGCGTGAGCCCGTGGTCTGACGAATAGATGACGACCGACTCGTCGAGCAGCTTCTGGTCGGCCAGCTCGTTCATCAGCCTGCCGACCCACTCGTCCATAAAGCTGATCTCGGCGGCGTAGAGCTCGCGGACGCGCTCGATCGTCTCGCCGTCGAGCTTCACGTCGATCACCCACGAGTAAGGCGTCTCGAACGGCTGGACCGGGGTGATCCCCTTCTCCTTCTCGATGCCCTTTGGGCCGCCGAACTTGTCCTGGAAGACGCGCGGCGCGTCGAGCGGTTCGTGCGGGTCGAAGCAGTCGACCCCCAGGAAGAACGGGCTCTTCTTCTTCAGGTCGTCCACGATCCTCATCCCGCTCCGGACGACGCGGGCGGTCGGGTAGTCGCGGTCGCTGTCGCGGTAGATCGAGTTCCAGCCGACCATCGAGCGGAGCCGCCCGACCTCGACCGAGTCGCTCAGCTCGGGCAGCAAGTAGCGCTCGATCGCGCTGCGTGGCGCCGGGCGCTTGAAGGGCTTGTTGAGGAAGCGGTAGGCCCCCTGCGAGTAGCTCGGCCGCACGAAGTCGAGCGTGCGCCGGAAGTTCGCGAACCGCGGACCGACGAGGAACGGATTGTCCGTGCAGTAGCCGGTCTCGACGCCGGCCTCACCCAACACCTCGGTCACGATCGGCTGGTTGTCCTGGATCGGGATCCAGCCGGGGCCGAGCGGCAGCCCCTTCGTCGGCACGTAGTTCCGGAACGGGAACGAGCGCACCCCGGTCAGGAGTCCCCGTCGCGCCGGCCCAGTGGGCATCGCCTCCGGCACCGACAGCTTGAACGAGAGCGAGTCCCGGCCGAGGGCGTCGAGGTTGGGGGTGTCGACGAGCCGCCCCTGCGGGTTGTAGTGCCCGACGTAGTCCGCGCGCGTGGAGTCCGTGAAGATCAGGACGACGTTCGGCGCGTCCTTGCGGTGCGAGGTCGCGGGTTCGAAGTAGTCGTCGCCGCACGCGCTCAGGGCGGCGGCGACAGCGCCGCCCGCGCCGGCGCCGAACAGTCCGCGTCGTGTGAAGCCGTTCCCCCGGGGCATTCGGGGCGGCAGGCTAGCTGACGGACCACTGGGTTCGAGGTCGTTCTTCTAGCTCCCCATCGACTTCAATGTCAGCGCGCTCGTTATAGAACGCGATCATGCTCCTCACCGGCACGGCGTCGTTGAGCGGCAGCTCGTAGGTCCAGGCGATCGCCTTCTCCCCAGCGACGTCCCAATGAGTGGCATGACCCTTGTACGCGCAGATGGTGTGGTGCGTGGCATTCCGGATCAGCTCGGCCGAGACGTCGTCGCGGGGGATGTACCAGCGCGTCGGCAAGCCGGTCTCGAACAGAGCCACGGCACGCCGGGTGTCCGCGACCGTCTGCCCACCGATGGATACTCGGATATGTCGCGAGGTCATCCGGGAGTCGATGCGCTTGAACGGGTCGCGCGCGTGGCCGATCAGCTCTTCGTCCTCTTCGAGCCATTGGTCCGGGAAGCCGAAGTCGATCTCGATCAGCCCGCCTTCGTGGCGCGTGATCGCCTCGTCGGGCACGAGGTCCAGCCGCACGTCTTCCTCCGGGAACACGTGCCGCGGAATGACCTGGCCTTCCGGGTAGAGCAGCTTCGTGCGCCGGCTGTCCGCCACGGTCTCATCGCCGCGCCGGGCGCGGATCCAGCGCGGCGAGTCGACCAGGCGGTCCAGCACCCTAGGACGCGGTCGAGGCTTCGGCCTTCTCCGGCACCTCGATCTCGCGCTTCAGGATCTTGCCGGTGGGACCCTTCGGGAGCTCGTCGACGAACCAGATCTTGCGCGGGTACTTGTACGCCGCCACCTGCTCCTTGACGTAGCTCCTCAGCTCGTCCGCGTCGACCGACTCGCCCTCCTTCAGGACGACCGCAGCGCCGACCTCTTCGCCGAGCTCATCGTGCGGCACGCCCACGACGGCCGCCTCCTGGATCGCCGGGTGCTCGTACAGCACCTCCTCGATCTCGCGCGGGTAGACGTTGTAACCGCCGCGGATGATCAGGTCCTTCTTGCGGTCGACGATGAAGAAGTAGCCGTCCTCATCCATCTTGGCCATGTCGCCCGTGCGGAACCAGCCGTCGTCGGTGATCGCCTCCTTGGTGGAGTCCTCTCGATTCCAGTAGCCCTTCATGAGGTTGTGGCCGCGGATGACGATCTCCCCGACCTCACCCTGCGGGACCTCGTTGCCATCGTCGTCCCACACCTGCATCTCGACGCCCTCGATCGGCGTGCCAATAGAGCCGGGCTTCCGCTCCCGATCCGGATGGTTGAACGACGCGACCGGCGACGTCTCCGAGAGCCCGTAGCCCTCGAGGATGATGCAGCCGAACTTCTCCTCGAAGGCGCGCATCAGCTCCGCGGGCATGGCGGCGCCGCCCGACATGCACACGCGAAGCGTCGAGCAGTCGGCGTCTTCGCAGGACTGCGAGTGGAGCATCGCGTTGTACATCGTCGGGACGCCTTGGAAGATGGTGACCCTGTCGCGCTCGATGATCGCGAGCGCCTTGTCGGGGTCGAAGCGGGGCAGCATCGTCACGGTTGCGCCCACGCTCACGGCGCTGTTCATCGTGCAGGTCTGCCCGAAGGAATGGAACAGGGGCAGCGCGCCGAGGAGCACGTCTGCGTGGCTCATCTCGCCGAGCTTCTGTGAGACGCCCGCGGAGTTCCTGTACAGGTTCGCGTGCGTGAGCTCCGCGCCCTTCGGCTTCCCGGTGGTGCCCGACGTGTAGAGGACCACCGCCGTGTCCTGGGCGTCCCTGCCCGCCAGCTCGCGGGCGGGCTCCTGCTCGGCGAGCAGCTTCTCGAAGTCACCCGGCTTCACGATGATCACCTCGGCGCCGGCCTCCTCGGCGCCCGCCTGCGCCGCCTCGGCGAAGTCCGCCCAGGCGAACAGGAACTTCGCGCCCGGGTCTTGGAGATAGAAGCCCACCTCGCGCTTCTTGAGCAGGACGTTCATCGGCACGACGATGCCGCCGGCGCGCAGGATCCCGTAGTAGATAGCGGGGAAGTAGGGGACGTTGGGCATCATCAGGCCCACGCGGTCGCCAGGCTCGAGCCGCTTCGCCTTCAGCAGCCCAGCCACGCGCGCGCTGCCCTCGTCGAGCATGGAGTAGGTCAGCTCGACGTCGTCCAGCTTGAACGCGGTGCGGTCGCCGTGCTTCTCGACGATGTCGGTAATGATGCGTGCCAGGTTGTCGCTCATGCCCTCTCCCTCAGTCGCTGGCGTGAGCGTACCCGGAACGTCGCCCTGCCTAAGGTGTCCGACCCGCTAGTGAAGCCCCGGTAGTGCGCTGCTCACGTCGCGGGCAGCATCGAACAGCGGGTCTGGCCAGAGGCCGAAGAAAATCGTCGCTGCCGCGCAGATCACGGCGACGGCCACGACCTCGGGCTGAGCCCAGGCGTCGGCCTCCGGCGACCAGCCCGCCACGGGGCGCACGCGGCGGGGCGGGACGCTCGGCAGCTCAACCTCGTAGCGGCCCATCCACATCACCGCGATCACGCGCAGGTAATACGCCAGCGAGAGCACCGAGCCGATCACGATCGCGATGCCGAGCCAGGTGTAGTCGCCCGAAACCGACGCGTCGATCAAATAGAACTTGCCGATGAAGCCGCCGGTGGCCGGGAAGCCCGCCAGCGCGAGCATCGCGATCGTCATCGGCCAGGCGAGCCACGGTGCGGCCTGGCCCAGGTTCTCGAATGAGCGCAGATCGTCGCCGAACTCGGTGACGCGCTCGCGCGCGACCACGACCGCGAACGCCGCCACGTTCATCACCAGGTAGACGGCCAGGTAGAAGGCGGTGGCCCGCACGCCCAGCTCGGTTCCGACGACCACGCCGGTCAACAGGTAGCCGGCTTGCGCCACGCTCGACCAGGCCAGCATCCGCTTGAGCGAGCGCTGCGCGAGCGCACCGACGTTCCCGATAACGATCGTGGTGACCGCCAAAACGGCGAGCGCCGGCCCCCAGTCGAGCTGCGACAGTCCGAGCGCGTGGTCGAACAGGCGGATCAGGATCCCGAAGGCGGCGGCCTTGGTGGCGACCGCCATGAACGTCGTGATCGGCGTGGGGGCGCCCTCGTATACGTCCGGCGTCCATTGGTGGAAGGGGGCGACCGAGGCCTTGAACGCGAGGCCGGTGGCGGCGAGCGCGATGCCGGTCAGGAGGAGCGGATCGGCGACGTCCACCCGGTCG
>DATFON010000120.1:0-14823 GCA_035265465.1 Solirubrobacterales bacterium | reverse complement strand
CTCCGGCGCTCCCTCGTCCGCATAGACCTGGTCGCCCAGCATCAGCAACAGGTGGGGCCAGCGACTCTCCGGGTTGCGAAGCATCTCCAGGGCAAGGACGTGCAGTGCGTCAGCCTCCTTGCCCTCCGGGTGCTCGTTCTTCGTGTGGGTATAGGGGCGCTCGTGCGGGACCGCCACTCGGCACGAGCCGAAGGAGATGTCGAACGGGCCGTCGGCGTCGAACGTCCTGATGCGGCTCGGCGGAAAGTCCTGACCGGGGTCGGGCCACTGCGCGTCGCCGTCGAGAGCGACCTCGTACTCGTACGTCTCGCCGGGCTCCAGACCGTCGATGGCGACGATCGCGTAGTGGTGGCCATAGACCTCGAACGTCGGAACCGAGTGGTCAAGAATCTCGACCTCGCACGACGCATCGGTCTCAACCCAGACCGTCGCCTCGTCGTCCGACAGGTAGCGCAACAGCGGTCCGATTATGAGCTCAGGCATCCTGGCCTCCTTCCTCCCATGAGATGGCGACTGCCCGCCATCGACGATCACAAACCCGCCACTTTCAGTCCGATGCTGATGCGAACATATGTTCGCTGATTGACATGGCCTATCCCGCGTACATCCGCGAGAAGGCACGGAAGCTGAGAAGCGAGCGCAAGATGTCGCTGGACGAGATCACGCAATGCCTGGCGATCCCGAAGACGACGGTCTACTACTGGATCCAGGATCTACCGGATCCCGAGATCAAATACCGGGACACGCCGGCCCGGGCCCGAGCGCGCGCCAAGGGCGCGCGCCTGAACACCGAGCGACATCAGGCGCTGCGGGACGCGGCCTACCGTCGAGGATCAGAGGAGTACCCCTCGCTTTGCGTTGAGCCCACCTTCCGCGACTTCGTCTGCATGTACATCGGCGAGGGCTTCAAGAAGAATCGAAACAGAGTGGCCCCTGGCAACTCCGATCCCAAGGTGGTGCGCCTAGCGGATTACTGGATTCGCCGCTTGTCGAAGAATCCCGTCAAATACCAGCTGCAATACCACGCAGATCAGGATCCGCACCATCTGGTCGCTTTCTGGAGCTTCGGCCTTGACGTCGATCCCCGGCTGATCTCGTTTCAGCGGAAATCGAACAGCGGCAAGTTGTCGGGCTGCACCTGGCGGTGCAAACACGGAGTCCTTACCGTGTGTGCCAACGACACCGAGCTTCGCGCTCGGCTCCAAGCCTGGATGGATTGCACGCAGGAAGCGTGGTTAGACTCGGTGCTCGCCGGGGTGTAGCTCAGCCTGGTCAGAGCGCCCGCTTTGGGGGCGGGAGGTTTCGCGGGTTCGAATCCCGCCACCCCGATCGGCGGTTCGAATTACTCGCCTCTCGCTACCCCACGACGCTCGCCAGCCGTGCGCCCTCGGCACCCGCCGCCGGGAGGTCCTTGTTCTCCACGTGATCGCGAAGGGCTAGCAGGCTGGCGTTGATACGCGACCGATTCTCGACGACCGCGCAATTGTGCTCTCCTCCGCTCGGTGAGTGTCGGGAAGATGGACGCGCCGGATGAAACCGCCGTGATAAGTCTCCGGACAGGAGCGATCATTCATTCATCGCTCTTTCATCTGAACGATCGATGCTGCTCGCCACGGTGCAACCGCCATGCGCGTCCTGATCGTCGAAGACCACGTCAAGATGGCCGCGCTGATCCAGCGTGGCCTCCGGAAGGAGGCGATGGCCGTGGACGTCACCGCCAACGGGGAGGACGCGCTGTGGATGGCGGCCGCCACCGAGTACGACGCGATCATCCTCGACGTGATGCTCCCCGGGCTGGATGGCTTCGCCGTATGCCGCGGGCTACGGGAGAAGGGTGTGTGGGCGCCGATTCTGATGCTCACCGCTCGAGACGCCGTCCGCGACCGCGTCGCCGGCCTCGACAGCGGCGCCGACGACTATCTGACCAAGCCGTTCTCCTACGCCGAGCTACTTGCGCGCCTGCGCGCCCTGGTCCGTCGCGGCCCGGTGGAGCGCCCCGCCGAGCTACGAGTCGGCGATCTGCGGCTTGACCCCGCGCGGCGCAAGGTCTGGCGCGGCGAGAGCGAGATCACGCTGTCCCCCAAGGAGTTCTCGCTGCTCGAGACGTTCATGCGCCGGCCCGGCGAGGTCCTCTCCCGTTTCCAGCTGCTCGAGCACGCCTGGGACTACGACTACGAGAACCGCTCCAACGTCGTCGACTCCTACATCCGCCTCCTGCGCCGCAAGGTCGACCAGCCATTCGACACCCGGAGCCTGGAGACCGTTCGCGGCGCCGGCTACCGACTGCGAGAGGACGGCGGAAGCTGACCCGGCTGCCCGTCAAGCTGCGCGTCACCCTCGTCTTTGCCGCGGTGATGGCCATCGTCCTGTGCGCCACCGGGCTGTTCCTCTACCTGCGGCTCGAATCGGAGCTAAACAACTCGATTGACAGCGACCTCGAATCCCGCGCGCATCAGCTGATCCGCGAGGTCCGCGTCGATGACCGCGGCCTCGGCGAAGCGGCGCGAAGTCTCATCGACAAGCGTCCCGAGGAGTTCGCCCAGGTCCTCACTCGCACCGGGCAGCTCTTCGACCCCCCGCAGCCAACCAAAGCCGCCCTCCCCCGGGCGAACATTGATGCCGCAAGCCACGGCCAGATCACCGTCGACCTCCCCGGCCTGCGCCAAAGCGACGACCCGGAGCGCCTGTTCGCGCTCCCGTTCCTGTTCGAGGGGGACCACCTGATCGCCGTCGTCGGCGCCTCCCTCGACAACCGCGACGAGGCGCTCGCCAACCTCCTGACCCTGCTCCTCATCGGCGGGCCCGTGGCGCTGCTCCTGGCCTCGCTCGCGGCGTACTGGACCGTCGGCGCCGCGCTGCGTCCCGTCGAGGCCATGCGCCGGCGCGCCGCCGAGGTCTCCGCGTCCGGATCACAGCAGCGACTCCCGGTGCCGCCGGCGCGCGATGAGCTTCACCGGCTCGGCGAGACGCTGAATCGGATGCTCGACCGCCTGGAGACCGCCCTCCAGCGTGAGCGCGCGTTCGTGGACGACGCGAGCCACGAGCTCCGCACCCCACTCGCCGCGCACAAGGCCGAGCTCGAGCTCGCCCTGCGCTATGGAGCGAGCAGCGAGGAGCTGCGCCGCGCCATCGCCTCGGCGATCGAGGAGGCGGACCGTCTCTCACAGCTCGCCGAGGCGCTGCTCGTCATCGCTCGCTCAGACAAGGGCGAGCTCCTTTTGAGGCTCGAGCCGATCGAGGTCTCCGACCTGTTCGCGACCGTCCGCGACCGGCTGAGCGGACGCGCCGAGCGCGACGGGCGCTCGCTGGTGTTCGAGGACGCCTCGCACGGAAGCGTCGAAGCGGACCGGATGCGGGTCGAGCAGGCGCTCGGCAATCTCGTGGAGAACGCCTTGCGCTACGGCGGCGGGACCATTCGCGTGTGGTCTCGGGCGGCCGACGAACGGATGGAGATCCACGTCAGCGACGAGGGCGCGGGCTTCCCGTCCGACTTCCTCCCGCACGCGTTTGAGCGCTTCCGTCGGGCCGACACCGCGCGATCCGGTGATGGCACCGGATTGGGCCTGGCGATCGTCAAGGCGATCGCGCTCGCTCACGGCGGCCAGGCAACGGCACGCAATGCCAACGGCGGCGGCGCGGATGTCTGGATCGATCTCCAGGCCGCCGATCCGAAGCGCTAGAACCGCACGGGACCGCACCTATACTGCGGCCGTGCGGCACTGGGGAGGCCGGGGAAGGGGCGTCGTTGCTGTCGTTGCTGTCGCGCTCGCGTCCCTGGGCGCCCCGGCGATCGGGCCGGCATCCAGCGGCGCCGAGAGGCATTCCGAGCGGCCGCGCAAGCCTCCCAAGGGAGCCGTGCGATTCGCGACGACAGGCGATCGCTCCGAGATCCGCGACACGGTGCCGATCGGACAGCGCAAATGGCAGAAGGCGCGGGTGGTGATGTCGATTGGACCCGGCGAGCTGCCAACGCTGCACAGGAACGACATCCTCCGGACCACCGCGGAGGTCCAGGTCACAACCACGTGCATCGAGTTCGGCGCCGAGCGCTGCATCGGCCGCCCCTACAGGTTCAGCCCGCGGGAGGACGCGCGAATCGTCCTGGCCAGCCGGCGCCAGGCAACCGGCGGACCGCACGCGAAGACCATCGCGCAGACTCGCTCCGTCCGCTGCCACCAGCGCCGGCCCCAGCGCAACCACCACTGCGTCCTGGTCTTCCCGCCCGAGTCAACGCGGATCCGCCACCCTCACCGCCTCCCCTGTCGTCCGAGCGCGTGTCACCTGAATCTCGTGCTCGAGGCCGACTACCCGCGTGCCCGCGACGGGCAGGTGGTCCTCGTCGGCGCCGATCGACCAAACGGGACCGTTCGGCAGGACAAGGGCCGTCTGAACGCCATCCTCCTGCACAAGCACGTTCCGCCGCCGAAGCGCTTCAGGACCGCGAAGCGAAGATCCCGCTCGATCCCGATCGCCCCGAGTGGCAAGAACGGCCGGAGGGTGATCTACTCGCAGAGGGTCGACCACCTGAAGAAGGGCGACGTCCTCGAAGCGAGCGCCAGGCACCTGGTGACGATCTCCTCGCTGCCCTACCCGGCCTTCGTGGGCACGGATTTGATCCTCGCCCATGGCCGCAACGCCGTGGTGCCCACCGGCATCGCGCGGGGCGCCGTCAGCAGTCATGGCCGGCTCACCGAGCAGAACGGCTTCAACTGCACGCACGGCCCGAGCGCCTACCGCGACCCATGCCGGACCAGGAAGGCCGGCGCGGTCCGGATCCAGCGCAACATCGCGCGGAACGGACATCCGATTCCCCTCTACGTCAACGTGGTGTGCGCCGGCAAGGCGAAGCTGACGCAGCCGGCCCCCGACGATCACATGCGCGTCCTCGCGAAAGGGGCGCTCGTGGTCAAGCGCTTTCGCGCCGATTGAGCTCGCTACGGCACGGCCAGTTCGCGCTGGAAGACCGAGAGCGACCGGCCGTAGCTGCCGACGTAGACGGAGCGGCCGTCCGGGCTCACGGCGATCGACTCGGGGGATCCGATCGAGTCGAGGCCGGGCTTGTTGCAGTCGTACTTCCCGCCGTCGGCGAAGCACCCCTTGGGACCGAGCGAGCCGTCTGAGCGGCGGTTGAATCGCGTGACCGCGCCGACTCCCCCGTTCACCGTCGGGCCGGTCATCGCGCTGAGGTAGACCGACTCGCCATCGGGGCTCACGGCGATCCCGTCGGCGCCGTGGAGCGAGTTCTGATCTGGCTCGCGGCAGCCATGAGCGCCCCAGTTGGCGATGCATCCCTTGAACTCGAGGCGCCCACCCGCCGAGCGCGAGAAGCCCGAAACCGAATCCGCGCGCAGCGAGGCGACGTAGACGGACTTCCCGTCCGGGCTCGCCGCCAGGGCATCGGCACCACCCAGCGAATCGTGATTGGGCTTGCGACAGCCATGCGCGCCCCCGTTCGCGAAGCAGCCCTTGTAGACCAGAGTCCCGCTGGGCCCGCGGTCGAACCGGGTTATCGAATCGCCGTGCAGCGAGGCGACGTAGACGGACTTCCCGTCGGGGCTGACGACGACGTCGAAGGCGCCGCCGAGCGAATCGTGCTTGGGCTTCTTGCAGCCGCGCGCCCCGCGGTTGGAGATGCAGCCCCGATAGGTCAGCGCGCCCGTGACGGCGCGATTGAAGCGCGTGATCGAGTTGCTGTCGGACGACACGACGTACGCGGATCTCCCATCGGCGCTGATCGCGATGGCCTCGTTCGAGTCGAGCGAGTTACGCGGGGGCTTGGTGCATCCCCCGGTTCCTGCGTGGGCTCCGCCGTTCGCCAGGCATGAGCGGTATGCGAGCGCGCCGATCTCGTCGCGCCCGAACCGGGTGACGGCGTTGGTGCGCTGCCCAGAGGTCACGTAGACGGAGCGGCCATCCGGGCTGACCGCGACCCCGGTGGCGGAGTCGATCGAGTCGTGCGGAATGTCCCTGCAGCCGCGGCGGTCCTTGTCCGCGAAGCAATCCCCGTAAGTCAGCGCCCCCGTGGGGTCCGGCACCAGGCGTGTCAGAAAACCGTCGTACGCCGCGACGTACAGCGAGCTGCCGTCGGGGCTCATCGCCATGCCCACGTTGTTACCGAGCGAGTTCTGTCTCGGCTTCTCGCATCCGTCGGCGCCGTTGTTCGCGATGCATCCCTTGTACGTCAGCGAACCGGTCGAGGCGATCGCCGCGGCGGCGAGCGCGAGGAGCGCGATCGCCACGGCCAGGCCGAGCAGATTGCGATGGCGCCTGATCACGGCGACCCGCCCGACGGCGAATCAACGGTGACCGTGACGTCCCCGAGGTCGAGCGTGCCGGAGATCCCGTTCTCGCTCGTGAAGCGCAGGTGACCGGCAACGTCGCCCAGCGCGGCTCGGGCGGACCCGGCGGGCGCCTCGGTCAGCTCCAGCGCGCCGGCACCCGGCACCTTGATCACGCGCTGGCTCTGGCTGACCCGAAGGTAGTTCTGGCGGAAGATCCCGAGCACGCCGGTGGAGGGATGGATCGGATCCGCACCCGCGTCCACCGCCATGAACCGCCGATGGTCGGAGGCCACCCACTCGTTGCGGAGCGGATAGATCAGGCTCGTCGAGAAGAACCCCTCCGGGTTCGCCACGAGGTGCGCAGGAGTCATTTGGGTCATCGGGCTCCCGAGCGACTCCCTGCCGCCTGCATCACGCTTCGAGGCTGCTTCACTCCGATCGGCCGATGTGCCGGAGTGGATTCCGCTGTTGCGGATGCTCACGAGCTCCCGGTGCACGTGGTCGGCCTTGCGCTTGAGCTCCAGCCAGCCCTGAGCCGGTGACAGCGGCTCGATGGGCGCTCCGGTCACCCCGGCGAAGAAGTACCGCCCGTCCCAGCGCGCCTGCACCCGCGCCCACTGAATGGCCTCGTACGGACGATAGATCTCCGGCAGGGGAAGCGAATGACCGTCCATCGAGACCTCGCCCAGGTCCCCGAGATCCCAGCCGTTGTAGCAACCCGGCGCACCAGGCTGGCCGGGGCAGCCGCCAGCGTTTCCGAAGTCGAAATACGTCGTCCTGTTGGCACCGCTGACCAGCGCCTTGCTGACCCCGGGGTAGCCCCAGCCGGGCTCGATGTCTCCCGCCGCCGCCGCGGACTGGTTCTTGTAGTGGTGCTTGCCGTGCTGGAATTTCCGCAGGTGCTTGACGGTCGAGGCCTGCTGCACACCGGCTTGGTGCGCGTCCGCCTTGCTCATGTAGCCCGGCATCGAATTGGTGTTCCCGTACGCGATGATCGCCGAGCCCCTGCGATGACAGCGGTTGTATTTCCGTGCGGCCTTCTTGAGCGCCTCCAGGATCGCGCCGTTGCGAAATCGGCGGATCTCCCGGAGGGAGGCTCCGAACGTGCCGTCCGGATACTTCCGGGCGGCCCCGAAATCGAACAGCATCAGACGTGAGCCCTTGGGCTGGCGCTTGGCGAACGTGCAAGCGCTGTGCTTCGCCTGGCGGATGAGATCCGTGGCACTCGTGGCGGTCATGTACCAGGCGGGCACCGGCTTCGGGGGGCGCACCTTCGCCGCAGCTTGGGGGACGTTCGACGCCCATAGGACTCCGATGATCGCCGGCAGCAGCGCGACGATCACCGCCGCCCGCCTGCGCCGCGGCACGCTGTGCGCGCCCCGGATCATCTCCCCCGAAAGGCCTGCCACTCCCTTTACTGTGACAAACCTGGAGGGCGGCTGACACCGGTCGCTAGGGTTCGCCGGCTGATGGCCGAGGTCAAGCCGCTCAACGCCCTGCACTACAACCTGGCCGCCGTCCCCTCGCTTGGCGACGTGACGGCCCCTCCGTACGACGTCATCGATGCCTCACGAAGGGCGGAGCTCCTGGGGCGCTCCCCCTTCAACGTGGTGGAGATCGACCTGCCCGAGGCGCCCGGCGGCGGCGATCCTTATGAGCACGCGGCCGAGACGCTCGAGGCGTGGACGCTCGACGGCGTGCTTGCGGCCGACCGCGAGCCCGCGATCTGGGCGCTCACCCAGGACTACTCGACCCCGGCCGGTGGCCGCCACACGCGCCACGGATTCCTGGCCCGCGTGCGGGTGACCGATTACGGGCCGGGCCTCGTGCGCCCCCACGAGCGAACCCAGCCGGGACCAAAGGAGGACCGCCTGCGCCTCACCAGGGCCACCCGGCACAACATGTCCCCAATCTTCGCCCTGCACCCGGGGAGCGTGTGGAACGAGATCGAGCCGCACGTCGCAGGCGAGCCGTGGGCCGAGGTCGTCGACGCCGACAACACCACCCATCGCGTTTGGCGGATCGCGGATTCGTCCGTCCACGACGCCGTCGCGGCCGGGCTCGCCGACGCGGAGCTGCTGATCGCCGACGGACACCACCGCTACGAGACCGCCCACATCTACGCCGACGAGATCGGCGGCGACGGACCTCACCGATACACGCTCATGTGCCTGGTCTCCCTGGAGGACCCCGGACTCACGATCTTCGGCACGCACCGGCTCCTCGCGGGCTTCGACCCGGAGCGCCTGGAGCGGGGAATCCGCGAGCACTTCGAGGTCGAGGAGGTCGCCGACGAGCAGCTCGATCCGGCTGGAGCCGAGGGCACGGGCGTCTTCGGGTTCATGGACTCCGAGCGGCGCGCGCGGCTGCGCCTGCGCGACACGAACGCGATCGACGCGGCCGTTCAGGACCGCTCGACCGCCTACCGTCGCCTGGACGCGGTGATCCTCGAGGAGCTCCTCCTGAAGGGCGCGCTGGGGATGAGCGACGAGGACATCGCGGCCAAGCGCGGCCTCGGTTACGCCAAGGGGATGGACGAGGCGAGGGCTCTGCTCGGTGAAGGGACCTACGACGCCGCCTTCCTGCTTCGCCCGACGCCCGTGCCGCAGGTACGCGAGGTTGCGGCGGCCGGCGAGACCATGCCGCCGAAGTCGACCTTCTTCTTCCCGAAGCTCCTCACGGGCATCGTCTTCAATCCGCTGAGCTAGATCATCTAGGGTCACACAGCGTGACGCGCATCTATACGCGCAAGGGCGACGATGGCACGACCTCGCTCTGGTACGGCGGCCGGGTCGCCAAGACCGATGCGCGCACCGAGGCCTATGGGGCGATCGACGAGGCCGGCGCGGTGCTCGGGGTCGCGCGGTCACTCTGCGGGAACGACGAGGGCGAGCTGGCCTCGGACATCCTGCGTCTCCAGCGCGAGCTGTTTGTCGCCGGCGCCGAGCTCGCGACGGTGCCGGACGCGGAGGGTCGCCTTCAGGAGGGCATCAGCCGGATCGACGACCAGATGGTGGAGGCGCTGGAGCCGATCATCGACCGCTACATGGACCGCGTGGACCTGCCGCCGAAGTTCGTGATCGCCGGCGGTACGACGCTCTCGGCGCAGCTCGACGTCGCGAGAACGGTGATCAGGCGCGCCGAGAGGCGGGTGGTCGCACTGAAGCAGGACGAGCAGCTCGCGTCCGAGGCCGTCCTGCGCTATCTCAACCGGGCATCGGACCTCGTCTTCGCAATGGCCAGGTTCGCTGACGTGGACGATCCGGAGCTCTTCGAGGGCAGGGAGGCCGGTACCGCCGATGGTTAAGGTCACCGCGCGGCGCCGTCAGGGATTCACGCACGACGTCGAGATCCAGGGAGGGCACGACCTCGTCATCGACGAGCCCGAGGTTGCAGGCGGCGCTAACGAGGGCCCCTCCCCCACCCGGACCGTGGCCGCGGCGCTCGCGGCATGCACCGCGATCACGATGGAGATGTACGCGGACCGCAAAAGCTGGGACGTGGGCGAGGTGCAGGTGGAGGTCGATATGGAGTACGCGGAGAACGGCGTGCCTCGGTCATTCGAGGTCACCGCGCAGGTTTCCACGGACCTGACGGAGGAGCAGGTCGAACGGCTCCGGACGATCGGCGCCAAGTGCCCGGTCCATCGACTGCTGGCCCACGACGGGGAAGTCAGCATCACCGACCGGCTCGAGCTGACTCGGTGACCGCCGGCCGGAGGCGCTGATGGACCTCGGTCTCGAGGGCAGGGCGTGCGCCATCACCGGCGCCAGCCGAGGGATCGGACTTGCGGTCGCGGAGCGCCTTTGCCGGGAGCGAGCCCGAGTGCTGCTGGTGGGACGATCCGCGGACTCGCTGGACGAGGCTGTATCCCGGTGTTCGAACGCCGGCGGCGAGGCCCAGGGGCTCGCGCTGGACGTGACCGACGCTGATGCCGGCGAGCGCATCGTGGCCGCGGCCGCCGAGCCATTCGGCGCGCTCGAGGTCCTGGTCAACAACGCTGGGACGTCCCGGCGCCATTCTCTGGAGGAGGCCACCGATGACGACTGGCAGGCGGCGTGGGAGCTCAACGTAATGGCGCCCATGCGCGCGATGCGCGCTGCCATCCCGGGCATGATCGAGCGCGGCTGGGGCCGGGTCGTGAACGTCTCCTCCAGCGCCGGCAAGCGCCCCAATCCCCAGACGCCCGAGTACTCGGTCGCGAAGGCGGCGGAGCTCTCGCTGTCGCGCGTGTTCGCCGACACGTACGCGAAGCGCGGCGTGCTGGTCAACGCGATCTGCCCGGGGCCGGCGAAGTCCGAGTTGTGGATGGCGCCCGGAGGCCTGCTCGACCAGTCGATGGAGACCGGAGGGTATGAATCGCGCGAGCAGACGCTCGAGGCGGTGGGCTCCGGACGGCCGGTCGGTCGGCTCGCGGACGTCGGCGAGATCGCGGACGCAATCGTCTTCCTGTGCTCGGAGCGAGCGTCCTACGTGGCCGGTGCCGCCTGGAGCGTGGACGGCGGCTCGGTGCCGGTGATCATCTAGTCGCGATGGACTCACTGTCGAGCGTCCTTCTGAGCCCCGAGGAGGCGCAGGCGATGAATGCCCCGGGCGGGACCGACGCGGCGGTCCTGCTTCCCATGTTCGGCCATCCGGAGCGGCCCGGGCTGGTGTTCACCGAGCGCCCGCTGGATCTGCGGCGCCACGGCGGAGAGATCTCGTTTCCGGGCGGGCGCCAGGACTCGCCCGACGAGAAGCTCCTGAACACTGCGCTCCGCGAAGCCGAGGAGGAGATCGGCCTCAGCCCAAGCGAGGTCGAGGTCGTCGGTGCCCTACCTCCCGTTGGCACCTTCGTCACCGGTTACAAGGTCCACCCGTTCGTGGGGACGATCCCGGAGGGCCTTCGGTTCCGGCCCAATCCCAGCGAGGTCGCGGCCGTGCTTCTGTTCACGCTGGACGAGCTGCGCGAGGGCTTCGCGATGCGCCGGCTGATCCGCCGCGGACTACCGATCCGCACCCCGACCTACGAGGTGGGCGAGCACATGATCTGGGGCGCGACGGCCCGCATCCTGGCGGACCTGCTCGAACGCCTGGAGGCGCCGGCGGAGGAGCGCAAGTAGGGCAGCGCCCGGCGGCTCCGGTCGAAAATGGGCACTTTGTTTCGCTATGCGAAACCAGGCGTCCACTCGCGGTGAAACCCCTCAAACGTCCTTCTCGATCGGCACGTCCACCAGGTTCCCCCACTCGGTCCAGGAGCCGTCGTAGTTCACTACGTCGTCGACCCCCAGCAGCTCGTGGAGGACGAACCACGTGTGGGCGGAACGCTCGCCGATGCGGCAGTAGGCCACCACGGGATTCCCGTCGGCGAGCACGCCCTTGGACGAGTAGAGCTCACGGAGCTCGTCCGCCGACCTGAAGGTGCCGTCCTCATTGACCGCCTGCGCCCAGGGGACCGAGATCGCGCTCGGGATGTGCCCGGCTCGTTGGGCACCCTCCTGCTCGTAGCCGGCCATGGCGATCAGCTCGCCGGAGTACTCCTGCGGGCTTCGGACGTCAACGAGGCGCGTATCGCTGCCCAGGGCATCGAGGACCTGCTCCCGGCGAGCGCGAATGGACTCGTCCGGGCCCTTCGCCTGGAACGTCGCCTCTGGATAGCTCGGGACCTCGGTGCTCGTCTCACGCCCCTCGGCGATCCACTTCTCCCGTGGGCCGTTCACGAGCTTGACCTTGTCGTGGCCGTAGTACAGGAAGTACCAGTACGTGTAGGCGGCGAACCAGTTGTTGCGATCGCCATAGAGGACGACCGTGTGGTCGTTGGAGATTCCTCGGCTGCCCATCAGCTTGCCGAAGTCCTCCGCGGACAGGAAATCTCGCTTCACCTGGTCCTGGAGGTCCTGCTTCCAGTCGAACCCGATCGCGCCGGGGATGTGCGCCTCGGCGTACAGGGCGGGGTTCTCGTCCACCTCGACGATGCGGATCTCATCGTCGTCGAGATGGTCGGCCACCCAGTCGGTCTCCAGCAGAACATCCTTCGTGTAGTCAGCCATCTCATGCACCTCCATCCGATTCGCCCAAATCCTTATCGGAGTTTAGGTTATTTGCCCTTCGCGATGTGAATCGGGGTGACCCCAACCCTTCGATTTGGGCGACGGTTGAGGGTGGCGAATGGCTCTGTCATGTGCTTAGGTGTACGCAGGGATGGCCGAGGAGGCAAAGAGCGGCAGCCGCGCCGCGCCGCCCGAGAGCGGCAACGGCCAGGGGCGCAGGCACGACGAGTCCGAGATCACGGGCCCGTCGCTCGGCCCGCACACGGTCATCGAGCGCGAGCCCGTGGAGGAGCGCCTTGCCCGGCACGAGCAGTCCGAGGTCGACGCGATGGGCAAGGACAAGCGCCGCTCGGTCGTTGGGAAGAGGCACGGGCCGAGCAAGACCAGGCAGTTCGCCCTGTACGGGATATCCCTCGCGGTGGTTGTGGCACTCGCCATCGGCGGGATCATCCTGATCGGCAGTTTCGATAAGTCGGTTGGCAAGGACGTTCCCAACTCGGCGCCGTGGTCGAAGCCCGGCGTCAAGCAGATTCCGCCCAAGCCGATCCAGTAGGCAGCGGCACTCAGCCAGGGCGGGCGGCGCCCGTTAACCGCTCGCCTGCGGCAAGCATCGCCTCGAGCCATGCCTCCCAGTCGCGGGGATCCGCCTCCACGACCGCCGCGGGGATCCGCCAGCGATCGGAGGCGGCGGTGACGATGCCCACCCCGCCCTCGAGCAGATCGACCGGCACGCTTCCGGACGACTCGTACACGACACCACGCACCGGCGTGTCGACCACCTCCTCCAGCATTCGTTCCAGCCGTGGCCCGTGGAGCGCTGCCATGACCTCCGGCTGACCGGCGGCCGAGCCGAGGAGCCAAAAGAGCAGCGTGACGTCGCCGACGTGCTCGAGGACCGTTCCCACCCGATCGGGGTCGGCGACTACCGCCTCCAGGCCGGCTGCCAGGATCTCGTCGGTATTGCCGGGATCGCGGGTGGTCCCACGGACCTGCCAGCCGGCCCCCCGCAGGCGCGCGCCCAGTGCCCGCCCGCGACAGCCGCAGCCCACGATCAGCGCGCGCGCCACGTGCCGGCGGTGCCCGAGCCCGGGGTCAGACCCCGAGCTCGTCCTCGAGCTCGTCGAGCCGCTCGTCGTAGGAGGAGCGCTGGCGCTCGCGGATGCGCTGATCCTCCTTGGCCATACGCGAGGCGTCGGAGCGCGTGAGGTCCGGCTTGCCGCGGCGGCGGCGCATCTCGTTCTGCGCCTCGATCATCTGCTGGATGTCCTCAGTCTCGAGTCGGGCCTCGTCCTCATAGGAGCGCGTCGGCCGCCAGTCCACGAGATCGGCGCCGCTGCCGGGGTACGCGCGAGCAACCAGGACGAGCACGCCGATGATCAAGGCAACTGAGCCTAGGCTTAGAAGAATGAAGTCCATGGCCCCCACAAGAGACAGTAACGGCACCAGCCAGTTTCGTGACCTGACGGCCCCTCACCAACATGAATGACGCTTTCATCGTCGACGCAGTGCGGACCCCGATGGGCCGATACCGGGGTGTGCTGGCAGGCGTGCGCCCCGACGACCTCGCCGCGCGCACCATCGCCGCCGCGGTCGAGCGGACGGGGCTCGATCCCGAGGGGGTCGGCGACGTGTACTGGGGCGCGGCCAACCAGTCGGGTGAGGACAACAGGGACGCAGGGCGCATGGCATCGCTCCTTGCCGGCCTGCCGGTCGAGGTCCCGGGTATCACCGTGAACCGCCTCTGCGCCTCCGGGCTCGAGGCGGTGAACCAGGCCTCCCGCGCCCTACGACTCGGCGAGGGCGATCTTTACCTGGCCGGCGGGGCCGAGTCCATGAGCCGCGCCCCGTGGGTGATGCTGAAACCCGAAGCCGGGCTGCCCCGCGGGCCTCAGACCATGCACGACACCGCGCTCGGGTGGCGGCTCATCAATCCCCGGATGGCCGAGCGGTACTCGACCGAGTCCATGGGCGAGACGGGAGAGAACGTCGCCGAGCGCTATCGGATCAGCCGCTCGGAGCAGGATCGCTTCGCCCTCCAGAGCCACATGCGGGCGGTGGCCGCCACCGGCGAGGGCCGCTTCGCGGACGAGCTGCTTCCGATCGAGGCGCCGCCGCCGAACGGTCGTGGGGAGGCGAAGCTCGTCGAGGTGGACGAGGGACCGCGGGCCGATACGTCCCTGGAGAAGCTCGGCAAGCTGCGGCCCGCGTTCCGGGAGGGTGGCACGGTCACCGCGGGCAACGCCTCGACCCTGAACGACGGAGCCGCCTGCCTCGTCCTCGCCTCGGGCGGGCGCGCCGAGGCGATGGGCGCCGAGCCCCTCGCCCGCATCGTGTCGATCGGCGTCGCGGGGGTCGACCCCGCGTACATGGGCGTCGGGCCCATCCCGGCCATCCGTCGCGCGGTCGACGCGGCCAACCTGTCGCTCGACGAGGTCGATCTGGTCGAGATCAACGAGGCCTTCGCCTCTCAGGTGCTCGCGTGCATCGGCGAGCTCGGGATCGAGGAGGAGCGC
>DATFON010000119.1:0-2413 GCA_035265465.1 Solirubrobacterales bacterium | reverse complement strand
TGTCGGGCTCGCGCCGAAGAGCGGCGCTACGAACGCGTGTGTTCGATTCGCCCCCGGGGCGGTCTTCGACACCGCCCCTTCGGTTCCCCCGCTCCGGTGCGGCTGGGCCGGACCGGATTCGGCAGGTCAATTGGGCGCGCGCAGTATAGCCCGAGGTCCGGTCACCCGGTGTAGCGCGACCGCTCGACTATCATCCAGCGGGCCGCGCCCGTTCGACCGGGGGCGGCTTTTCATGGTCGCCCGCGGCGGCCTCAGCCGAGATGAAGACCTACGTAGCCACACCCGCCAACCGGCAACGCGACTGGTACGTCGTCGACGCCCAGGGAAAGACCCTGGGCCGGCTCGCCACGCAGATCGCGGACGCCCTGCGGGGCAAGCGCAAGCCGGAGTACACGCCGCACTGCGATACCGGTGACTTCGTCGTCGTCGTGAACGCCGAGAAGATCCGGGTCACGGGGAACAAGCTGAACGACAAGATCTATCACCGCCACAGCGGGTACCCGGGCGGGCTGCGGTCCCGGACTCTGGGTGAGATGCTCGAGCGAAGGCCCGAGGAGGTCATTCGCAAGGCGGTCAAGGGCATGCTCCCGCGGAACAGGCTGGCGCGTCAGCAGCTGACCAAGCTGAAGATCTACGCGGGCCCGGAGCACCCCCACGCAGCCCAGAACCCCAAGCAGATGGAGGTCGAGGCGTAATGCCCGACGACGAGCGTCGCGAGACTGAGCAGCCGGACGAGAACCCCGCCGAGCCCGAAGGCGACGCCGAGGGTCAGAGGCCGGAGGCGGAGGCTGAAGCGCCCGAGCCCGAGACTGAGGCGCCGGAGGCGGAGGCTGGAGCGCCCGAGCCCGAGACTGACGGGCCGGACGCGGAGGCTGAGGCGCCCGAGCCCAAGGCCGAGGCGCCCGAGGCCGAAGCTGAACCCAGCGTCGAAGCGGCCCCCAAGGCAGAGGGCCGAGCCAAGGACGTGCCTCCGGGAGCCGAGCTCGAGCCGATCACGATCGAGCCCCAGCGGGAGCTGAGCGCCGAGGAGCGAGCTCGCCTCGAGGCCGAGGCTGAGGAGCGGGCGCGAGCCGAGGCCGAGGCCACCGCGGAGGCCGGCGAGGAGCCGGCGCCGGCCCGGGAGGCGGTCGTGGACCTGGACAGCGAGGCCCGCATCCAGGCGACCGGCAAGCGCAAGACGTCGATCGCCCGCGTGGTCCTTCGATCGGGAAGCGGCGAGTTCCAGATCAACAAGCGCAGCCTCGAGGA
This sequence comes from Solirubrobacterales bacterium, assembly GCA_035265465.1. Classification (GTDB taxonomy): domain Bacteria; phylum Actinomycetota; class Thermoleophilia; order Solirubrobacterales; family 70-9; genus AC-56. The sequence goes on along the minus strand of DATFON010000119.1, from coordinate 1,165 downwards.
CTACTTCCCCCGCCACCAGCACCAGACCTTCGTTCGCCAGCCGCTTCTGACCTCGGGCTATGAGGGCAAGGTGGACGTGCGGGTTCGCGTTCACGGTGGCGGCATCGCGGGACAGGCCGGCGCGGTTCGCCACGGCATCGCCCGGGCGCTGACCGAGATCGACCCGGAGCTCAGGGGCGAGCTCAAGCGGCGGGGACTCTTGACGCGAGACGATCGCGCCAAGGAGCGCCGCAAGGCGGGGCTAAAGAAGGCCCGCAAGCGTCCCCAGTTCTCGAAGCGCTGAACCGGCTGTAAACCGGCTCACCTCCCCGTCCTCGGATGGCCGGCTCATGACTTCCACCAAGCTCTTTGGCACTGATGGCGTTCGCGGGGTCGCCGGGACCGAGTTGACCGCGGAGCTCGCGCTCGCGCTGGGGCGGGCCGGCGCACGCGAGACACCAGCCGCACGACCCCAGGTGCTGGTCGTGCGGGACACGCGCGAGTCGGGTCCGATGCTGGAGGCCGCGCTTGCCGCGGGGGTCGCCGAGGGTGGGGGAGACGCCCTGCTCGCCGGCGTCCTGCCAACGCCGGCGGCGTCGGTGCTCGTGCGCAGGCTGGGCCTGGACATCGGCGCGGTCGTTTCGGCTTCGCACAACCCCTGGCAGCACAACGGCATCAAGTTCTTCGGCCCGGACGGGCGCAAGCTCGACGACGAGCTCGAGCGGCGGATCGAGGCGCACGTCGCCGAGAGTGGTGCGCCCAGCCCAGCTGTCGGCCGGGTCAGGGACCTCGGCGGTGCCCTGGACGACTACGTGCGCGAGCTCACCTCCAGCTTCCAGGTCGACCTGTCGGGCCGGCGCATCCTGCTCGATTGCGCCAACGGCGCGACCTACCGCGCAGCTCCGGTGGTCTTCGAGCGACTCGGAGCGACCGTGGATGTGATCGGCGACGAACCCGACGGGCGCAACATCAACGAGGGCTTCGGGTCCACCCACCCGGATGCCCTTGCCGCGGCAATGCGCTCCGAGGATGCCGAGATCGGGTTCGCGTTCGACGGCGACGGCGATCGCGTGATCGCAGTGGACGCGTCGGGTGCTGTCAGGGACGGCGACGAGCTCATCGCGCTGTGCGCCCGGCATCTGGCGAGCACCGGAGCCCTGGGCGGCGGCGTCGCGGTGACGGTGAT
>DATFON010000118.1:0-47939 GCA_035265465.1 Solirubrobacterales bacterium | reverse complement strand
GAGCGCATCGTCGGCGAGCTGGTTGTTGGCGCACCCGCACACCACCTCGCAGCGCAGGAGCGGCAGGTTCGCGGCGTCGATCGCCCCGCCGAGGGCGCATGGCGCGAGGATGTCGCACTCGGCAACCAGTTCCTCCGCCGGCTCGATCCACTCCGCGCCGAGCTCGCCGGCCACGGACCTCTTATCGGGATCGATGTCGGAGACGGCGACCCGGACACCCCGCTCGATGAGCCTCCTGGCGAGCTTCTCGCCAACGTGGCCCAGCCCGGCGATCACGATCCGCAGACCGGCAAGCTCGGGCGAGCCGAAGTGCTCGCGTGCGCACGCGCGCATCGCCGCCTCCACGCCGAGCGCCGTGAAGGGGCTGGGATCCCCGGAGCCGCCCCGCTCCGGGGGCAGGCCCGTGACGTGGGTGGTCCGCTCGTGGATCGCCACGAGGTCGGACGGCGATATTCCGACGTCCTCCGCGGTGATGTAGCGGCCCTCCAGGGACTCGACCAGGTCCCCGAAGTCCAGCAGCAGATCGCGGCGCTCACGACCGCTCGGGCTGTACGGGGGGCCGCAGATGACGCCCTTCCCGCCCCCCAGCGCCAGGCCCGCCGCGGCGGCCTTGAAGGTCATGCCACGCGCGAGCCGCAGCGCGTCGCGAATGCCGTCGGTCGCCGCCGCGTAATGCCAGAGTCGCACCCCGCCAAGCGCCGGACCAAGCGCGGTCGAGTGAACGGCGACGATCACGTAGCGCCCGCTCCGCGACCCCCGATGGAGGACCAGGTCCTCGTGCTCGAAGGGCACCGGCGCGACCGCGGCCGTGGAGGAGTGGGAGGAAGGCACCGCAGCCCCCGGCGCGGTGCCCGTCGTCCGTTGTGTGACGACCGCGCTCATCGCGCGTCCCCCCAGCCCTCCAGGTGAGCTTTCACGTCGCCCAGGAACCGAGCTGCGTCCGCGCCATCCAGCGCCCGGTGGTCCCAGGACATGCAGAGGTAGGACATCGGGTGGATGGCGATTGAGTCGCCGTCCGCGCCCTCCACCACAACCGGCCGCTTGACGATGGCCTCGAGATCGAGGATCGCCACCTGCGGCTGGTTGATGATCGGCGTCGCGAGGACGGCGCCGAACTGCCCCGGATTGGTGATCGTGAACGTGCCGCCGTGAACCTCGTCCGGGTCGAGTCGCCGGTCCCTGGCGCGCTCGGCCAGATCGCCGATGGCGGCGGCCATGCCCTCCAGGCTCAGGCGCTGCGCGCGCCGGATGACGGGCACGACCAGCCCGCCCTCCAGGGCGACCGCGATCCCCAGGTTCACGTCCTCGTGGTAGACGATCTCCTCGCCGTCCACGGAGGCGTTCAACCGCGGATGCTCCTGCAGCGCCTCGACGGTGGCCTGGGCGACAAACGCCAGATAGGTGAGACTCACGCCGCGTCGCCGCATCGATTCGCGAAGCTCGGCGCGGCGGCTCGTCACGTGCGTGAAGTCCACCTCGACGATCGTCGTGCAGTGCGCGGCGGTGCGCCTGCTCTCGGTCATGTGCCGCGCGATCGCCTGGCGCATCGGTGACATGGGCTCGCTGCGCGACGGTCCGATCAGCTCGTCGAGCCCGGGAGGCGGGGCGCCGGCCGGTGCAGCCGGGGCTTCCTCGCCCTCAGCCTCGCTCGGCTCCGGCGCCTCCGCCTCGTCGGGTCGATACGGAGACTCGATGTGGAGGACCGGCTCCGGTGGTCCATCCGAAACGCCCTCCCGAGCCTCGATGTAAGCGAGAACGTCCTTCTTGCGCACCCGGCCGCCGATCCCGGTACCGCTCACCTGCGACAGGTCGATGCCGTGCTTGTCGGCGATCCGGCGAACCACGGGGGAATAGAAGCGGGACCGATCGCCATCCTCGACCGCGTCCTCTGTCTCGACAGCGGCCGGCTGCTTGCCGTTGTGCTCGTCGGGGTGCGCCTCGCCGGGCCTGGCCTCGGCATCGATCTCGGCGAGCGGGGTGCCGACGGGAACGGTGGCTCCGGGCTCGACGAGGATCCGGTCGAGCCGCCCGTTCGCGGGCGATGGGATCTCGACGTCGATCTTGTCGGTCGTCACGTCGCAGATCGGCTCGTCGGCCTCGACCCAGTCGCCCGGGCGCTTGCGCCACTCGACGATGGTTCCCTCGGCCACCGACACGCCCATTTGGGGCATGACGACCTCCGTCTTCGCGGTCTGCTCAGTAGGCGAGGAGGGCACGGCATGCCTCCTTCATGTCGTCGAGCTGTGGCAGGACCGCCTGCTCGAGCGGCGGGCTGAACGGGATGGGCACATCGGGCGCCGTGAGACGGCGCACGGGGGCGTCCAGGTCCTCGAAGGCCTCCTCGGTGATCAGCGCCGCGACCTCGGCGCCCACCCCGCAGGACCGCGTGGCCTCGTGCGCGACGAGCGCCTTGCCGGTCCGGCGGACGCTGCCGAGAATGGATTCGCGATCGAGCGGCGCCAGCGTTCTCAGGTCGAGCACCTCGATGTTCTCGTCGAGCTCGTCCGCGGCACGCAGCGCCAGGTGCACGCTGGACCCGTAGGCGATCACGGTCATCTCGTCGCCGGAGCGGGCGACTCGCGCCTCGCCGATCGGCACCGTGTGCTCGCCCTCGGGGACCTCGTCCCTTACGTGGCGGTAGAGACCCTTGTGCTCGAGGTAGCAGACCGGGTTGGGGTCCCTGATCGCGCTCACCAGGAGTCCCTTGGCGTCCGATGCGGTCGCCGGGGTCACGACCTTCAGGCCCGGCGCCTGGATGAACCAGGCCTCGGGATTCTGCGAATGGAACGGCCCGCCGGAGAATCCGCCGCCCGACGGCAGCCGGACCACCATCGGAACGGCGACCCCCTGCCGGTAGTGGAGCTTGGCCGCCACGTTAACGAGCTGGTCGAAGCCGCACGAGATGAAGTCTGAGAACTGCATCTCGCACACCGGCCGCAGTCCCTCCACGGCGGCGCCCACGGCGGTGCCGATGATCGCGTTCTCGGCCAGGGGCATGTCGAGGCAGCGGTCGGCGCCGAACTCCTCGACGAACCCCTCAGTGACCTTGAAGGCGCCCCCAAACGCGCCGATGTCCTCGCCGAGGCAGAACACCGTCTCGTCTCGCCGCATCTCTTCGCGGAGGGCGCCGGAGATCGCCTCCAGGTAGGTCATCTCGCGTGCGCCGGAGGGCGATCCGTCGCTATCGGGCGCGGCCGTGACGCTCGCACCGCCACGCGGCTCGACGGCGCTCATGACGCTCTCCTCTCCATCGGGGCGGCTCCGTTGCCGGCGCCGTCGTGCGACCAGCGGGACCAGGGCGCGTGCCCGTCGCCCAGTGGCTCCGATGAATCGGCGAAGACGCCGTCGATGGCGAGCGCGGAATCGGGCATCGGCGACGCGAGCGCAGTGGCAGCGCACTCATCCACGTAGGCCCGGACCTCCTCGCGGATTCCGTCGACGTCCTCGGGCCGGAATCCGTGCTCGGCGACGAGCCGTTCCGCGTAGCGGTCGATCGGATCGCGGCGTGCCCATTCCTCGAACATCTCCTTGGGCACGTAGCTCATGTCGTCGTGCGCGCCGTGCCCGTGCATGCGCATCGTCTGGCACTCGATCAGCGTGGGGCCTCCTCCAGCCCGCGCCAGATCGGCCGCCGTGCGCGCCGCCTCGAAGACGGCCTCGACGTCGTTCCCATCGATGTTCACGCCGGTGAAGCCATAGCTGTGGGCTCGCTCGACCGGATCGACCGCGAACTCGAGCTCGTTCGGGGTCGAGTACGCGAAGCGGTTGTTCTCCAGCAGGAAGACGATCGGCAGCCGGTGGATGCCGGCGAAGTTCATCGCCTCGTGCCACTGGCCGTTGGCCGTGGATCCGTCGCCGAAGAAGGTCATCGCGACCCGCTCCTCGCCCCTCGTCTTGAACGCCAGCGCCATCCCGGTGGCGACGAGGGCCATGTCGGGGAGCATCGACACCATCCCGACGCAGCCGAGCTGCCGGTCCCCGAAGTGCATGTTGCCGTCCTTGCCTCCGGTGACGCCACCGGCCCGACCCATGTAGTTGGCCAGGTAGCGGTCGGGCGTCACGCCGCGAATCAGGTGGGCGCCGAGGTCGCGGTGCAGGATGCACATCCGGTCCCTGGGGCCGAGGACGTAGGCGGCACCGACCGAGACCGCTTCCTGCCCGCGCCCGTCGTAGAACGATCCGGGGACCTTCCCCTGCTTGTACAGGGTCAGCGCGCGCTCCTCCGAGGCCCGCATCGTCGCCATGTAGCGGAAGAGGTTCGCTCGATCCTCCCGCGTCAAGGGCGCGTCGACGAGTTCGCGTACGCGCTCACGCGTGACGACGCTCGCGTCCGTTGTCTCCATATCCCGTCCGCCTTTCCCTCGGGCCCCGCGACGGGATCTCCGTCTGCCGGGCCGTTGTCGCCGCTACGGGATCTCCGATCGCGGCTCCTACGGACCAGGGAGCGAGGGTTCCTCCTCACATCCCCTATGTGTCAATCAATACCCGATTCTACATTCGCTACCCGATGCTGCAAGCCTCGCTCTGCGCAGAGCGGTAAGCGATCCCACTCATGCGCACCATGGAGTGCACAAGTCGGATCACACAACGGCTACAGCGCCAGGCCCAGCGGCTCCTCGACCAGGTTCCGGATGCGGTCGAGGAAGCGGGCGCCGTCGGCCCCGTAGAGGATCCGGTGATCGCACGCGAGCGTCATCGACATCATGTGCCCGATGGCGAGCTCGCCGTCCCTGACCACGGGCTTCTCGGCGATCGCTCCCACGGCCAGGATCCCCGCCTGCGGCGGGTTGATGACGGCCGCGAAGCTCGAGATGCCGAACATGCCGAGGTTGGAGACGGTGAAGGTCCCCCCGGAGAGCTCGGGGGGCGTGATGGTGGCCTCGCGAACACGTTGGGCCAGCGCCCGCGCCTCGATTGCGATCTGCCGCAGTCCCTTCGTATCGGCGTCGAAGAGGGTCGGCACGACCAGCGCATCGCGTGCGGCGACGGCAACTCCGACATTCACGCGCGAGTACAGCTCGAGTCGACCGTCGCGGTAGGCACCGTTCGCGCGCGGATGCTCGCGCAGGGCGATCGCGCACGCCTTGACGACCATGTCGTTGAAGGAGGGGACCGGCTCGCCCTCGCCGGCGGCGGCCTTGAGGCGACCGCGCGCCTCGACAGCACGCGTCATGTCCGCCTCGACCGAGAGGTAGAAGTGCGGCGCCGTCGCCTTGGACTCGGCCATCCGCCGAGCGACCGTCGACTGGAGCTTCGTGAGGTCCTCGAACGACACGCTCCCCTTGGCGGTCTCGGGCCGCTCGGCCGCGCCGGGTGTGGGACCGGCCGGCGCCGCAGCCGGAGGGGCTTCGGGAGCGGCTGCCGGGGGCGGCCCGGCCTCGATCGCCCGCTCGACGTCGGCCTTGACGATCCGGCCCCCCGGCCCGGACCCGGCGAGCGCGGCGAGCTCCAACCCCTTCTCGCGCGCAATACGCCGAGCGAGCGGCGAGGCCTTGACTCGTCCGTCGCCGGTGGGAGCGGCCGTGGCTTGGGCCTCGGCCTGCGGAGCAGCCGGTTGCGGAGCGGCGGCCTCCTCGGGGGCAGGGCTCGGTTGTGGCTCGGAAGCCGATGGCTCCTTCGGCTTCGCCGAGGCGCCGTCACCAGAAGGTGCTTCCCCCGGCTCGCCGACCCGCGCGATGACCTCGCCGATCGGGAGGGTGTCGCCCTCGGCCGCGATCACCTCGATCAGGGTGCCGCCGGCGTCGGCCTCGTAGACCATGTTCGCCTTGTCGGTCTCGATCTCGACGAGCTCCTCGCCCTGCTCGACCGGGTCGCCGGGCGACTTCAGCCAGCGCAGGATCGTGCCCTCCTCCATCGAGTCGGAGAGGCGGGGCATGACGATGTCCGTGGCCACTACAGAGATCCTTCGAGCGTTGCCAGTGCCGCCGAGACCACGTGCTCGGCGTGGGGGATTGCCGCCTGCTCGAGCCGCTTCGCGTAGGGCATCGGGACGTCCGCGCCGGTCACTCGCTGGACGGGCGCGTCGAGGTAGTCGAACGCCTGCTCCTGGATGAGCGCCGCGATGTTGGCTCCGACGCCGCCGTGGGGCCAGCCCTCCTCGACCACGACGCAGCGGTTCGTCTTCCGAACGGACTCGAGGATCGTGTCGAGGTCGAGCGGCCGCAGTGTCCGCGGGTCGATCACCTCGGCCTCGACTCCATGCTCGTTGGCCAGCGTCTTCGCTCCCCTCTGCGCGACGTCCACCATGCGCAGGATCCCGAGGATGGTCAGGTCTCCGCCCTCGCTGAGCACGGCGGCCTCGCCGAAGTTGAGAAGAGGCCCATCCCCGTTTCCCTCCGGGACCTCGCCACGTGCCCCGTAGAGCGTCTCGTGCTCGATGAAGATCACCGGGTTGTCGTCGCGGATCGCCGCCTTCAGGAGGGCCTTGCCGTCGGCCGGCGTCGACGGGCACGCGACGAGGAGCCCCGGGATGTGAAGGAACATCGCCTCGAGGCTGTGCGAGTGGGTGGGCCCGAGCTGGTGGCCTCCGCCGCCCGGCATCCGCACCACGACGGGGACGCGTACCTGGCCGTTGAACATGTACGGGATCGCCGCCATGTGATTGACGATCTGGTCCATGGCCAGCAGCGAGAAGTTCACGGTCATGATCTCGACGACGGGCCGCAGCCCGGCCATCGCCGCCCCGACCCCCGTGCCCACGATGGTGTTCTCCGAGATCGGCGTGTCGCGGACCCTTTTTTCGCCGAACTCGTCCAGCAGACCCTCGGTGACCTTGAACGCCCCCTGGAAGACGCCCACGTCCTCGCCCATGATGAAGACGCGCTCGTCGCGGCGCATCTCCTCGGCGAGCGCCTGGTTCAGGGCCTCGCGCATCCGCATGACCGCCATCAGCCGGATCCCTCGGAAGGCTCGTCGTCCGCCCCGTCCTCCAGGGCGTCGGCACCATCGCGGTCCTCCGTGGCCTGCTCCGGTCGGCGACCGCGCGGGCTCTCCTGCCCGGCGTAGGCGGCGCCGGCCTCCGCCAGCTTTCTGGCCTCGCCCCCCGCTCCGACCTCCCGCTCCTCCTCGCCGCGGTGTGGCTCGGGCGTCCGCTCGTCGACGGCGTACCAGCCAGGCACCTGATCGCGCACGACGTACAGGTGGTCGTAGAGCGACTCGAGCGGCGGCTCAGGGGAGTTGTCCGCGAACTCGACTGCATCGAGGACACGCTTCTCCACGCGCTCGCGCATCTCCTCGACATCCTCCTCGGAGACCACGTCCTCGGCCAGCAGGCGATCGCGAAAGACGGTGACCGGGTCCTTCTTGCGCCACTCGGAGACCTCCTCCTTGCTCCGGTAGACCTCGGGATCCGCGGCGGAATGGCCACGGAAGCGGTAGGTGAACGCCTCGACCAGAGTCGGCTGGCGATCCTCCCGGGCCAGACGAATGTGCTCGGCGACGATCTCGCGCATGGCGAGGACGTCCATGCCGTCCACCCGAACCCCCGGCACCCCAAGGCCCTCCGCCTTCCGGGACAGGTCGGTAACGGCGGAGTGGCGCTCGATCGACGTGCCCATTCCGTACAGGTTGTTCTCGACCAGGAACACCACTGGCAGCTTCCAGAGCGCCGAGAGGTTCATGGTCTCCCCGAAGTTGCCGCTGTTCGACGCACCGTCGCCGAACATGCAGACGGTTACCGCCTCATCCCCCTGATAATCGGAGGCCAGCGCGAGCCCGACGGCGATCGGGAGGTTGCCGCCGACGATCCCGTAGCCCCCCATGAAGCGTCGCTCCGGGTCGAAGATGTGCATCGATCCGCCGCGGCCGCGGGAGCAGCCGTCCTCGCGGCCGAACAGCTCGGCCATGACGTTCTTCGGATCGGTTCCACGCGCGATGGCGTGGCCGTGCGTGCGGTAGGTGCCGATCAGGTAGTCCTCGTCGCGCATCACCGAGGTCGTGCCGACGATCGTCGCCTCCTCACCGATCCCCAGGTGGAGGAAGCCGCCGGCCTTCGCCTGCTGGTACTGACGTCCCGCCTCCTCCTCGAAGCGACGAATGATCGCCATCGCCTCCAGGAGCTGGCGGCAGATCGCAGCGTCGGGGAGCGGGTGAGCGGCCGCACCATCGCCGTCGCCGGCCGCCGTCACGGCCGGCCCGTGAGCTACGTCCGGTTCAGCCGTCTCAGTGCGCTCTTTGGCCACCGCCGTTCACGATAACTCAGCGCCGCTACGGCCGAGCGGCCGCGCGGGCGGCGTCCTCGAGGCGGTCGTCCCCCCAGTACACCTCGCCGTTCACCACGAGGCTGGGTACGCCGCGCACGCCGAGATCCCCGGCTTGGTCCGTGGCCTCGCGCAGAGCCGACTTCAATGAGTCGCGATCCACGGCGGCGAGCAGTGCCCGCGGATGAATCTCGGCCGCCGCCGCAGCGAGGAGGACGTTGTCGCGCTCACCGAGGTCGCGCCCGGCGGCGAACGCCTGGCGGAAAGCCGCGAGCGAGAAGGACACGGCGCGGCCGATCTCCTTCGCGAACGTGGCGGCCCGCATCGCGAACAGGGTGTTTCCCGGCCACGGGTCCGGCCAGCGGATGGGAGGCAGACGATAGGTCGCCGCGCGGTGCTCGCATTCCTCCATCCCACGCTCGCGCTCGGGGCCGTTGCCCCACGAGTCGCGGTCAAAGCGCTTGAGGAGGCCGCCGAGCAGTATGGGCTGCCACTCGGGCGGGTCGGCGCCCGCCTCGGCAAAGACCGCGCTGACGCGCTCACCCGTCAGGTACGCGTACGGCGAGCCGAGGTCGTAGTAGAAGACCGGCCGCTCGGTCACGCCGAATCCGAACCCGCGAGCCAGGCCACGACGTCAGCCGCGTTTCGGTCGGGGGGAAACACGGGATAGAAGACCTTGTCGATCCGACCCTTCCGGGCGATCAGCGTCACGCGCCGGTAGAGCCTCATCCCCGCGACTTCGAACGTGGGCAGCCTCAAGGCCTCCGCGAGCGCCAGCTCCGGATCGCTCAGGATCGGGTAGGGCAGCCCGACTCGCTGGGCGAATTCCACCTGATCCGCGAGGCGCTGCGCGCTCAGTCCCAGCACGTCGGCACCGAGCGACCGCAACTCGGCGAAGTGGTCGCGAAACGCGCACGACTGCGGCGTGCAGCCGCGAGCCCCCGGGATGTCGTCCCAGCCCTCCGGCAATTCCTCATCGGGACGCCCGGTTCGCGGATACAGATACAGGACAAGCGTTCCCCGAGCCGCCGTCGCGAGATCGACGGGACGATCGGATGTGGACGACAGCGACAGCTCCGGGATCGTGGCTCCGGTCAGGTGGTCGGCGGCGCCGTCATCCACGGGAACTGGCAGGTCGGACGGCAGGACGTAGGGATTCGCACCACCGCTCATGGCACCACGATATTCGGCGGCGAGACCGGCTTGTTCCGGCGTGAGGCCGCTGTAAGGTGCCGTCGTCATCAGACTGGTTCCGCTGGGCGTCGACATCGCTGCTCGAGTTGGCCAGGAAGGGGAGACGTCCATGCAGCGCAAACTCACGAAGCGGATGGCCGTCGCAATCGGCGCCGCGGCGGTTCTGGCGTTCGCGGCGGCCGGCTGTGGCACGAAGACGATCGATCACGACAGCGAGGTCGATCTCGTTAACAAGCAGCTCGAGAGCGACAACCTCAAGGCAAAGTCGATCGACTGCCCGGACGACGTCGAGGCCAAGGAGGGCGAGACGTTCGAGTGCGACGTCACGCTGACCGACGGCAACACCGGGACCTACACGATCACGGTCGAGAAGGTGAGCGGCGACAACGCCTCCCTGCGGGTGACGGACGCGAAGAACACCAGCAAGAAGTAGACGGACGCGCGGTTAACGCGGCGGTCTAAGCGTGGATCGCCCAGCCGTCCACGGCGCGGGCTGCATCCAGAACCGCCTCTGACATCGTCGGGTGCGGGTGCACGATGCGCGCCAGCTCCTGGTAGCCGCCCTCGAGCGCCATCGTGTTGACGAGCTCGGGAATCATGTCGCAGGCGCGGTTGCCCACGATGTGGGCGCCAAGGATCTCCCCGTACTCGGAATCGACGACCAGCTTCACCAGCCCGTCGCGGTCGTCGTAGATCGGCGCCGCACCGACGCCGCCTAGCTTCATCTTCCCGACCTTGACGTCGTGGCCGGCCTCCCTGGCCTGCGCCTCGGTGATGCCGATGCTCGCCACCTGCGGCTGGCAGAAGGTCGCGCCGGCCACCAGGTTCTCGTCGACCGGGTGGGTCTCGGCTCCGGCCGCATGCTCCACCGCGACCACTCCCTCCTCGGAGGCCTTGTGGGCCAGCGCCTTGCGTCCGACCAGGTCGCCGATCGCGTAGACCTTCGGTTTCGACGTGCGCTGGTAGTCGTCCACCTCGATCTTGCCGCCGTCGGTCGTCTTGACGCCGGCGGCCTCGAGGTTCAGCGGCTTCGTGTCCGGAGCCCGTCCACCGGCGATGCACAGGTAGTCGACCTCGATCTCCGTGTCGCCGTACCTCACCTTGACCGAGCTCTTACCGGTGTCGACGGACTCGACGGGCGTGCCGGTCGAGACGGTGATGTTCTGCTTCTTGAAGGTCCGCTCGACAACTCTGGCCATGTCCTTGTCCTCGGCGGGAAGGATCTGATCCAGCATCTCGATCAGCGTCACCTCGGTTCCGAAGCGCCCGTACGCCGAGGCGATCTCCGCCCCCGACGCGCCGGCACCCACGACGGCGATGCTCTTCGGCTGCTCCGGCAGCGACCAGGCGCCCCAGGTGTCGACCACGCGCTCCGAGAACTCGACCCCGGGAATCGGGAGGGCCACGGACCCCGTCGCCAGCACGACCGCTCCCGCCTCGTAGGTCGCGTCGCCGACGGCGACGTTCCCCTCGGCGGTGAGCGATGCCTCGCCTTCGATCATGTCGACCTTGTTCTTCTTCCACAGCATCTCGACGCCGCCGGAGAGGGTGCTTGAGACCTTCGCGCGGCGCTCGCCCAGCGCCTTCCAGTCCATTGCGACCCCCTTCGCCGTGACCCCGAGCTCGGCGCCGTTCCGCGCGTGGTCATACAGCTCGGCGCTGTGGAGGACGGTCTTCGCGGGTATGCAGGCGTAATTCAGGCACCGGCCGCCGGGCTTGTCCAGCTCGACGACGGCCGTCTTCTTACCCAGCTCTGCGGCTCGGATTGCCGCCACGTAGCCGCCCGGCCCGCCGCCGATCACGATCACGTCGTAGGAGTCAGCCATCGATCCGACTCTAGACGAAGGGCACCGACATGCGCGCGGTCACCAATTGCGGCGGCTTCGCCGCCTGCCGCTGCGGCGACAGAGTCGCCGCCCTGAATCACTTAGCGCTCGCCGTCCCAGTACTCGACGTCGCTGGATCGCCGAACCATGACGTTGTCGCGCCGATCCTCGGTGAACACGCCGATCTTGTCGCTGTCCGGATAGACGGCGACCGCCGGCATGTTGGCGGTGGAGACGATGAGCATCTTCACCACCTCCTCGCCGCGATTCGTGAGCTTGTGAGCGCCCTCGGGGCCCGCCGGAAACGAGACCAGATCACCCGCCTGCAGGTCGTCCTCGCCATCGGGATGGCGGACGGTCAGCGTCCCCTCGAGGACGAGCAGCCACTCCTCGTCGGATTCGTAGTGGTACGGGCAGTTGCTGTTACCCGCCGGGAGCTCGTACAGCGTCCCGGCCATCGCCTTGGCCCCGATCGGCGGAGCCAGCTTGACGTAGCCGGAGTGATAGGCATCGGGATCGTCGTCGTCGTGCTCGAACTCGACGTTGAAGATGTTGAGCTTCTTCATGGATTGGTGGCGCCGAGCTTTAGCTCGGCGACCGGCTGGTGCCGTTCATTGGTTGGGCAGACTATTCGCGCGGCGTTCGCTCTGGCATCTGGATGCGAGCCATCGCCCGGATCATGAAGTAGAAGAGCGTCCCCGCGATCACGATCAGCGCGAGGTTTCCGACGATCGGACCGACGGTGCTTGCGCTCACGGCGCCAAGGGCGGCAGCGATGATCAGCAGGGCCAGTACAGCCTGGAAACCCAAAACAGCCCAGTAGCGAACCCGCCACATGCCGACGGACATGACGCCCATCAGGAGGGCCGGGACGATGACCTGAAGGAGTGGGGGCCGGTCGCCGTTCACCTTCGCGCCCACCGCGTAGGCGACGATCACGGAGATCGCGATCGCGGCCGAGATGATCGCTCCCGCAGTGACGATCAGCGGCCTCTCGTTCGGCTCCAGGGGCTCGAGCTTCTCGCGCGCCGCGCGGTTTCGCTCCTCATAGCTCTCGGCGATGCGCTCGCGCCGCTCGACGCCCCGCTCCTTGCGCTTGCGCCGCTCCGCTCGCTTTCGCTCCCGGTCCGACATCAGCTGACCGCTTCTCGAGCGAGGGCGCCGCTAAGCGCTCCAGCCGCCGCCTCGGGATCTCGGGCGTCGCGGATGGCCCTAACGACGACGATCCGCCCTGCCCCCGCGGTGACCACATCGAGGACATTCTCCGTGTCGATTCCGCCGATCGCGAACCATGGGATCGTCGCAGCGCGTGCCGCGTGAGCCACCAGCTCGAGCCCCGTCGCGGGGCGACCCTCCTTGGTCGGCGTTTCCCACACGGGACCCACGCTGATCTGGTCAGGGCGGGCGTCGCCCACCGCGGCGCAAGCGGCATCGATCTCGGCCACGGAGTGAGTTGAGAGCCCGATGAGAGCATCGGGTCCCGCCAGCCCGCGCGCCTCGGCAACCGGCATGTCCCCCTGCCCGACGTGAGCGCCATCCGCTCCGCAGGCCCCCACCAGATCGGGCCGGTCGTTCAGGATGAAGAGCCCACCGTGCGCATCGGCCGCGCGACGAAACGCATCCGCGAGCGAAATAAGCTCCTCGGCGCAACGCGGCGCCTTCTCGCGAAGCTGGATCATGTCCGCGCCGCCGCGAAGCGCCGCCGCGAGGAGCGGACCGGGGTCGCGGCCGTCCGGGCGGCCGTCGCAGACGAAGTAGAGCCTCGCCCGCTCGAGCGCCTCGAGTCGTTGTTCGCGTGAAAGCGGCACGGAACTGAGTCTCGCAGTCGGCCGCGTCCCACGCCGTCGATCGCGCCCGGGAATTCCCTCGACGCGACGCGAGTACCATGGGCTGACAACGGGAGCCCACTGACGCGGGCTGAGAGGGCGGCATCCGGCCGCCGACCGTCTGAACCTGATCCGGGTAATGCCGGCGCAGGGATGGTGGCGCGGAACGCCCGACGAGGCCGGGGGGATCCCTCGGGAACACATCGTGCCGCACGACATCACATCCATCGGTCCCAGCAACGACGTGGTCGTTCCGTTGCGGCGTGCCCGCCCGCGCGACGGGGGCCGCGACGAGCTGGATGCGATCATCGTCGGCGGCGGCACGATCGGCCTCGCCTGCGCATGGCGGGCCGCCCGCCGCGGCCTGCGGGTTCGTGTGCTGGAGCGAGACGAGCCCGGGGCGGGCGCCACCCACGTTGCCGCCGGGATGCTTGCGCCGGTCGGGGAGGCGAACTGGGGTGAGGAGGCGCTGGTGCCGCTCGCTCTCGCCTCGGCACGCAACTGGTCCGGGTTCGCCGCCGAGCTCGAGCGTGAGAGCGGCCTCGAGTCGGGGTACGAGCCGCGTGGAGCGCTTCACGTTGCACTCGACCGGGACGAGGCCGAGGAGCTGCGCCGCCGGTTCGAGCTGATGGCGTCGTTGGATCTCGGCGTGGAGTGGCTTCGGCCCCGCGGCTGCCGCGCCCTGGAGCCCGGGCTCTCGCCCAGCGTCACGGCGGGGGTCCACCTGCCGGGGGAGGCCGCCGTCGACCCGCGCCTCCTTGTGCCTGCGCTCGCGGCGGCGGTCGAAGCGTCGGGCGGCGAGATGCTCGTGGAGGCCGAGGTCGTCGACGCCCTGTTCGAGGGCGAGCGGATCGCCGGTGTCGTAACCGCGGACGAACGCGAGCACCGAGCGGATCGTGTGGTCCTGGCCACGGGAGCGTGGTCGGGGGCCTCTGCGTGGCTTCCGGCCGCGGCGCGCCCTCCGGTGCGCCCGGTGAAGGGGCAGCTCCTGGTCCTGCGCGGCAGCCCTGAGCGGACGGTCTCCACGCGGATCGTCACGACGGAGCGCGTCTACCTGGTCCCGCGTCAGGACGGGCGCCTCGTGGTGGGCGCGACCGTCGAGGAGCGTGGATTCGACCTTCAGGTGACGGCGGGTGGTGTGCACGAGATGCTGCGCGAGGCGTACCGGACCCTTCCGGACGTGGCCGAGCTCGAGCTGGCTGAGGCCCTCGCGGGCCTTCGACCGGGGACGCCGGACAACGCGCCCCTGATCGGCCCCGGGGCGATCGACGGACTGGTTCTCGCGACCGGGCACTACCGCAACGGGATCCTCCTCACCCCGGTGACCGCGGATGCGGTCGCCGCCATGCTCGCCGGGGAGCCGACGCCGCCGGACGCTCATGTTGCGCATCCGGGGCGCTTCGGCGGCGAGAGCGCACCCGGGCTCGCGGCCGCTCCTGCCGGTGGGGAGGCGCCGAAGTGATCGTGGAGCTGAACGGACGTCCGGAGGAGTTGCCGGACGGGGCAACGGTCGCCGACGCCGTGAAGGTCGTGGGGGTTGACGGCGAGCCCAGGGGGGTCGCGGTGGCCGTGGACGGCGAGGTGGTTCGCCGAAGGGATTGGGAGAGCACGACGCTCGGGGATCGACAGGCAGTGGAGATCGTAAGGGCGGTTCAGGGTGGCTGAGCAGCAGGTGGCAGGGAGCAGGGAGCAGGTAGAGGCGCTCGGTTCGGCGCTGGAGCTCGGTGGGCGCACCTGGGGATCGCGGCTGATCGTCGGGACCGGCGGGTTTCGCTCACTCGAGTCGATGGAGCGCGCCCTCGTGGCGTCCGGTGCCGAGATCGTCACCGTCGCCCTACGCCGCGTGGATCCCACGGCCAAGGGGTCGACGCTCGAGCTGATCGACAGGCTTGGGAGGTTCGCGCTTCCGAACACCGCCGGCTGCTACACGGCCCGCGATGCTGTGCGGACGGCTCGGCTCGCGCGGGAGGCCTTCGAGACCGACTGGATCAAGCTCGAGGTGATCGGGGACGACCGAACCCTGTTCCCCGACGCCGTGGAGCTGATCGAGGCCGCCGAGACGCTGGTCGACGATGGCTTCACCGTGCTTCCGTACACGAACGACGATCCCATTCTGGCCCGGCGCCTCGAGGACGCCGGATGCGCCGCGGTGATGCCCCTGGGATCGCCAATCGGCTCCGGAATGGGGATCGCCAACCCGTACAACATCCAGATCATCGTCGAGCGCGCGTCGGTGCCGGTGATCCTGGACGCGGGTATCGGGACCGCATCCGACGCCGCGATGGCGATGGAGCTCGGGTGCCAGGGCGTCTTGCTCTCGAGCTCGGTCGCGCGGGCGAAGGACCCCGAGCGGATGGCGACGGCGATGCGCCAGGCCGTGGAGGCCGGGTTCGCCGCCCGCGCCGCGGGGCGGATCCCACGCAAGCTCCACGCGCAGGCCTCCACGCCCGACGAGGGCCTGCCGGAGCTCGGCTAGCTCCGGATCAGCCGCCGGGACCCGTGTAGCCGTCGAGGTAGCAGGGGTGCCCGTCGCACGTGTCGATCACGGTGCCGCCCACGCGCAGGAAACTCGAGATCTGACGCTGCCCCTCGACCGTCTCGCTCGCGTCCGGGCCGTGTGGATCCACGCCCTCGCGGTTGGGGAAGTCGTATGGCGGCGGTGGCGGCGTCCCCTTCACCTCGCCGTTCACCTCGCGTAGCGGTCCCACGTCCCACAGGGTCATCGCCGAGCCGTGATGCGGGAAATGGTGGATCCGGGGAATCCCCCACAGCGCTCGGCGATCGAGGCTTCTGCCCGGATCGAGCACCGGTGGCCGGACGCGGAGCCCGATGGTCCGGGCCTCGACCTCGGTGGCGATGTTCGCCACCTGGTGGTCGCCGAAGGCCTCCTGGATGAGAACTCGGTGGCTGGGCGTGTCCGCGAAGGGATGGGTGGTGATCCGGTGCGCGTAGCCGTTGGCCTCTCCACGCTCCCAGATCATCTCGACGAGCGACAGGGTCAGCTGGCGGTCG
This sequence comes from Solirubrobacterales bacterium, assembly GCA_035265465.1. Lineage (GTDB taxonomy): Bacteria > Actinomycetota > Thermoleophilia > Solirubrobacterales > 70-9 > AC-56. The sequence continues at coordinate 31,883 of DATFON010000118.1, read as the reverse complement.
AGCTCGTCGGGGTAGTTGTCATACAGCCCGAGGTTCGTGTCGACGTCGCCGAAGATTCCGTGCGCGTAGTCGTCGAAGTCGACGCTTCGCTGGAGCAGGGTCGAGTAGTTCATGCCCGGGACGCCGAGGTAGGCACGGTTGAAGTCCGGCGCTACCGCGGTCAGCGACCCGCCCATGATCCCGCCCTGGCTCCCACCGGCGTAGAAGAGACGACGGCGCTCGATGAGGCTCTCGCCACCCGACCGGAAGGCCGGATCCGATGCGAGACCGTCCTCATGGATCATCGCCCGGCCAACGAAGAGGAAGTTGAGCATGCCCTGCTGGAGGCGATCGGCGATCGTGGGGAATCGGGACAGGTCCTGCAGCACGGTGAGGACGTTGGGGACGTCGGACTGGGACATCCCGGTCCAGTCGCTGGCGCAGAACATCATCCGGTGCTCGGATGCAACCTGCTGGAGCTTTCCGGACTCCACCTCGCTGGCGTCCCCCAGGAGGCCGTGCCCATATAACGACGGGCGAAGCTTGTGCGGCCCGTCGGCTATCGCGCTGCGCGGGATGATGCACTCGAAGTTGGCCTCGGTGAGGTTCCCCGGGATGCGCTCGGGACGGCCCCGGTCGTCGAGCTGGAAGCGCGATCCCGGCGGGCACCCCGGCTGGTTGAGGAAGCAGGGCACGGTGACCGCGCCTTTGACCAAGCGCGCCAGCTGATCATTCTCACCGTCCTGACAGCCATCAGATCCGCAGGGAGCGAAGTTCTCCACCGAGGTGACGGCGAACTGCGGCGACGCCCCAGCCACGTGCAGATCCGAGAGGTCGTCGTCGCCGAGCAGATGGAAGGCGCGGTTTCGGATCGAGAGCATCCGGCCAGCCGAGCTCCGGTCGCTCTCGACCGTGAAGTCCCAGGCGAGGTACAGCCCGTGGCGGCCGATCCCGGCCTTGTCGAGCTTGTGGAAGATCGACTCGAAGTGGCCCCGGCGCCGCTCGACCGCAGGTTGGTCCGACGGTACGTCGTCGCGGTAGTACCGGAAGGCGACCGGCGATCGGATGCGGGAACCATCCCCGCGGCGCAGGTCGCGCAGCGCGACGATGTACCGGTGGTTGGCGTGGAAGTTGACCGCGGGCCGGATGATCAGGGCGCGATCGGCGGGGTCGGGGGGATTGGCGTCGACCTCGGTGAATATGGGCCAGCGCCTGCCGGTGTTGACGTCGATGACCACCACCGGCGCATCCGGGTTTCGATAGGCGCCGAGGTTCGTCAACCGAACCGCGTGTGTGCGCCGAAGTGCCCGCTGCGTGTCGAGCCCGGGAACCTTGGTGACGATCTCCTGTCCGGGAGAGAAACCGTCGGAGTAGTTGTAGTCGGTGGCGTTGATGTGGACGCCGAAGCGGTTGGCCGGCATCGAGGCCGTGCTCAGGTCAACTCGCCTGCCCGTTTGTGTATCGGCCCGTCTCGTGTAGTAGTCGTTCGGGAACGGGAAAAGGCAGCGCTCCTGATCGAGGAAGTCGCAACGATCGGCGTGCGCGGTGTCCACGGGCGGCAGGCTCCCTCCCTTGGATGCAATGGCGGTCGCGGGCGCGCACAGGCCGACGACCGCGCCCAACGCCGCGGCCAGCATCCATCTCAGGCCTCCCATACCCATGCCGACTATACGCCGAGTGCCCCGCCCGCCTCCGTCCGACCGGGTTTGGGGTTTTGGGGACGCTATAGCGTCCCCAATTCCGCAAACGCTTCGCTAGCTGCGCCGGCGCCGGGCGACCTGGCGGTCGGTCCACTCGCCCGCGGTTCCGAACGCCCAGGCGACCCGGTGGGCGGCCCGCCCGGCCGGCGAGGGATCCAGCGGCTCGATCGCCTCGTCGGGTGTGCTTCCGAGAGCCACCGCCGCCTTGCGGACAGCGCCTATCTGCCGGCGCATCCGCCGCTCCCAGGAGCGGCAGAACTCGGGGAGCTTGGTGTCGCCACGAGTCTCGCTGACGTTGGCCAGATAGGCGAGGAGAGTCGCGACGTGCTCGAGATCGTCGACGGCGAGGCGTAGCGCTTGGTTTCGCTCCAGGAACCGGTCCAGCACAGCCCCTCGGGCGAGCCCCAGGTTCGCGCCGCCTCCCTGGGCAGCGAAGCTGCCGTGCAGGTCATGGCGCGCAGTGAGCGGTCCCAGCTCGTTCAGCAGCTTCCCGAGCGATTCCGCAGCCTTGTCGAGCGGTTCCCGCGCCTCGGTGCCGTCGAGGGATAGGGCCATGCGTCCGAGCCGCTTTGCGGCCTGGCTGGCGGTGACGTAGAGCTCGCGATAGCCGCGGTTTTCGGCGGGGTGGAGCGGCATCGGCCAACCGTATTGGAAACCTGCGCCGTAAAGGTTCGCCGCCGCTAGGGCGGCGGCTGCTCGCGCTCGAAGACGACCTCCTCCGGCTCCTTGTCGGGCCGCAGGCCCTTGTACGACGGCGCGCGAAGGGTTCGTGTCGCCGTCCACTCGCGAAACTCGATCTCGGCGACGAGCTTGGGCTCGACGAACACGGCATCACGAGGAGGCTGGCGGCCGGTGAAGGGGCTCTTGTTCGTTCGCAGCGGCTCCAGCCGGGACGCCAGCCGGTCCAGCTCTGCGTCGGAGAAGCCGGTCCCCACGCGCCCGGCGTAGCGCAGGAGGCGCTCGCCGTCATCCTCCTCGTAGTAGCCGACCAGCAGCGCCCCGAGCGTGCCGGCACGCCGGCCCTGCCCGGGTAACCAGCCGCCGATCACGAGCTCCTGGCTCATGACGTTCTTCACCTTCAGCCAGGCGCGGGTGCGCCGGCCAGGGAGGTAACGGCTGTCCAGGCGCTTGGCTACCAACCCCTCGAGGCCCCGCTCCCTGGTGAGGTTCAGCAGGCCCTTGCCGTCACCGCGGTGATAGCTCGGCGTCTGCCAGTGCGGGCCCTCGAGCCCGAGGTCCTCCAGGCGCTCGCGGCGCTCGGTGTACGGGAGGTCCATCAGGGTCCGGCCGTCCACGTACAGGAGGTCGAAGATCATGTAGGTGACAGGGGTGTCGCCCATGCGGCGGCGGATGGCGGCATCGGACGCCACGTTCATACGGCCCTGCAGGCGCTCGAAGCTGGGTTTGCCGGAGTCGTCGAAGGCGACCACTTCGCCGTCTAGGACGGCGTCGGTCGAGCCCATCTCGGCGGCCAGGGCGCGGAGCTCCGGATAGGTGGAGGTGATCTCGCGGAGCGTGCGGCTCTCAAGACGGAGAGTGCCGGCCTCGCAGTAGGAGATGGCCCTGATGCCGTCCCACTTGATCTCGTACCCCCAGTTCTCGTCGTCGCGTGGGAGGGTGGAGAGCACGGCCGCCATCGGCTTCAGCCCCCGCGGCATCGGCTCGCGATCGGGATCCGCGGGCGGATCCATCCGGTGGATCATCCAGTTGTCGCCCTTGGTCTGGAACAGGGCGTACTTGCCCTGCATCCGCTCGCCGGCGAAGGTTGCGATGACCTCGTCGTCGCGGAACTTCTCGGCTTCGTAGGTGCCGCGATCCCAGATCCGCATCTTGCCCGCGCCGTATGAGCCCTTCGGGATGTCGCCCTCGAAGTCCAGGTACTCGAGGGGGTGATCCTCGGTGTGCACGGCGAGGCGGTTCTGCTTGGGGTCCTGCGGGACGCCCTTGGGGAGCGCGAACGAGACGAGCGTGCCGTCGTGCTCCAGTCGCAGGTCCCAGTGGAGCCTGCGCGCGTGATGCTCCTGGATCACGAAGCGGTTGGCCTGGACGCCCTTCTTACGCTTCGACCCGCGCGGCTCCGGCGTCTTGTCGAACGAGCGCTTCAGCTCGTACTCGCTGAGCTTCTTGCGGCCTGCCATTTCGAGCCCATGGTAGGCGCGAAGGGTTCAGCCCCTACGCCTGCTGGCGCTCGGCGACCTCCTCGGCTGCGGTGGTTGGCTCTTGGGTCATGGCCGGCGCGGAGAAGTGCCCCCGCCCGGACTCGAACCGGGATCTTCCGGCTTAAAAGGCCGACGCGTTATCCGATTACGCTACAGGGGCCCCTACATGATGCCGCGTGAGCGCCGACGGCGACTGTGGCTTTACCCGTGGCCGTGCAGGGAGCGATGTGCGTTTGCTATGGCGTGCGGGCAGACGCCGTAGACGATTGAGACCGTCCCGCCCTTCGGGAGCCGGGTTCCCGGCGGGGGCGATTGGCTGAGAATCTTCTTGCAGTGCCCCTTGTAATGGGGGTTGCCGATGGTGCCCGGGAACGCCGGCGCATGCTGCTGGAGGCCGACGCTGTCGACCTCGTGGACCGCCTTCTCGAATCGCTCCCCGACGAGGTTTGGAACCTTCACGCGCTCGACGCGACCGCCTGCGCTGGGCTGCGCTGACGGCACCTTCTGCGCGACGGAGGGCGACGAGCCCGTGCTGTGCGAGGGCTCAGAGGACCCGCATCCCACGGCAAGAGCCGCGATGACCGCGAGAAGCAGCCATAGACCTGTGCGGATCGAGTGGCTCACGCGGCTCCGTTTACCCCGCTCAGCTCCCATAATCTCGCACCTCCTCGAACTCGACTCGGCCGGCGATCTCCACCATTCCGTCCTCCAGTGGGCGCGTCTGGATGCGCGATCCGCGGCCCTGGCGGATATCGAGCGCGCGACCGAGTCGCGCGGTGAGGGTGACCGCGGCCGCCCCGGTCGCCTCGTCCTCCGGGATCCCGAAAGGCTCCGCGAACACCCGCTCTCGCAGCACGCCGGCCTCCTCGTCGATCCACGCCCACATCCCGACCTCCGCGTCCTTCCGCGGCGATCCGTCGAGCGCCTCGACCTCGGCCGGGGAGCCGAGCTGCACGAACTCGAACTCCGGTGCCCACTCGGGCCGTCCGGCGGCGTAGGTCATTTCGGCCTCCGTGCGAACCGGCACCTCACCCGCCGGCGGCCGAAGCACGGGCACACCGCCGCGCTCGCGCGCGAGCAGCCACGCCGTCCCGACCACGGGGTGCCCCGCGAACGGAATCTCGACGGCCGGGGTGAAGATCCGGATCTCGCCACGTTCGGCGTCGTCCACGAACACCGTCTCGCTGAACCCGAGATCCGCCGCAACGGCCTGCCGGTCGGCCTCGGGCACGGATCCTCCGTCCAGGAAGACTCCCAGCGGATTGCCACAGCTCCCGTCGTCTCCGCAAAACACCCGCAGCACGTTCAGCTCCGGCATTGCCGGAGTCTGTCATGAGGTGCTTTAGCACCGAAACCAGCATGTCAGGCGACGAAGCCGCCGCAAGTGATGTCTACTGAAGCGCGATCGCGAACGACCCGCCGAGCAGCGCCACCCCGGCGACCAGCCACGCGACGTAGTCGCCGATATGGCCGCTGTGAAGGGCCCGCATGGGCGCGACGACCCTCTGACCCACCCGCGTCACGGCCCCGGCGATCGAGCCCTGGATCCGGTAGCCGAAAAGGCCCAAAGCCGCCACGAGCAACGCCCCCGCAAGGGTCAAAGCCGAGTACACGTACGCGCTCATCGGCGCGGAATAGCTCGGCGCCGCCTCGATCGCAGGCGCGTCGGCGCCGCGCAGCACGGTCGCCACGTAAGACGATCCATCCGCGAACCGCTCGGCCGCTCCCTCGAACGCCTCCACCAATCCCGGCACGAGGCCGATCGCGAGCGCTCCCATCGCGAGCAGCACCGTGGGGATGAACAGCACCGCTGGCGTGCGCTCCGGTGCCCCCTCCTCCTCGGGCGACGTCTCCTCCTCGGTCGCCTTCCGCGGACCCCCCTCGCCCCAGCCGAGGAAGATCCCGCCCGCCGCCCGCAGGACGGCCCCGGCGGTCAGTGCCGATGTCACGATCAACACCGCGATTACCCAGCCATAACCCTCCTTGACCAGCCCCTCCTCGAGCAGCGACTTCCCGAGGAATGTGCCGAACGGCGGCAGCGCGGCGAACGACAGAGCTCCGACGACCCAGAGGGCCCCGGTGAATGGCAATCCTGGCCCGTAGCACCTCAGGCGCCGTTGCGACACGCTCCGGCGGCGATGCTGCACGATGCCCGCGGCGCCGAAGAGCGCCGCCTTTCCGAGCCCGTCGGCCACGATGTAGACCGCCGCCCCGGCGATTCCGTCCGTTGTCAGGAGCGCGAGGCCGATCAGGAACAACCCCACATACGCGATCGTGGCGAAGGCCAACAGGCGCTTGATGTGGTCCTGCAGTACGCACATGACCCCGCCGACCAGGGCCGTGAGACAGCCGGCGATCACGAGCACTGCTCGCAGTCCGTCCGCGTGCACCGCGAGCGCGTCCGCGAACCCGTCGAACCAGATCCGGCCCACCGCGTAGATCCCGAGCTCGCTCATCGCTCCCGCGAACAGCAGGCACACGGGCGTCGGCGCCACCGCGTACGCGTCGGCCAGCCAGAAGTGGAACGGCACCACCGCCGCCTTGACGAAGAACCCGGCCGCCAGCAGGCAGAACGCGACGACCAACAGCCCATCGGAAGGCCCGTTCGGAAGCGCCTCGCTTATCTGCGCCAGGTTGAGCGCCCCCGTTCGGCCGTAGACGAGGGCGATGCCGGTGAGAATTAGAAACGAGCCGATCGTGTTCGTGACGGCGAAGTTCAGCGACCCCTCGACCGCCTCGTCCTCATCGATCTTGTAGCCGGCGAGGGCGAACGCCGCCACGCTCATCAGCTCAAAGAAGACGAACATGTTGAAGAGGTCGCCGGAGAGGCAGAAGCCGACCATCCCCGACAGGAACAGGAGCATCAGCGTCTGGAAGTGGGGCGGGTCGGTTTCCCGGTATCGCCACATCAGCACGAGCGCCGCCACCATCAGCACCGAGCAGAGCGTCGCCAAACCGGCCCCGAAGGCGTCGACGGTGAAGGACACCCCCACGGCGATCCCACGGTGCATCTCCCAGCCGCCGAACCAGTAGACCTCGGCGCCCGACGTCGTCCGCACCAGGAGAATCGCGCAGAAGGTGACCACCGCCAGTGTGGCCGCCACTGCCACGACCTCGGCGAACCACCTGTTCACCCGCGGTGCGATGGCGGTCAGCAGGCCGGCCGCCAGGAGCGGCACGGCGACCGCAAGCGGTGCGACGTCCACGGCGCCTAACCCCGCAGGGCGCCCATCTCGTTGGGATCCAATGTGCCGAAGCGCCTGTGCGCCTGGACCGCCAACGCCAGGAGCAGCGCGACGACGGTCGCCTCCACCACGACGTCCGTGAGCGTGAGCGTCGCGACGATCGGGTCGACCACCGACCGCGATGTGGAGATGTCGGCGAATATCGGCGCCGTGGCGTTCGTTCGGTAGCCGACCGCCAGCAACAGCACGTACGTCGACGACTGGACGACCGACAGACAGACGATGAGGTGCACGAGGTTGCGGCTCGTGACGATTCCGTAGAGGCCGATGACGAAAAGCCAGGCCGCGACCGCATAGGGCAGAAAGCTCACAGCCGACCCTTCCGCATCAGGAGCCGCTGGTCGAGGAACTCGCCGAGCACGACGAGCAGTGCGCCCATCACCTCCAGCCCCACCGCGATGTTGAGGAGCGGTATGTCCCCTCCCGAGACGAGATTCGACACCCGCCCGAACGGCAGGAAGTTCTCCAGGTAGGCGCCCGCCACGACGATCCCGCCGAGGCCGATCAGAGCGAACCCCGCCGCCCCCACGCCCTCAGACGCCTCCGTCGCCGCCAGGGGCCGCAACGGCCCGAGCCTCATGTGCGTGCCGCCCAGATAGACGAGGAACAGCGCCGCCATGAGGATCACACCGCCCTGAAAGCCGCCACCCGGCGTCAGGTGGCCGTGAACGACGATGGCAAGCCCGAGGAGCAGAAAGGGCCCGACGAGCGCCGTGATGACGCTTCGCAGCGACCCGCTGTGGGCGGTCGGCTGCCGGACCGCGTCGGGCTCCGCCGGCACCTCCTCGCCTGCCCGCTGAACGCGAAGCAGGACGACGACTCCAACGGCGGCCGTGAAGAGGATGAACTCCTCGATGAGCGTGTCGAATCCGCGAAAGTCGAGGGTCGTCACGGCCACCGCGGATGTCGCGTGGCGCTCCGGCACCGCGGCGTGCGCGAGGTACTGCCCGTAGCGACCGTCGAAATCGCCGAACGAGGGCAAGCCCGCGAGCCCCCACACGAGAACGGCACCGAACCCGACAACGCCGGCGGCAAACACGGTCAATCGCAGCCGCTCGCTCACCGCTCTTCCCGGTCGACTTCCTCGCGGCGGATGATCTTGCGGAGGGCGAACATGATCATCGCGGGCAGCCCCACCGCCCCCACGACGATCTGGGAGAGCGCGACGTCGGGGGCCTGGAACGCGAGGAAGAGGACGGCGAGCGCGAGCCCGTACACGCTGGCCACGAGAGCCTGCCGCGCCGGATCCCGCGCCAGCACGACCGCCGTCCCGCCGAAGGCGACCGCGATCAGCGCCGCGATCTGCACCACCGTCATGGCTCCTCCACCTCGATTCCCTCTTCGCGTCCCGGTCGCCAGTCGCCGCGCTCGCTGATCCTCGCCGCCCGCGCGGTCCCATGGGCCAGCGCGGGGGAGGCCACCAGGACGAAGGCGGCGACCAGCGTCCCCTTCAGCGCGATCTGCGACGGACCCTGGTACACCCAGATGGCCGCGGCGACCAGCAGGGCTCCCAGCGTCGCGGGCCCGACGTAGTGGAGGCGGTCGTACACGTCCCTCATCGCCACGAGGCCGAGGACGGCGATGAGCTCGCACGTCACCCCCAGGCCGAGCAGCGCGTAGGCGATGGCGTCGCGAACACTCACCGCATCCGCTCCAGAAAGCGCAGAAAGACGAGCGTCCCGGCAAACGAGAGCGGCGCAAGGACAACCGCCAGGTCGCCGAACGGCTCACGCTGCTCCGCCTCCGCGAGCACGAGCAGGGCGAGTGCCGCGACGGTGCCCGCGAGCTGGACGGCCACCACGCCCTCGGCGAAGCTGCGACGCAGGCAGACCCAGCCACAGGGGATCAGCGCGGCGACGAGAATCGCCGCCGCGAGATGCCACTCCTTCATCGCCCGGCGAGCGGATCGATGGGCTGGTCCGTGCGCACGAGCTCGTGGACGATCAGGATGCCCTCGTCCTCGTCGGCGCCCACGACGTAGCGGTTGGGCGTAAGGGAACCCCAGATCTCGGTGAGAGCTCGACCGGCGGCGCTGCGACGCGGCTCCTCAGGGCTGTAGCGAACGGCTCTGAACGAGCCGCGTTGATCTCGTCCGGACAATCTGCGGACAAGCGCGACGGTGAGGATCCAGGTGTCCACCGCCAACCGGACCAGAGGCCGGACGAGCCGCCGCGGCCCCAGGCCCAGCAGTGCCAGCGACTTGCTTACGGTCTTCGGCGGTCCGGAGCGCACGATCAGGCCGGCGACGGTCGCGGCGATCGCCGCGGCGACGGCACCCGCGATGAGCTCGGGCTTCTTGTCCGTGTCGGTCAACGCCAGCCACAGTCCCATCAACAGCGCCCAGCGCAGGAGCCAGCGCGTGGTCGCGGGAAGCAGTGCGGGCATGTCAGGGAAATACCCCCGCTCGGCGGGAGAAAACCGGACGATGCCGACGGAGCTAGTGGCGGAAGTGCCTGCGGCCGGTGAAGACCATCGCCGCCCCCGCCTCGTCGCAGGCGGCGATCACCTCGGAGTCGCGCATCGAGCCGCCGGGCTGGACGAAGGCGGTGGCACCCGCCTCCATCGCGATCTGGGGGCCGTCCGGGAATGGGAAGTACGCGTCCGACGCGACAACCGACGCGGCGAGAATGGATTCTGCCTCCGCCCCCCGTGCCTCGCGTGCCTTCTCGATCGCGATTCTCACCGAGTCGACGCGGCTCATCTGCCCGGCTCCCACGCCGATCGTGGCGCCGTCCTTTGCGATCACGATCGCGTTCGAGCGCACGTGCTTGCAGACCTTCCACGCGAACCACAGGTCATCCCACTGGGTTCCGCTGGGGCTCGCCTTCGTCACCAGCGCCATCGACTCGCGATCCGAATCGATCCGATCTGGCTCCTGCACGAGCAGTCCGCCCCGCACCCGCTTCAGGTCACGGTCGCCCGGCTCGTCCCGGCGCTGCTCGGTCGCCTCCATGATGCGAACCGCCTCCTTCTGGCCCAGGACGCTCAGGGCATCGTCGTCGTAGCTCGGCGCGATCAGGACCTCGATGAAGTGCTGATGCAGCCGCTCCGCGAGCGGGCCATCCACGTTGCGGTTCAGCGCGATCACGCCGCCGAACGCGGACATCGGGTCGCAGGCGAGGGCGTTCTCGTACGCGATCCCGATCCCCTCGGCGGTCGCCACACCGCAGGGGTTGTTGTGCTTGACGATCACGCACGCGGCGCGTTCGAACTCATCGAGCAGCCGCCGAGCCGCGTCCAGGTCGAGCACGTTGTTGAACGAGAGCGCCCTGCCGTGGAGCTTCGCTACCCGCGACAGGACGTGGGCCCGGGCGCCGACCTCGGTATAGAGGGCGGCCTTCTGATGGGGGTTCTCGCCATAGGAGAGATCGAGGAACTTCTCGTGCGCCATCACCCAGTGCTCGGGGAACTCCTCGTAGCGGATGCCGAACCAGCGGCTGATCGCTGCGTCGTATCGGGCCGTGAACGCGAACGCCTCGTTCGCCAGCCAGTGCCGCGTCGCTCCCGACACGCCGCCTCCGGTCTCCTCGAGTTCGGCCAGCACGGCGTCGTAGCTCTCGGGTTGCACGACGACGGCGACGAAGCGGTGGTTCTTGGCAGCGGCGCGAATCATCGTCGGCCCGCCGACGTCGATGTTCTCGATCGCGTCGGATTCGCTCGTGCCCGGCCTGGCCACAGTGCGCTCGAACGGGTACAGGTTCACGCAGACCAGGTCGATCGGCTCGATTCCCTCCGATGCGAGGACCTCCATGTGCTCGGGGTCGTCGCGGACGGCGAGCAGTCCGGCATGGATCCGCGGGTGAAGGGTCTTGACCCGTCCCCCGAGGATCTCCGGCGAACCCGTCAGGTCCGAGACGTCGCGGACCTCGATACCCGCGTCTCGCAGCGTGGTCGCGGTGCCGCCGGTGGACACGATCTCGACCCCCAGCCGGGCGAGCCCCCGCGCGAAGTCCACGATGCCCGTCTTGTCGGAGACGGAGATCAGCGCCCTGCGAACCTTGACCGCATCCTCGGGCCTCGCCGACGCCTCGGTTCCGGCCGCGGGCGTCGCCGGGTCAGCCATCTACAGCGCTCTCCGCATGGTCGACATGCACGACTCGAGGATTCCCGGGATCGACGCGGGCAGCCCCGGCGGCGATCAGGCGGATCGCCTCCGGCAGCAGCTGATGCTCGACCTCGTGAATCTCCCTTTCCAGTTGCGAGCGGTCGCGAGTGTATGGCACGTCGACGGGCCGCTGCAAGATGATCGGCCCGGAGTCGACTCCCTCGTCGACGAAGTGCACAGTCACCCCTGTCACCCGAACGCCGTGCTCGAGCGCCTGCCCGACCGCGTCCAGCCCGGGAAAGGAGGGCAACAGCGCCGGGTGAACGTTCACCACCCGATTGCGGAACCGCCGCACGAACTCGGGTGACAGGAGCTCCATGTAGCCGGCGAGCACGATCAGGTCGACTTCGCGCTCGGCCAGCCAGTCGGCCATTGCCGCGTCACGGTCCACCCGGTCGCGGTGGTCGCTCCGCGCGAACACGCAGGTCTCCACGCCTGCCTCCGTGGCGCGCTCGAGCGCCGGTGCCCCCGGCTTGTTCGAGACGACGCAGGCGACCTCGATCCCGTCGCGACCGTGGAGGCCGTCGAGTATCGCCTGGAGGTTGGTGCCAGTCCCGGATGCGAGGACCGCGATGCGAAAAGCGTCCAACTGCGCTTCGGCTCAGCGACTTGCCGGGACCACGGCTAGGTCCTCGAGGGCGAACTTGCCGTTCCCCTGGCCGTCGTCACCGAGGGGGTAGTTACCGGTGAAGCACGCGTCGCAGTGGTCGGAGGCCGGGACGCCGATCGCCTCGTACACCGCCTCCAGCGACAGGTAGGCAAGGGAGTCCGCACCAAGCTCGGCGGCGATGTCCTCGACACTCCGCTCGTGGGCGATCATCTCCTCGCGCGTCGACATGTCGATGCCGTAGTGACAGGGGTGGCGGATCGGCGGCGCCGAGATCCGCAGGTGGATCTCCTTGGCCCCCGCGTCCTTCAGCATCGCGACGATCTGCCGGGTGGTGTTGCCGCGAACGATCGAGTCGTCCACGACGACGATGCGCTTTCCCGAAACGATCTCGGGCAGCGGGTTGAATTTCATTCGCAGGCCCCGCTTGCGGAGCTCCTGCCCCGGCTGAATGAAGGTACGCGCCACGTAGCGATTCTTGATCAGGCCGTCGTCCTGCGGGATACCGGAGGCGCGCGCGAAGCCGCTCGCGGCCGGGTTGCCCGAGTCGGGGACCGAGATCACCAGGTCGGCGTCAACCGGGGCCTCGCGCCACAGGATCTCGCCCATCCGGCCGCGAGCCCGCTGGACCACGCGGCCCTCGAGGCGGCTGTCGGGACGCGAGAAGTAGATGTGCTCGAACACGCAATGCGCGCGGCGGTTTGCGGTGACGACCTGTCGGCTCTCGAGCCCGTCCTCGGTGAGTGAGATGAGCTCGCCCGGGTTGACCTCCCGCAGGAGCTCCGCACCGATGATGTCGAAGGCGCAGCTCTCCGAGGCGATGACGTACCGCTCGCCCAGCTTCCCGAGCGACAGCGGGCGCACGCCGTGCGGGTCGCGAAACGCCACCACCGCACGCTTGGTCATGACGACCGTGGAGTAGGCGCCCTCGAGCCTCGGCATGACCGCCTCGACGGCATTCTCGATCGGCCGCGCCTCCTCCACGGAGAGCAGGGCGGCCATGATCTCCGAGTCGGACGTTCCCCGGAAACGCAGGCCTCGCTCGCGGAGGTCGTTGTAGAGCTCGACCGCGTTGGTCAGGTTGCCGTTGTGAGCAAGAGCGACCTCCCGCCCATCGTCGCGCCACACCGGTTGGCTGTTCTCCCACGAGCCGCCGCCCGTGGTGGAGTAGCGAACGTGTCCGATCGCCATGTCGCCCTCGAGCGCGTGGAGCTTCTCCTCGTCGAACACCTGTGAGACCAGCCCGGCCTCCCGCAGCGTCGTGATGTGGCCACCCTCGCAGGTGGCGATGCCGGCGGATTCCTGTCCGCGATGCTGAAGGGCGTAGAGGGCGAAGTAGGCGAGCCTCGCGACATCGTGACCCGGCGCGTATACGCCGAACACCCCGCACTCGTCACGCGGGCCGTCGCGGTCTGGGAATGAGCGATCGCTGGCGTGCATTCACCGTGCCTGGAAGGGAGAGATTTCGCAGGCAAGCCGCCTGCCAAGCAAGGCTAGCAGTGGAGTCGGATCGCGCCAGGCGCCGGATGCCGCGGTTTCCGGACTATTTGGGCTCCGAACTCAAGCGACGCTGACGCGCTCTAGCCTCCGCCCAGCGAGCGCCAGGCGGCTTCCGCCTCGGCAACGGTGATCGCGCCCTCGCCCTCGGCCGCGAGCAGTTCGATCCGTTCGCCGGCGACCTCGCCCACGAGCAGCACCGTCACGTCCTGGCGCTCGCCCTCCTGGGCCAGCTGACGAAGATCCGCGGCGGGCCCGGTGATCACGAAGCCGCCCGGTCCCTCCCCGAACAGGGCGCTCTCGCCCGACCCGCCGCGGAGCTCGACGAGCGGATCGAGGTCGGCGCGGATGCCGACGCTGCCGGCGATGGCGCACTCAGCGAGGGCGCAGGCCAGGCCTCCGTCGCTGACGTCATGGGCGGCGGTGATTCGGCCCTGGCGCGCCGCGTTGCGGACGAATTCGATTGCCGACCGGACGTCGTCGATGGCGACCCCTGGGAGGCCCTGGTCGAGGTCACCCCGGAGCTTGGCGAGCTGGGACCCGGCCAGGGACGGCGCAAACGGGCCGACAAGCGCCACGGCGTCGCCCTCCTGCGGGGCGACCCCGACGGCGTGGTCCGGGTCGGGAAGCTCGCCGACCATCCCGATCACGGGAGTCGGGTAGATCGGGCCGGCGTCGGTCTCGTTGTACAGCGAGACGTTGCCGCCCACGACGGGGACCTCGAGCGCGGCACAGGCGTCGGCGAGGCCCTGCACCGAGCGGTCCAGTTGCCATGCGACGTGGTGCTTCTCGGGATTGCCGAAGTTGAGGCAGTTCGTGAGGCCGAGGGGCTCCGCGCCGACGCAGGCGAGGTTCTGCGCGCACTCGAGCACCGCCTCGATGGTGCCCCGATAGGGATCGCAGGCCACCCGGCGGCCGTTGCCGTCGATCGCAACGGCGATCGCCCGGCCGCTCTCGGGCAGCGCCAGCACCGCCGCATCCGCGGCCTCCGGGCGGCGCACGGTTCGCGACTGGACGATCGAGTCGTACTGCTCGAAGGCCCAGCGCTTCGAGGCGACGCTCGGCGAGGCGAGCAGCGCGCTGATGATCGCGGCGCCGTCCGCCTGCGCGTCGAGCGAGGCGCGGTTCCCATAGAGCCAGGCGGTGGGTTCCCGTGGCTCGAGGTCGTAAAGGGGGCAGGCGTCGACCAGCGCCGCAACCGACGCATCGCCGACGACCTCACCGCCCGAAAGCATCCGGATGCGCCCCGTGTCCGTGATCTCGCCGATCGCCGCCGCGCCCGTCTGCCAGCGCTCGCACACGGCGAGCACGTCCGGGACGCGGGATGGCTCCACCACGGCGAGCATGCGCTCCTGCGATTCGGAGACCATGATCTCGAACGGCTCCATGTCCGCCTCGCGAAGCGGGACGCGATCGACGTCGATGTCCATTCCCACCCCGCCCGCCGAGGCCATCTCGGCCGAAGAGGAGCTCAAACCGGCGGCCCCGAGATCCTGCAGCGCGATCAGCAGCCCTCGGTCGAGGAGCTCGAGGCAGCACTCCATGAGCTTCTTTTCCTCGAACGGATCGCCGATCTGCACGCTGGGCCGCATTTCGGCGCCCTCCGCAAGCTCGGCCGAGGCCAGCACGGAGGCACCCCCGATGCCGTCACGGCCAGTCGACGCCCCCAGCAGGACGATCGCGTTCCCGGGCCCGCTGGCTGCGGCCCGAATCAGCCCGTCGGCGCGCGCGAGGCCGACGCACATCGCGTTCACCAGGCAGTTCTGCTCGTACGGCGCCTCGAAGTAGATCTCGCCGCCGACGGTTGGGATCCCGATCGAGTTCCCATAGTGGCCGATGCCCGCGACCACGTGCTCGAACAGGTAGCGCGAGCGCTCGGAGTCCAGTTCGCCGAAGCGCAGCGAGTCGAGCACCGCGATCGGCCGCGCTCCAAGCGCGAACACGTCGCGCAGGATTCCGCCGACTCCCGTGGCGGCGCCCTGGAAGGGCTCGACGGCGCTGGGGTGGTTGTGCGACTCGACCTTGAACGCCACGGCGTGCCCGCCGCCGACGTCCACGGCGCCTGCGTTCTCACCTGGTCCCATCAACACCCGCGGTCCCTCCGTCGGCAGCTTCCGAAGCAGCCTCCGCGAGTGCTTGTAGGCGCAGTGCTCCGACCACAGGAGGGAGAACATCGCCAGCTCGACCTTGTTGGGGTCACGCTCCAGCAGCCCGCGGATGAGCTCGTACTCCGAGTCGGTGAGGCCGAGCTCACGGTGCCTGGACTCGCTCGAGACGCTCATTCCGGATCCAGTATTTCGAGCCGCGCGGCGCGAGGGTGAATCGCGGGCGGACTCAACGTCGCCCGCGCGCGAGGAGGCGCCTGATGAAGCGCGGGGCTCGGGGTCTGAGCCTCCACCAGACGCTGGACTCGATCCGCTGCAGGCGGCGGGTGCGCTTGCGCAGGGTCCGGGAGCGGCGCTTGAGGCGTCGCTTGACCCCCCGCACCTCGGCGGCTTGACGCCGGTGCTTCGCGGCACGGTGGGCTTGGGTCTGGATGTAACGGGTGATCGCGTACATCGCGTCGTCGCGCAGGTCGTCGAGCGTTGGGCCGTCCCCATCGGGAGGCGTGCCGACAGTGCCGGTCTCGCCGCCGGCGAGCGGATCGGGGCAGGCCGCCAGGCAATCGCGAAAGCCGGTCTGCTCGACCAGCCAGCCCTCGTCGATTCCCCTCGCCACCGCCGCGTAGTCGAGGGTCAGGCGCTCGTAGACCTCCTCCAGCCTTCCCTCCTCGTAGGCATCGCGCACGGCACGCGCATCGGGATTTCGCTCGAGTTGCCCGTTGTCGCGCGCGATCTCCACCCGGCGCCGATACTGCTCGAAGGAGCGGACCGGGAAATGGAGGACGCCGACGGGAAAGGTGGGCGCAATCAATAGCTCGAGCGGATCGTCCTCGCGATGCTCGGCGCCGGTGCGGAGCACGGGCTTACCCACCAACCCTCGGTATGGAGAGCCGCCGGCCCAGATCTCGACCGGGTGCGGACCTCGCAGGCTGATCCGGGGGTTTGCCCGGTGCGCGGACTTGGCGGGCCGACGGAAGCGAGCCTCGCGCACGGTCATACGGTCCGCGAAGGACCCCTCGCCTGGTCGCGCCACGAATTCCGTTCGCGGCGCGACCACCATCCCAAATTGCTCCCCAACGGATTTCAGGGCGTCCTTCAGGTTCCCTACAGCGGGCCACCAGAACTCATCGGCGTCGTTGTGGATCACCCAGTCGGCCCCCATCTCGGACGCGATTCGCGTGATCTCCTCCTCGCCCCCGCGCTTCATGTCGTGAATCCCGCCCTGGACGCGCTCGAGCCTCACGAACCCCGCTCGCTCGTAGCGCTCGAGGATCTCGAGCGTTCCGTCGGTCGACCCTGTGTCGACGATGACGAAGAAATCAACCCCAAGCGCACGGTGGAAGCGCACGTTGTCCTCGAGGATGTCCGCCTCGTCCCGGACCTTGTAGACCATTCCCAGCCGCACGGCGCGGCGAGGCTAACAGGGCCGCCGAGTCGCGAGCCGGCGGTCGCGCCGCGCTTAGCGCCCCCGCATGCGCTAGCTTCGGCGCGTGGGCTGGGCCGGGCGGACCGCGACGACGGCGAGGTGGGCGGGCATCCTCGTAGGGCTCGCGACGCTTGTCTTGGGACTCCACGCCCGCGCTGCGGGCGGCGACGAAGCTGCCGCGGCCACTACGGAGCCGCCGAACTTCCTGGTGGTCCTGGTCGACGACCAGTCCCTGAACAGCTTCAAGCGCGCCTACATGCCGCAGACGTTCGACCGCATCGTCGACCGCGGCACCCGTTTTCGCAGCGGTGTCGCCGCTCCGCCGTTGTGCTGCCCGGACCGCGCGGGGATCCTGACCGGGCAGTATCCGCACAACCACGGGGTCTTCTCGAACAATCCAGGGTATGCGTCGCTGCGCGAGCCGCATAACACGCTCCCGGTCTGGCTCCAGCGCGCGGGCTACCGCACGGGCTTCGTCGGCAAGTTCCTGAACGGCTACACCGAGGTCGCGGGGGCCAGCCCCGCTCCCGGTTTCGACCACTGGTTCGGGTTCCTGGGCTTTCCGGGCTACTACGACTACGACGTCACCGTGAACGGCAGGGTGCGCCACTTCGGAAGCCGTCGCAGCGATTACTCGACCGACGTGCTCACCCGAAAGGCGAAGCGCTTCCTGGAGAAGAACTCCCACTCGAGCGATCCGTTCCTTCTCTGGCTTGCCTATGAGGCCCCACATGGGTGGCGGTCCCCGGTCTACCCATGTCGGCGCGCCGCGTCCCCGGGTCCGCCGGATCGCGCCTCCGTACGGGCCGTGGAGCACGTGCCGCTACCGCGGCCACCCTCGTTCAACGAGCGCGACGTCTCCGACAAGCCGGCGGCGATCCGCAATCTGCCGCGGCTGGACCATCAGGAAATCAAGGAGATCAAGAACAACTGGCACTGCACGCTCGCCGCCATCGCCGAGCTCGACCAGGGCGTCGGGCGCGTGATGAGGGAGCTCAAGCGCGACGGCGAGGCCCGCAACACGATCGTCATCTACGTCTCGGACAACGGGAACTTCTTCGGCGAGCACCGGCGGCCGAACGGGAAGGCGGATATCTACGAGCCCGCCCTCAACGTCCCGTATGCCGTCAAGGTGCCGGATGCCTACCGAAGGGGGTCGCGGGTGCCCGAACGCCACGCGGTGGTGTCGAATCAGGACATCGCGGCCACGTTGGTCGACTACGCGGATCGCTATCTGGGCGGGGTGGCGACGTGCGCCGGACCGAGCGACTGCCGGCGAATGGACGGCCGCAGCCTGGCACCGCTCGTTGGCGGTCGGGGCACTTGGCCGCGGAACCGCGGGGTGCTGGCGGAGATCGCGTCGGGCGACCATCGCTACGAGGCGATCCGCATTCCGCGCTACGTCTATTCGGAGCTCGCCACCGGCTATCGCGAGCTGTATGACCTGAGGACGGATCCCTACGAGCTCGACAACCGGGCCAGGGACCCGGACCTGGCCACGACTCAGAGAACGCTGGCCGCCCGGCTCGCCCTGTTGCGCTCGTGCTCCGGGGTCCAGGGGCGCGACGCGCCGTCCGCTCGCCCCTTCTGCGAGTAGATCAGGGGGCCGGCGTCAGTCGACCGAGTAGCTCTCCCACCTCGCTGGCGGGTACCGCGTCGTGCTCCGGATCCGCCAGGCTGTAGGTGAACCGGTTGGCACGCTCCTCGAAGCGGTGCGCGAGCTCCTCGTTCTCCCGTCTGCGGAATGGCCGAAGGCGCGCGTTCCAGCGCTTGAAGTAGGCATCGTTGATGCCGCTACGCGCCGCGAACGTCGATTTGGATGGAGCGAGGCCCAGGCGCTCCTGGATGCGTCCGACGATCCCCTCGGGATCGGTCACGAAGTCCTCGTAGCGGACGAGCATCAGCCGGCGGATGTGGGGAGCGTCCTCGAGGAAGATCTCGTGGCAGACGAGCCAGTGCTCGATCAGCGACTCGATCGAGGTCTCGCTCCATTTCTGGGTGGCGTACGAGACCGCGATGGGATGGCGCATGATCACCACGAAGGTGGCATCGCCGAACAGCGCCTGCAGGAACCGCAGCTTGAGCAGGTTCGGCGGTGACTTCTCGACCAGGACGCGCTTGTCGAGGTTCCAGTATTCGCCCCATTCGGTGAGCAGCCGCTCGCGGTTGGCGTCGGTGGCGAGCGGCGAGTCCTCGGTCAGATGGCTTCGCTCGTCGAATCCGAACCGGCCCGTGCCACCGAACTCCCGCGCGATCGGATAGACGCTCTGCAGGAATTGGCCCTCGTTCGCCAGCGCCTCCGTCTTGCGAAACCCGCTCGCCTCGGCGTGCTTGGCGATCGCGCGTGCCAGCAGCGTCGTGCCGCTGCGGTGCAGCCCGCCGACGAAGACGAAGTCGTGCTCGGCCATGGCGAGCGATCCTAGATGGCCGGGGCCGAGGGGAAGTGGGAGGGTCGGCGCCGGCTGGGCCTTCGGCTACTCGCAGTACGGCCTGCCGGCGACCCTCTGGTCGCGGCCCTTGATGCCGGCGCATACGCGAAGCAACTGGAGGCGCCGCTCGAGGTCGGCCTGCCGGTGGCTCGGTGGGCAACTCGTCCGCAGGCCCCCTCGGCACACGTTCTGCAGCTCCTTCGGGTCGTCCTTCAGGTTGTAGCGCTCCACCTGGAGGGTCCGATCGCAATTGTGCGTCGTCAGATTCACCACGCTGTAGTGCTCGACGTAGATCGAGTTACCGGTCCGAATTCCGGCGAAGTCACAGGTCGCGTAGCTCCGCGGCGTCGAGACGCGGTACTCCGCGAGCAGCCCCCGCTTTGCGGGCCAGGAGCCCGATCGGCTCAGCAACGGCATGAGCGATCGGCCGTCCATGACCCTGCACTGCCCCCCCGGTGGGCACGGCGCGCCGTGGGCGAGATCGAGGATCGTCGGCGCCAGATCGATATTGGCCGCGGGCTCGCCGGACAAATCATCTCGAGGTGCTCCGCTGCGGTAGCGCTTGGGCATCCGGATAACGAGCGGCTCGTGCAGGGCCTCCTCGTAGGGCAGGACCTTGCCGTTGAAGATCCGGTGCTCGCCGAAGAACTGGCCGTTGTCCGAGATGTATATGAAGACGGTCTTGCGGATCTCGCCGGCTTTCTTCACCGCGTTGAAGACGCGGGCCACGCTGCGATCCACGCCGACGAGCGAGGCGAGCGCGCACGACCAATGCTTCTTTAAGTGCTTTTGATCCCGGTAGCCGAGGGGCGGCGCTGACCGCAGGAACGCCGGCTTGTCGGTCATGTTCGCCTCGTTGAACGCGCGGGACCGCGGCAGCGGAGCGTCGCGGAACATGTGCAGGTCCGCTGGATCCGGCTCGGGAGCGCGCGTGCCTCCGCCGCATCGACCCGGGCGGTTGCCGCGCGCGACGTGGGGTGCTCGGTGATCGACCTGTAGGTAGAAGGGCTTCGTGTCCGGGGCGTACCGCCTCACGGCCCCCACCGCCTTGCGAGTGATCACGCGCGTCACGTAATCGCGGTTCGCCAGTCCCTTCTGGACCACCTCGCCGTTATTCGAAAGCGAATAGCCGTAGTAGCGGCCGTCGCCGCTGAAGAGCGTCTGCCAGTCATCCCATCCGGGAGCGACCTCGGCGGGGTCGGCAACCGCCTTCCCGTAGGCGTTCATGAACTTGCCGACGTGAATGGTGTTGTAACCCGCCTGCTGAAGCCACACCGGAAGCACGTTTCCCTTGTCGATGAGAGCGCCGTAGCCGCCGCCCCTACCGTTGTTGAGGACCCCGTGGTTGTGGGCGTACTGGCCGGTGATGAGCGAGGCCCGCGACGGACAGCACAGGGCGGTGGTGACGATGTAGTCGCTGAACGACGTCCCGTGATCCGCCAGCAGCTCGGTCGTCTTCGGCATCACCTCCGGTGTGAACTGGCTCGCCGTCTGGTCGTCGGACTGGATCACGACGATGTTCGGCTTGCCCGCGGCGCTTGCCGCCTGGGCCGCGGTGAGGGCTCCAACGGCGACCAGCGAGACCGCCAGCAGCCGAAGCCCGAGCTTTCTCTGGATCTTGAATCGCATCCGTGGATAGCGTGCGTGCGTCGACGTGGACCGTCCGTGCGTCGCTTAACGCATCCGGTCCGCCGCCCCTGCCCGAAGCAGCCGCGCCATCGTAGCGAAGGCTGGAGCGACCGTTCTCAGGTTCCGGCGATCGCGGCTAGAACATCCCAGAGCTCGAGGGCCTCGGGGACCTCGACCTCCGTGCGCCAGCTCCCGTCGCGTCCCTGCTTGACGAGGTCGCGATCGAAGAACGCCGAATCGCCGCTCGGGTCGAGATCCCAGAATCCAAGCGCCACGGCGACCTGCCGGTCGAGGTCGTCGTGCCGGTCGAAGTCGACCACCGGAAAGGGCGCCCGCCGGTGCTCGGCCAGCAGTGCCCGGTTGTAGGTGACCCAGAGCTCCTCCCACCGCTGGGCGGACAGCTGAGGATGGCGGTGCGGGCGCTCCGCGGCGCGGCGGGCCAGCGACCGCCGCACGGATGCGGGATTGCGGATCACGCCGATCCGCTTCAGCTCGAGGTCGTGCCACAGCTCAGGGCACACGAGCATCCGCGGATCCTTGACGCCCACGGTCTCCCCTTGGACCGTGGCCAGGATCTCGTCGCGGCGCCGGATGTCGCCCGGCTCCACGTCGACCGACTCAGGCGGGCTCCACCACGACCCGCCGTTTCGCTCGAGCACGGCTTCGTGAAGCTCATTCAGCTGCGCCAGCTCGCGATTGCCACGCGGGTTGAACCGGTTGCGCTTCCGGACCGGGCCGAACTCGATGCCATGGTCGGCGAGCATGCCGGCGACGGCGGAGGTGCCGCTGCGATGCATGCCCAGGATCGCGACCAGGGTCCGATGCCCCCCACTAGTGGGTTCCGCTGCCGGCCGCCACCGATTCCTCGGCGCGCCGGAGCCAACTGGTCACCGGCTCCCCGAATCGCTGCGAGAGCTCCTCGAGCTGCGGCAGGTACAGCTCGGCGAGGTGAGCCCGAAAGCGCTCCGGGATGGCGGTCCCGTACTGCCGCGAGGCGTTGACCTTCTTGGAGATGCCGGCGGGGATGTGGTCCTCGCTGTCGGAGACCCCCAGAAACCGGTAGAGCCTGAGCAGCAGATCCCGAGGGTCCTGCTGGATCTCGTCGAGAAATCCGACGAAGATCTGGTCGCGGCCGAACACCCCCTCCCAATTGTCGAACGTGCGCACGTAGTCGGCCCTCAGGACGTGTCCGGATCGCTCGAAATGCCGGAAGAGCTGCCTGTCCGTGATCTCCTCGGCCGGTCGTCCCCTGCGGCGCGCGAGCTCGCTCACGGCCGACGACCAGCTTCTCTCGATGGGGTCGCGCAACAGGTAGATGATCTTGAGGTCCGGGTTGATCTCGCCGATCTCCTCGACGATGCTCACGTCCAGGATCGAGTACGCCGGCGTGATCTCACCGGCGGTCTGCCCGGGACCGGGCCGAAAGATGCCCTGATACCAGCGGTTGGTGCGCGGCGGCACGAAGAAATGGAGGTCCCAGGCCAGATTGGCCAGGAAGGTCCCGTCGCGCTTGGAGACCGCATCGCGGTAGGTCTGCAGTTGCGCGTAGCGGCGCGAGCGCTTCCGCAGATGCCTTCGGTAGTAGTTGTTGCTGCGCCGCTTGCGGTGGCGGGCGTCGAAGTAGTGCACCTCCTTGACCGGCGTGAGCCAGATCTCGGGATGCTGCCTGAGGTTGGCATGGAGCCAGGTCGTGCCAGCCCGGGGTGCGCCGATCCCCAGAAAGGCCGGCTGCTTCGCATCGTCGCTTCTCCGAGTCATCATGATTCTCGCCCGCGATCGCATCGTAACGGGGCATCCCTGGGGCGAAATCCGTCGGCGGGTGCCCTGGTTGCGCCGATAACCTCGTCCGTCCGATGATCCACATTGCCACGGTCCATTGGGCCTACGACCACTGGATCGACGTTCAACTCAAGTACTTCGAGCGCAACGTCTCCGACCCCTACAGGGTGTACGCCTGGCTCGACGCGGGGATGATGGGGCACGCGGAGAAGTTCTTCTACGCGACCGACGTGCCCCTGAAGGAGCACGAGCGAAAGCTCACGCTGCTGGGAGACCTCGTCGCTCATGCGGCCGAGCCCGACGAGATGATCGTCTTCATCGACGGCGATGCGTTCCCGATCGCGCCGATGGTTCCGTTCCTGCGCGAAAAGCTCGAGCAGTACCCGCTCGTCGCGGTCCGGCGCGACGAGAACAACGGCGATCCCCAGCCCCATCCCTCGTTCTGCGCCACGACGGCCGGCTTCTGGCGCGAGCTCCCGGGTGACTGGCGCCGGGGCTACAAGTGGAAGAACCGCCAGGGAAACAACGTCACCGACGTGGGGGGGAACATGCTCGGGCTCCTGAAGGCCAGGGACATCGAGTGGTACCCGCTGCTGCGAACGAACAAGGTCAATCCGCATCCGCTCCAGTTCGGGATCTACGGGGATCTGATCTACCACCACGGGGGTGGCTTTCGGCGCACGGCCGGCGGGCGGGTCTCGTGGATGCCGCAAAGGGAGGCGCTCCGCACCGCCAGCTGGCGTGGACGGCTCGCCGGCCGGCTACCCAGGAAGGGGAAGCTCGGATACCTGCGGCGCAGGATCGATCCCGTTCGCCGCTACCGCGAGGCGCTCGCCGAGCAGCTCACCGGAATGAACGAACAGGTCTTCGAGCTGATCAAGCGCGACGACGAGTTCTACCGGCAGCTCATGGAGCCCGGGCTGGGCGGTGAGCTGGCCGAGCTCGAGGTACCGTCCCTGGACGGCGCAGGTAAGTCGGGCGGCGACTCTTTTTCGCCGCCGCAGCAGGTAAGGCGGCGAAGTCGCCGCATGTGATTCTCGGGCGTCGCGACTAAGCGGTGATGGGCTCGGGCTCGCGCCCGGCGACATAGGCGACCGCGGACTCGAACACGCGGAGCCCGTTCTCGGAGCCGCACTGGCGGTCGACGGCGTGCTCCGGATGAGGCATGAGGCCGACCACGTTGCCACGCTCGTTGGCCACGCCGGCGATGTCCCGGACCGAGCCGTTCGGGTTGTGGCCCGGCGCGTAGCGCAGCACCACGCCGCCCCGGGCCTCGAGCTCGTCCAGGTCATCCGGTGGCGCAAAGTAACGGCCCGTCTGATGCTTCACTGGGATCGCCAATCGGTCGCCGGGTCGGCAGTCGCGGGTGAAGGCGGTGTCGGTGCTCTCCACCAGGAGATCCACCTGCCGGCACACGAACAGCAGCGACTCGTTCGTGAGGAGGGCACCGGGCAGCAGCCCCGACTCGCAGAGCACCTGGAAGCCGTTGCAGATCCCAAGCACCGGCCGGCCGGCCTGGGCATGCCTGGCCACGGCCTGCATCGCGGGCGCAAAGCGGGCGATCGCCCCGGCGCGCAGGTAGTCGCCATACGAGAACCCGCCCGGTATGACGACCACGTCGATCCCGTCAAGCTCACTCTCCGTGTGCCAGATCATCCGCGCGTCGCCAATGCGCCGGCAGGCCGAAAGGGCGTCGCGGTCGTCGCACGAGCCCGGGAACTGAACGACGCCGAACCTCACTTCGTGACCTCGATCTCGTAGTCCTCGATCAGAGGGTTGGCAAGGAGCTTCTCGCACAGCTCCTCGAGGCGGTCGGGATCGTCGGTATCGAGCTCCACCAGGCGCCCGACGCTGACGTGCGAGACGCCCTCGAATCCCAGCGCCGGTAGCGCGCGCTCGACCGCCTTGCCCTGTGGATCGAGGATCCCCTCCTTGGGCCGAATCAGCACCTTCGCCTTCACAGAGCCAGGGTAGTGTGCCGGGCGGCGACTTTGTCGCCCTAGCCCGCGGATGGAGCGAGGGCTCCGGCGGCGTCCAGCTGGGCCGCCAGGCCGCTCCGCAGGTCGGTCTGGGGCTCCCAGGCCAGCTCGGATCGAATCCTTGTCGTGTCGGCGAGGGTTCGCCGGACGTCGCCGGCAGCCCGCTCGCCGTACCGGACCTTCAGCGGCCGGCCCGCGAGCTCCTCGACGAGTGAGACGACGTCCCTCAGCGCGGCCTCGCTGCCGCCGCCGACGTTGTAGATCGCTCCCGTGGACGAGCCGCGCATCGCGGCCAGGGTGGCGCTGACGGCGTCGCCCACGAACGTGAAGTCGCGGGACTGGCGGCCGTCGCCGTAGATCTCGAACTCCCGATCCGCGACCAGCGCCGCGACGAGGCGGGTGAACGCCATGTCGGGGCGCTGCCGCGGTCCGTAGACCGTGAAGTAGCGGAGCGCCACGTACTCGAGGCCGGAGTCGCGCGCGTGGGCGGCAACCAGGTGCTCGCACGCGAGCTTGGTGACGCCATACGGCGAGATCGGCGACGGGGATGTGTCCTCGGCGGTGGGATACGCCAGCGCATCGCCGTAGATCGAGGACGACGACGCGAACACCAGGCGGATGCCTCGTGCTCCCGCTGCGTCGGCGACGGCATGCGTCGCGAGGATGTTGTCGTCGACGTAGGCCTCGAAACCGGTCCCCCAGCTGGCTCGAACCCCCGGGCGTGCGGCGAGATGAAAGATGCCGTCGATTCCCTCGAGGCTCGACTCGGGCAGCGACCCGGCGGTCAGATCGTGCTCCAGGAGCGTGAACGAGGGGTGACCGCTCGCATCCTTCAGCGCCGCCTCCTTGGCGGCGCGAGGGTAGTAGTCGGTGAACGAGTCCACCCCGAGCACTTCGCTGCCCTCCGCAAGCAGGGTGTCGGTGAGCGTCGAGCCGATGAAGCCGGCGCAGCCGGTGACCAGGTACCGCGGCACCGGGGTAACTTAGCCGTCGCTACCGCGGCCGAGCAGACGCCCGGCCCGCTTCCGCAGCCCGGCCACCCGGCGGCGCAACCGGCTCCACGGCCGGGCCCGCTCGGCCTTGAGCCTCTGGCGCAGCGCGTCCTTCCGGCGCTCTGCCTTCGCCAGCCTCTCCTTCTTACGATCGAGCCGCGCGCGCGTTCGCTTCAGCCTGCGCCGGGCCTTGTCGCGCTGCTCGGTGGTCTGGTCGAGCTCCTCCTGCGTGGACTCGATGCGCTCGCGGTTGCGATCGCGCTGCACGCCGGTCCAGCGCGATGTTCGACTCAGAAGCTGCATCGCGTCGAACTCGAGCTGATCCCGCTCTCGCTGCGCATCCGCCGAATTCGACTCGACCCGGATCGTCCCCGGCCTGCCCCCGTCGAGGGGATCCGGGCAGCTCGACAGGAGTCGCGCGAATCGCTCGTCGTGGACCAGGCGTCCCTCGTCGATCCCCGCGGCGACGTCGTCATCGTCGAGGACGAGGTCCGCGTACAGCTCCTCGAAGCGACCCGCCTCGTACTCCTCGCGGAGCCGCTTGAAGCGGCCCCAGTCGGGATAGTGGCCCTCGAAGATGGCGACCTCGGTGCGCCGCTTGAACTGCGCGAAGGACCGCACGGGGAAGTGAAGGATCCGCAGGGGCCACATCGGCGCCCACACCAGCCGCGTCTCGTCCTCGGGCGAAGCATCGGAGGAACCGACGGGATCACGCACCGAGCGGTGTACGGCGCGCCCGGGTGGGCGCAGCGTCTCGGCCACGTCCCCGCCGGGCCCCTCGACCGCTACGTCGTGGGCGCCGCGATCGAGGCTGACCACGTCCGCGAAGGCGCGATGGGCGACCTTCGGCTGCAGGCGGGAGCGCGCCTCACGCACGGTGAGCCGATCCGCGAACCCCCCGGGCCCGTCAGGCCTGCCCACGAACTCCACCCGTGGGGCGACCACCACCCCATAGCGGTTAGGGATCGCGGCGAGGGTCTCCTGCAGGGAACCCTCGACGGGAAGCCAGAACTCGTCGGCATCCGTGTGGATCACCCAGTCGGCGCCGAGATCGGTCGCTGCCATGCGCGCCATCTGCGTGAGCCAGCCGGCGCCCCGCACGCGGTAGTCCGTTCCGGGTTCCTCGATCACGGTGGCGAGGCCGGCCTCGCCGTAGCGGCCGAGAATCTCCGGCGTCTCGTCGGTCGAGCCGTTGTCGGTGACCACGAAGTGCCCAACGCCGAGCGCGTGATGGAAGCGCAGGTTGGCCTCGATCACGTCGCCCTCGTCCCGCACCTTGAGGGCCATCACGAGCCTCAAGTCCCGCTCTGAGGATCCCGGGTCGGCCAAGAAACGGGCATTGTAGGTGAGCGTTCGCTCCTCGAACGAGCCCGGAGGGCGAGTGGGTGAGAAACCAGCCCGGGTGCCCGTCGGGAACGGGCGCGGCTGGTTTCGAACTGCTAGGAATCGGACGATGAAGCTTGTCATGACCCTGCTCGTCCGCGACGAGCAGGACATCGTCGCCGAGCACCTCGACTTCCACCTCGCCCAGGGCGTGGACGAGGTGATCGTCACCGACAACGGATCCGAGGACGCCACGCTGGAGATCCTTCGCTCCTACGAGGCACGCGGCGTGGTGCGGATCATCCTCGAGCCGACCGACGACTACTCACAGGGGCGGTGGGTGACGCGAATGGCGCGCATGGCCGCGGACGATGGGGCGGACTGGGTGATCAACAGCGACGCCGACGAGTTCTGGTGGCCCCGCTCGGGTTCGCTGGCGTCCACGTTCGAGACCTTGGACGGCGGCATCGGAGTGGTCGTTGCCCGTCGGACGAACTTCGTGCCCCAGCCGGAGGACGACCGCCCGTTTTGGGAGCGCATGATCGTGCGCGAACGCGAGTCGCTGAACCCGGTGGGTAAGCCGCTGCCACCCAAGCTGGCCCACCGCGCGCATCCTGAGATCACGGTGGTCCAGGGCAACCACCGCGTGCAGGGCCCCGATCTGGGGGAGCGTCTCGACGACGGCTCGGTTGCCATCCTGCACTTCCCGATGCGCTCGTACGCCCAGTTCGAGAACAAGATCGTCAAGGGCGGGCAGGCCTACGCCCGAAACCGCGAGCTGCCCGAGCGCATCGGCCGCACCTGGCGGCGCCTGTACGAGGTCTGGGAGCAGGGCGACCTGCCGGCCCATTACACCGACAGTGTCGTCTCCGATTCAAATCGCGACGACCTGGTCGAGGACACCCGCCTGCGGGACTACCTCCGCGAGCTCCACCTCGGCGCCGCGACGAGCGAGTAGTCCCTATTCCTCGGCGCGGTCCTGGGCGGTGGGGGCTTGCAGAGCCACCTCGTCTTCAGCCTCTCCTCGCCGAGTTACTCGCCTGGCCAGCTTGAGGAGCCGCCTGCCGAGCGTCTTGTTGAGCTTGGCCCGCACCTTGTCCAAGTTGGAGTGCAGCTCGTCGATCCGGCCCCTCGTACGGTCGAGCTGGAGCATGGTGAAGCGCTGTGTGCGGGTCATCAGCCGCATCGCGTCCAGCTCCACCTCGGCCCGCTCGCGCTCCAGGGCCTCGGCGTCTGCCTCAACGCGCACCGACCCCGAAGGCACTCCGCTCAGCGGGTCCGGGCATCGCGGAAGGAGCTTCGCGAAGCGGTCGTCGCGAACGAGCTCCCCCTCCCGGATGCCCTCGTCGATCTGCGCGTCGTCCCACACCAGCTCGGCGTAGAGCTCCTCGAGCCTCCCGCCCTCATAGTGGCGCCGCAGACGTCTGAAGCGTCCCGTGTCGCGCCATCCGCCGTGCTCGATGAAGATCTCGGTGCGCTTCCGGAACTGGTCGAACGAGCGCAGGGGGAAGTGGAAGATCCGAAGGGGGTGCGTCGGCGCCCACACGAGCCGTATCTCCGGCCGGGCGCCGTCTTCCTCTCCCGTCCCGCGGGTGCCGCGATGCACCATGCGGCCGGGCGGCCGTAACGCCTGCCACAGATCGCGGTTCGGCCCGGCCGACGCGACCTCGTGAGTCTGGCTGATCACCGAAGCGTCCGGGTCGGCGCGGTGCGCCACCTTGGGCTGCAGACTCGAAAGCGACTCGCGGAAGATCATGTGCTCCGCGAACGAGCCGGGGCTGTCGGGCCTGGCGACAAACTCCGCGCGCGGCGCCACGACGGCGCCGTACTGCTCCGGCACGCTCTCGAAGGCCTCCTTGAGCGTCCCCTGCACCGGCCACCAGAGCTCGTCGGCGTCGTCGTGGAAAACCCAGTCCGCCCCGAAATCCGTCGCCGCGAGCCGGGCCATCTGGGTCGTCCAATCCTCCTCGTCGTCGCGGAGGGTGCCGGTCTCGATTCGGATGACGTGCGCCAGGCCGGCCTTGGCGTAGCGCTCCAGGATCTCGGACGTGCCGTCCACCGAGCCGTTGTCGGTGACGACGAAGAAGTCCACGCCGAGGGCGTGGTGGTGGCGAAGGTTGTCCTCGAGGATGTCGGCCTCGTCGCGGACCTTCAGGGTCATAACGAGCCGCATCGCATCCCCTCAGCCAAGCCTCGTCCCGAGCTCAGGTCTCCCGCGAGACCGTCAGCCGGTGCCAACCGGCGCCGCCGCTCCCTTGGCGCGCCGTCCCGGCGCGCTGGCGCTTGGCCACAGGGACAGGTCGATCTCGGGACATAGCTCGGCGAGGCGGGCAGAGTCGTCCCGGTACCGCGCGGCGAGCTCCTCGCTCACGGCCTCGGGCAGACCGGGCGTCTGGCGGTCGGCCTGCTTGTGCTCGTGCAGTCGTTCCGGGAACTCGTCCGGAGGATCGACACCCAAAAAGCGGCAGGTGCGCTCCATCTCGCTCACCGGCTCGGAAACACAGCGCTCGAACTGGAGCACGAGGATCTGCTCGCGGGGGAAGAGATCGAACACGTGACGCAGCTGCTCGAAGTAGAACCCGCGCCAGGCGGCGTCGTTCACCTGAGGGAGGAGTACGCGGTTTCCGCGCTCCTCCGCCTTTCGCTCGAGGCGTGCGATCGCGGAGCGGTACCTGGCCACCGGATCGCGGAGCAGGACCAGGAGGCGAGCGTTCGGAGCGGCCTCCTTCAGCAGCGGGATCGCCCAGTGGTCGGCCAGATAGCGGGGCGTCCATTCGCCCACGATGTTCCCCGGCCGGCGTGGAAACAACGACGCGTACTCCGCGGCGACGTCGTCGGGGGCGTCGCCTCGCCAGAAGCGGTCGAAGTAGTGGACCTCCTTGCCGAGGGGCGAGCGCTGGATCCCAGGATTGCGCCGCATCGAGTCGTACCACCAGCTCGTTCCACTGCGCTGGGCGCCGATCCCGACGTAGTCGGGGGGCCCGGTGGTCCATCCCTCGGGACAGTCCGGGATCTGGAGGGGCGCATCCCAAGGTTGGTTCATTGGCTTCACCAAGGCGAGGGAAGGGTAGTGATCGATGCTGGCACGACGCGCGCACGATGCCACGGCGGGCGCCTGCGTTTCGCCGTGCCAGAATACGGCGCCTCATGCGTCTGGGGTCGGTCAAACGTGCGCTCGGGCGGGGCAGGCCGGCGAGCGATCGCCCACCCGCGCCCTTCGTCGTGGGCGTTTCGCGGTCGGGCACGACGCTGCTGCGGCTGATGCTGGACGCGCACCCGGACCTGACGATTCCCGCCGAGACGCATTTCGTTCCGATGGTCGCGAACGTGTGCGATGAGCTGATCGAGGAGGGGTCATCGACCGATGTGGTGCGCGAGCGGGCGCTCGCGACCATGACCGGGCACCCCCGGTGGGGAGACTTCCTGCTGGACCCCGAGGAGGTTCGCTCCCGGATGGAGCAGCACGATCCGCTGACCACCGCCGACGCGGTCCGCTCGTTCTACGAGGCATGCGCCGCTCAACAGGGCAAGCCCCGCTGGGGCGACAAGTCGCCCCCGTACACCTACAAGGCGCCGCGCATCCAGAAAGCGCTTCCCGAGGCCCACTTCATCCACATCATCCGCGACGGCCGCGACGTGGCCCTGTCGCTGGCGGAGGTCAGCTGGGGCACCGACGACATCACGGAGGCGGCGAGGAAGTGGGTGAAGGAGCTCCGCAAGGCGCGGAAGCGCGCCAAGCTCCTCGCCAGGGGCACTTACATGGAGGTCCATTACGAGGACCTCGTGACCGATGCGGAGCCGGTGTTGCGGAGCATCGTCGAGCACGTGGACCTGCCGTGGGACGACGCGATGCTCGACTACCCGCAGCATGCGCAGGAGCGGATGCGCGGCGAGATGGAGCGCACCCTGAAGCCGCTCGGCGGCGGCACGATCACGGCCGAGGAGCGCACGAAGCAGCACCAGCTCCTGTTCGAGGCGCCGAGCGCCAGCCGCGCCGGGCGGTGGCGCACCGACATGTCCCCGGAGAACCGAAAGGCGTTCGAGGCGGTCGCAGGCCCGCTCCTGAAGAAGCTGGGCTACGAGGTCGAGTAGGCGCGGCAACCCTCGCCGCCGGCTTCTCATCCACCTATACGGTGGATTATC
Source organism: Solirubrobacterales bacterium (assembly GCA_035265465.1). Lineage (GTDB taxonomy): Bacteria > Actinomycetota > Thermoleophilia > Solirubrobacterales > 70-9 > AC-56. The sequence goes on along the minus strand of DATFON010000118.1, from coordinate 789 downwards.
CGCCGCTCGCGGGATCGGAGCGCGCCGCTAACTGAGGACGCGGCCGGTGATCCGCTCGTAGGCCTCGAGGTACTTCGCCCGGGTGTTGGCGACCACCTCGTCGGGGAGCTCGGGCGCCGGCGGGCTGTGATCCCAGCCGGTCTCGTCCAGCCAGTCACGCAGATACTGCTTGTCGAACGAGCGCTGCGGCCGCCCGGGCTCGTACTCGTCCGCCGGCCAAAAGCGCGAGGAGTCGGGCGTGAAGACCTCGTCGCCGAGCACGACCTCCGCCCCCGGTGAGGCACCGAACTCGAATTTGGTGTCGGCGAGGATGATGCCGCGCGACTCCGCGTGGGCGGCGGCGTGGGAGTAGAGCTCGATCGAGACCCGGCGCAGCCCCTCCATCAGCGGCCGGTCGCCGATGATCTCGGCCGCGCGGTCGAAGTCGATGTTCTCGTCGTGGTCCCCGACCTCTGCCTTCGTGGCGGGCGTGAAGATGGGCTCGGGCAGACGCTCGGACTCCACGAGGCCGGCCGGTAGGTCGATCCCGCAGACGGCGCCGGACTGCTGGTACTCGCGCCACCCGGATCCCGACAGGTAGCCGCGAACGACGCACTCCACGGGATACATGCTGAGGCGAGACACCCGGATGGCCCGGCCCGCCACCTCCTCCGGGACGTCCTCGGAGACGAAGTGATTGGGGCAGATGTCGGCCGTGCTGTCGAACCAAAACAGCGACATCTGCGTGAGGACCCGGCCCTTGTCGGGTATCAGCGTCGGCATGATCACGTCGTACGCCGAGATGCGATC
>DATFON010000117.1:0-12651 GCA_035265465.1 Solirubrobacterales bacterium | reverse complement strand
AACGAATCGCACGACCTGAAGGGGAAGCGAAAGCTCCTGCATTCGCTGAAGGCGCAGCTTCGGCAGCGCTTCGGGGCCTCGGTGGCTGAGGTGGACGGTCACGACACGTGGCAGCGGACGACGCTCGTGTGCGCCCTCGTGGGCGACGCCGATGTCAGGCGTCGCGTCGACGATCTGGAGCGCTTCGTCGAGTCGCGTTGTCCGGACGGCTCAACGTTCGACAGGGACCTGCTGACCCTGGCTGACATCCGCGGATGAGAACGCCCGAATGGGCAGACCCGGTGCGCTAGAGTCGCCCACCGATGACCCAGCGCATGAGGAGGGTCAACGAGCTCATGCGCGAAGTGATCGGGTCCACGATTGCTAGCGAGCTCGAGGACCCTCGAATTGGATTCGTGACCGTGACCTCCGTGGACACCAGCCCGGACCTGCGCTCGGCGCGCGTGTACGTGAGCGTGCTCGGCGGCGAGGCCGAGCGCGAGGCGAGCCTCGCCGGCCTGCGGTCCTCCCACGGTGTCCTGCAGTCGGCCATCGCCAACCAGACGCGGATCAAGCGCACACCTACCCTGAGCTTCCACTACGACGACACGCCGGAACGCGGCGTTCGGATCACGAGGTTGCTCGAGGATGACTGAGGCTCCCGCCGCGGTGGCGCAGCGCTCGGAGGCGACGCTGACCGATGTGGCCGAGGAGCTCAGAGCCGGCGATCGGTTCCTGCTGACCACTCATGAGGGGCCGGACGGGGACGCGCTCGGTTCCCTGCTGGCCACTCACAAGCTGCTCCAGCAGCTTGGCAAGGACTCCGTGATGTTCCTGGCGGCGAAGGAGTTCCCGCTGCCGGTCGAGTATCGGTTCCTGCCGCTGGAGGAGGTCTTCCACGAACCGCCGGTCGACGTCGTCGACCGCGTCCTCGTTTTCCTCGACTGCGGCAACATCGACCGCATGCCGGTGGACTTCCTGCAGCGCGACGAAGCCAAGATCCTCAACCTCGACCACCACCACGACAACACCGGCTTCGGCACCCTCAACCTCGTCGATACCCGGGCCTCCTGCACGGCCGAGATCGTCTTCCGCCTCGCCAGGCTGCTCGGTGCCGACATCACGCCGGAGATCGCGACGGCGCTCTATGTCGCGCTGGTCACCGACACGGGCCGCTTCATGTACGAGAACACCAGCCCCGAGGCCCACCGGATGGCAGCCGAGCTCATCGGGGCCGGCGTCGACGTTCACGACATCTACCGACGCCTTTACGAGCGCGTCCCGCTCGAGAAGCTCCATCTGGTCTCCCGCGCCATCGGCCGGATCGAGCGCCTGGACGACTGCCACCTCGCCGTGACCTACATCTCGGCCGAGGACTACTCCGAGACGGGCGCGAACGAGTCATTGACCGAGGGGATCATCGACCACGTTCGCTCGCTCGAGGGCGCCGAGGTCGCGGCGATGATCCGCGACAAGACCGACGGGGGTGCCTACGCGCGCAAGGTGAGCCTGCGGTCGGGCACGGGCACGGTCGACGTGTCCGCCATCGCGCAAAGGCACGGCGGCGGCGGCCATCCCCGAGCGGCCGGCTTCTCGACCGATCTCTCCTACCGGGAGCTCCTCGAGATGCTCTGCACCGAGGTGAAGGCGCAGCTCGACAGCGCGTAGCGTCGCGGCGTGACCGCGGACGCTCCCGAGCCGGGCGTGTTGCTCGTCGACAAGCCGGCGGGCATTACCTCTCACGACGTCGTCGCAGGCGTCCGGCGCGAGCACGGGCAGAAGACGGGACACGCCGGCACGCTCGACCCGTTCGCCACCGGGCTCCTCCTCGTGCTGCTGGGCCGTCCAGCGACGCGCTGCCAGGCACGGTTCATGGCGTTGCCGAAGACCTACCGCGTTGTCGCGCGCTTCGGCGCCGTGTCGAGCACCGGCGACCCCGAGGGGGAGATCACAGAGACCGGCGCGATGCCCCCGGAGCCCCTGGCTTTGCCCACCGGTGAGATCCGGCAGCGCCCCCCGGCCTACTCGGCCGTCAAGGTGGGCGGTGTTCGGGCCTACACGAGGGCCCGACGCGGGGAGGAGGTGGAGGTGCCCGAGCGCCAGGTCACGGTTCACCGTTTCGAGCAGCTCTGGCGCCGCGAGGACCGCGCGGAGTTCGAGATCGAATGCTCGTCGGGCACCTACGTCCGCAGCCTGGTCGCCGACCTCGGCGATGCCTACTGCGAGGCGCTGCGCCGAACTGCGATCGGACCGTTCGCGGTCGGGCAGGCTGGGAGGCTGCTCCCCCTGGCCGAGGCCTTGGCGCGAATCGAGGACGCGGCGTGAAAGGCTTTCGCGCCAGTGGTACCTCCCGCAAGTACGCACCTCGTTGGGCGGCCCCGGTGATCGCCATGCGGCGTCCTCGGGCTTGCCCTTGCCACCAGCAAGGGCTGCGCCCTGCCTCCTTGCCTGGCGGCCACCGGACCTCACCCAACAAGGCACGTACTCACCGGGGGCACCACTAATGGGGATCAAGGTCACCTCGCTGACGGACGCCGAGCGTCGCCCGCGCCACGTGGCCATCGGGACCTTCGACGGCGTGCACGTGGGCCACCGGCAGGTCATCGACCGTGCCGACACTGTGCTGACGTTCGAGCCGCACCCACTGCGCGTTCTCCATCCGGAGGCGACTCCGAAGCTGATCATGCCCTTCGACATCAAGCGGGACGTGATCGAGGGCCTCAGGGTGGCGGAGTTGGTCGTGATCCCGTTCGACCGCGAGTTCTCGACCATCGATGCGGAGGAGTTCTGCAGCCGCATCCTGGTCGAGACCCTCGGCGCCGAGAAGGTCTCGGTGGGCGAGAACTTCCGCTTCGGTGCCCGTGCGAAGGGCGACCCCGAGATGCTCGCAGCCCGACCTGAGTTCGAGGAGCGAGTAGTTCCGCTGGTGGAGACCGACGGCGAAATCGTCTCCTCGAGCCGGATCCGATCCCTGGTGGCGGCCGGGGAGATCGACGCAGCCAACCGGTGCCTGGGGGCGCCGTTCCTGTTCGAGGGGACGGTGGTCGAGGGCGATGGGCGCGGTCGGGCCCTCGGCTTCCCTACGGCGAACATCGTTCCCTCGGACGATCTCGTGAGCCCCGGGCACGGCGTGTACGCCGCATTCGCGAACGGTCAGCCCGCGGCGGTCAACGTCGGCATTCGGCCGACGTTCGAGACGGGTCGCGGGCTGCTGGTGGAGGCCTATCTGATCGACTTCGAGGGCGATCTCTACGGCAAGACCCTGAGGATCGCATTCGTCTCGAGACTCCGCGGTGAGCGGCGGTTTCCGGGGGTCGAGGAGCTCATCGCGCAGATGCATCGCGACGTGGAAGCGGCCCGCGAGCTCTGTGCTAGCTTCACACCCTGATTTGCGGGCGCCTTGGGCGCCCTTACATGCTGGTTTCGGAGCTAAAGCTCCTCACTGGAATACCTGATGCCGCTGACGAAGGAAAAAAAGCAGGAGCTCATCGGCCAGTACGGCCGCGAGGACGGTGATACCGGCTCGGCCGAGGTCCAGGTCGCGCTGCTCACCGAGCGCATCAACCACCTGACCGAGCACCTGCGAGCGCACAGCAAGGATCACCACTCGAGGCGCGGCCTCCTGATGATGGTCGGCAAGCGTCGGCGCCTACTGCGCTACCTGGAGCGGGCGGACATCGACCGATACCGGAAAGTCGTCTCGGACCTGGGCCTGCGCCGGTAGGTGGTGTTGGCGCGTTGCCGTTAGGCGACGCGAGCTGGTGCTGTTGGAGGTGATGTTTCGGTGATACAGGTAGGCGAGAGGGCGCCCGGGTTCTCGCTCCCGAACCACAAGGGCGAGGACGTCTCTCTGTCGGACTTCCGGGGCCGCCAGGTTCTGCTGGTTTTCTATCCCAACGACTTCAGCCCGGTCTGCTCGGACCAGCTCTCGATCTACCAGGAGGTCAAGCCAAGTCTCGACGCCGCCGGCCTGGAGCTGCTGGGAGTGAGCATCGATCACTCGTGGGCGCACAGGGCATTCCGGAAGCACCTCAATCTCGATTTCACGCTGCTCGCCGACTTTCATCCCAAGGGGGAGGTCGCCAGCCGGTACGGCGCCTACCTCGACGACTACGGGACCGCGAATCGGTCGCTGGTCCTCATCGATCCCGAGGGCGTCGTCCGTTGGGTGCATGAGTCGCCGACACCGCTTGAGATCCCCGGTGCCAATCTGATCTTCGACGCTCTGGCCGCCTCTGACTGATCTGACCAGTGCCGGGGTCCCCCCGTTGGGGCCCGAGGATCACGTCCGGGGCGACGGCACCGAGACCATCGTCTACCTGGATCTCGCCTGCCCTCATTGCGCCGCGACCTGGGTGCGGCTGTCCGGCTTGCAGCTGCAGATCGCCTTTCGCCACTTCCCGGTCGCGAGCAAGCATCCGCGCGCCCCGGCGCTGCACGCCGCCGTCGAGGCGGCCGCGCTCCAGGCCGGGGAGCCGGCGTTCTGGGGACTGGTGGACTCGATCTACGCTGATCCGGGCAGGGTGGACGACCCCCATTTGTGGGAGCGCGCGCGGACGCTCGACCTCGACCTGGAGCGCTTTGAGAGGGACCGGCGCACCGCGGCCGTGATCCAGCGCGTACGGCGGGACTTCGACGACGGTGTCCGCGCGGGCGTCGTCGGCACCCCGGCCGCGTTCGTCGACGGCCGCCCGGTCAGCGGCGATCTCGCTTCGGAGCTTGCCTTGTAACATCGCTTCGTAACGAGAACGAAAAGTTCTGAACGATTGGGCCGTCATCCGGACGGCCGAAGGGAAGACAATTACATGAGCATGTTTGATGTGAGCCGTGTTTCGGTGGAGATAGGCGGCGAGGAGATCTCCTTCGAAACGGGCAAGTTGGCCCGCCAGGCGGGAGGGTCCGTGGTCGTGCGCTCCGGTGACACGATGGTGCTCGGCACCGCGACCGTGGGCAATCTGCGCGACGTGGACTTTCTGCCGCTGACCGTCGACGTCGAGGAGCGCCATTACGCGGCCGGGAAGATCCCCGGATCCTTCTTCCGCCGCGAGGGCCGTGCGGGCGAAAAGGCAACGCTGACCGCGCGAATGATCGACCGGCCGATCCGGCCGCTGTTCCCCAAGGGATGGCACTTCGAGACGCAGATCGTCTGCACCCCACTTTCGGTGGAGTTCGAGCACCCGTACGACATCCTGGCGATGAACGCAGCTTCGGCGGCCGTCGCCATTTCCCAGATCCCCGTACCGACGCACGTCGGCGCCGTGCGGATCGGGAAGCTGCACGGGGACTTCGTGGTCAACCCCGCGGAGGAGACCTATGAGGAGCTCGAGATGGACCTCGTGGTCTCGGGTTCCAGCGACGCGATTCTGATGGTCGAGTGCGGATCCGAGGGCGTCAGCGAAGCTGAGGTCCTGGACGCCCTCGACATCGCGCACGAGGAGATCAAGAAGATCTGCGCGACGATGGAGGAGCTTCGGGCCAAGGCCGGTAAGGAGAAGCTCGAGGTCGTCGAGCCGAAGGTCGACCCGGAGCTGCTCGAGCAGATCAAAGCCTCTCACGAAGCGAAGCTCGACGAGGCGACGCAGATCCCGGAGAAGCTTGCCCGCCAGGAGGCCGCGAAGGCGGTCGAGGAGGACGTCCTCGAGCAGTACGCGGGCGCCGGTGAGGGGACGGAGATCGATCCCGGGCGGCGCACCGAGGTCTCACGGGCCTTCGACGCCCTGGAGAAGGACATCATCCGTCGCCGCATCGCGGTCGACAAGAAGCGGCCCGACGGGCGGGCCCAGGACGGGATCCGCCCGATCGAGTGCGAGGTGGACGTCTCCCCGAGAGTCCACGGCTCGGCGCTGTTCACGCGCGGCGAGACGCAGATCCTCTCCAACGTGGCGCTTGGGACGACCCGCATGGATATGCGCGTCGACAACCTCGGCCTGGTGGAGTCGAAGACGTTCTGGCACCACTACAACTTCCCGCCGTACTCGGTCGGGGAGGCGGGCTTCATGCGCGGGCCGAAGCGCCGCGACATCGGCCACGGCGCGCTCGCCGAGCGAGCGCTCGTGGCGACGATCCCGAGTCAGGAGGACTTCCCGTACGTGATCCGGGTCGTCTCGGAGACGCTCGAGTCCAACGGCTCGTCGTCGATGGGCTCCGTGTGCGCTTCCTCGATGGCGCTGATGGCGGCCGGCGTCCCGGTCTCTTCCCCCGTCGCTGGCGTGGCGATGGGGCTGATCAAGGAGGGCGACGACCACGTCGTGCTCACCGACATCGCCGGCGTCGAGGATCACCTCGGCGACATGGACTTCAAGGTCGCCGGCACGGGCGATGGAATCACCGCCCTGCAGATGGACATCAAGATCTCCGGGGTCACCTTCGACATCCTGCGCGACGCGCTCGAGCAGGCGCGTCAGGGCAGGCTCTTCATCCTCGGCAAGATGAAGGAGGCGATCCCCGGCCCGCGTGAGCAGCTCTCGCAGTTCGCTCCCCGCATCGAGCAGATCAAGATCGACACCGACAAGATCGGGGCGGTCATCGGCAAGGGCGGCGAGACGATCCGCGGGCTGTCGGAGGAGTTCGAGGCCGACATCAACGTCGAGGACGACGGCACCATTCAGGTCTATGCGCCCAGCGGCGCTCTGGTGGAAGCTGCAATCGCCCGCATCGAGGCGATGACGAAGGAGGCCGAGGTCGGAGACCAGTTCAAGGGGAAGGTGGTGAAGACCACGGCCTTCGGGGCGTTCATCGAGCTCACCAAGGGAACGGACGGGCTGCTCCACATCTCGAACGTCAAGCCAGGCGAGCGAGTCGACTCCGTGGACGACGTCCTCAAGCAGGGCGAGGAGCTCGACGTCACCGTGGTCGAGGTCGACCGCGAGCGCGGCCGCATCGGCCTCCGCCTCTCCGATGATCCCGCGGTCGCGGGCAAGTCGCCCGCGGAGCTCGCGAACGTCGGCTCCGGCGATCGCGGCCCCCGCGGGGGTGGCCGGGATGGCGGAGGCGGCCGGCGCGAGCGCCTGGACGGCGGACGTGACCGCAGCGGCAGCGGGCGCCGGCGGCATTGAGCGGATCCCCCGTCAGCGCCGGCGCCTCGGGTGAGCTGCCCGAGGGCGTCCGCTACAGCGAGCCCGTCGGCGGCCTTCGGGTGATCTCCGAGTCGGTGCCCTCCGTGCGCTCCGTTGCGCTCGGTCTTTGGGTGCGGACCGGGTCGCGCGACGAGGCTCCCGAGGAGGCCGGCGTATCGCACTTCCTCGAGCACCTGTTGTTCAAGGGCACCGAGCGCCATTCGGCGATCGAGATCGCGGAGCTCTTCGACGGCATGGGTGCGGCAACGAATGCCGCGACGAGCAAGGAATCGACCCATCTGCATGCCCGGCTCCTGGACGAGCACACCGATGAGGCGTTCCGGCTCCTCGCCGAGATGCTGATCGCGCCGTCGCTGCCTCCGGACGAGGTCGACTCGGAGCGCGAGGTGGTGCTCGAGGAGATCGCGATGTACGAGGACGAGCCCCAGGATCGCGTTCACGACGTCCTGGCCAGGGCCGTGCACGGCGACCATCCGCTGGGCCGCCGGATACTGGGCGACGCCGACGTCATCGGCTCGATCCCGGTGCCCGAGATCGCCCGTTACCACGATGCCCGATACACGGGCGCCAACATCGTCGTCGCGGCGGCCGGACACCTGGATCATGAGGAGATCGTGGAGCTGGCTCGGCTTCACCTGGGCGCGCCGGCCGGTGAGCGAAACCAGCTGCCGCCGGAGGGCGAGGCGAACGGATTCGCGCCGCGCTTCATGTTCCAGCCCAAGGACACCGAGCAGTACCACATCTGCTTCGGCGGTCCCGGGATCGCGCGCGCGGACGAGCGGAGGTTCTCGCTCGCCGTGCTCGATGCGATCTTCGGGGCCTCCACCTCCTCGCGGCTGTTTCGCGAGGTTCGCGAGAAGCGAGGCCTTGCCTACGCCATCGGCTCCTACACCGAGCAGTACGCGGACACCGGCATGGTCGCCATGTACGTCGGCACCCGGGGTGACAACGTGCGGGAATCGTGCGAGATCATCGGCCGCGAGCTCGGCAGTCTCCGGGACCAGGGCGTCACGGCAGACGAGCTCGAGCGCGCGAAGGAGCACGTCAAGGGCCGCATGGTCCTGAGCCTCGAGGCGACCGCGACCCGGATGACGCGGCTCGCCCGATCGATCCTGTTCGACGTCCCGCTGCTCTCGCTGGATGACATGCTGAAGCGCGTGGAGCAGGTCACGGCCGAGGATGTGGCGGCGCTCGCCGCCGAGTTCTATGACCCGGAGCGCCTGTCGGCGGCCTGCATCGGGCCCGAGGAGGAGCGGTTCCGGGAGGCGAGCGCCTCGGTCAGCGAGGCACTGGCCGCGGCGTGATCGGCGTCGGCGTCTCGGGCGCGGCGGGGCGCATGGGCCAGGCCGTGTGCGAGGCGGTCGACGAAGCGGAGGACATGGAGCTCGCGGGGCGGGCGGATCCCTCGCTGGACGTGCCGCTCGCGGACGTGCTCGACGGCAGCGACGTCGTCGTTGACTTCACCACGCCCGAGGCCGCGCCGGCAAATGTCCTGGAGTGCGTCCGCGCCGGTGTGCACGCCGTCGTCGGCACGACGGGATTCGACCTGGATCGCCTGCGCGCCGACGTTGAGTCCGCGGACGGCGAGGCGCAGGTGTTCGCGGCGCCCAACTTCGCGATCGGCGCGGTACTCATGATGCGAGTGGCGCGCGAGGTCGCCCCTCTCATGCCCGAGTGCGAGATCGTCGAGCTGCACCACGAGCGAAAGCTCGACGCCCCGTCCGGAACGGCGAAGCGAACCGCCGAGCTGATCCGCGATGCGGGGGGCAACGTCCACGAGCCGATCCACTCGATTCGCCTTCCCGGCCTGGTCGCCCACCAGGAAGTGATCTTCGGCGGCGAGGGGCAGACCCTCTCGATCCGCCACGACTCGATCGATCGGCGGTCATTCATGCCCGGTGTGCTGCTCGCGGTCCGGAACGCCGGCCAGCTCCCCGACCGGTTCACCGTGGGGCTCGAAGCCCTTCTGTAGCCCCGGGCTTGCGCCGGATGCCGCCAATCGCGAGACTAGGCGGCGCGTGGCGCACGGAGAGGAAGAGTCACGACGCCTCACCCGGCGGCGGCTCGTCGGAACCGCCGCCGCGGGTGCCGCCGGATACACGGTCTCGTCCGTCGCCGGCCCCGCCGCGGCGCACGCGGCGAGTCGGCATCACGCCGATGTGGTCGTCGTCGGGGCGGGGTTGGCCGGGCTCACGGCGGCGCGCAGACTGCGGCGCCACGGCAGGTCCGTCGCAGTGCTCGAGGCCCGTGACCGGGTCGGCGGCCGCACGCTCAACCACCACCTGGGTCACGGCAAAGTCGCGGAGATCGGAGGCCAGTGGGTCGGGCCTACCCAGGACCGGGTGCTGAAGCTCATCAAGGACCTGGGGCTCAAGACGTTCAAGACCTATGTGGACGGCAAGAACGTCTATTACCGCCAGGCGAACCCGCCGCCACTGCAGCGCCAGACCTACACGGGAACGATCCCGCCCGCCAACCCCGCATCCCTGGCGGAGCTCGCCAAGGCTCTCAACAGCCTCGACACGATGGCCGCGCAGGTGCCACTCGAGGAGCCCTGGAATGCGGCCCGCGCCAAGGCGTGGGACGGACAGACATTCGAGACCTGGAAGCTCGACAACACCACGATCGACGAGACCCGGGACCTCATCGACCTCGGGATCGAGGCCGTCTTCGCGGCCGAGCCGCGTGACCTCTCACTGCTCCACGTGCTCTTCTACATCCACTCCGGGGGCAGCTTCGAGAACCTGATCAACACCGCGGGCGGTGCCCAGGACAGCAGGATCGTCGGCGGCTCGCAGAAGATCTCCATCGAGGTCGCCAAGCGGCTGGGGGGCAGCGTCGTCCTGGACGCCCCGGTGCACCGAATCAAGCATCGGGCCGGTCGGGTCGAGGTCCATACGCCGCGCGGCACATGGGAGGCGAAGCGGGCGATCGTGACGGTGCCACCCACCCTGGCCGGTCGGATCCAGTATCAGCCGCACCTGCCCGGCCCTCGGGATCAGCTCACGCAGCGGGTGCCGATGGGCTCGGTCATCAAGTGCATGGCGGTCTATGAGCGGCCGTTCTGGCGCGAGGACGGGCTCAGCGGGATGGCCACCAGCGATACAGGCCCCGTCAAGGTGACCTTCGACAACTCGCCGCCGAGCGGCAAGCCCGGCGTGATGCTGGGCTTCATCGAAGGGCAGGAAGCCCGCAACCTCACGCGAAAGTCGAAGCGGGAGCGGCGCAAGGCGGTGCTTGGGTCGCTCGAGCTCTACTTCGGATCCGCGGCCCGCACCGACGCGAGGGACTACTTCGACAAGAGCTGGGCGGAGGACCCCTGGACCAGGGGGTGCTACGTGGGCTATCTCCCGACCGGCGTGCTGACCGGGTATCGCGACGCCATCCGCCACCCGGTCGGGCCGATCCACTGGGCGGGAACCGAGACGGCGACGGAGTGGAACGGCTACATGGACGGGGCCGTGCAGTCCGGAGAGCGCGCGGCCGACGAGGTGCTTTCAGAGCTCTAGCGGGGGCACCCCGGGCGGGGTCGTGGCTCGGCAGCAAAACAGGCACCCAAGGAGGGGCGCAACGGCCGTTTCGGACGGCGTTTGGTGGTCTGGAGTCGCTATAGCGTCCCCAAACCACCAAACCCTTCGAGTAAGCAGGGCGAGCGGGGGGGGAGCGGACCAGCTGGGCGCTGCCCTACTTGCCCTCCTTCGTGATGTCCACGGGCGCGCCGCGAGCGCACGCCGGGCGATGCCGCTGCGGCGGGAACGGCAGGTCGGCCACCAGCGCCGTCTCGAGGTAGTCGTTCTCCAGCGGGCTCCCGGAGCCTGGAGCGAGCTCGGCGGCGGTAGCGCGCAGCCGGTCGCGGTCGGAGGATCCGGGCACGACCCAACGGGCAAGGGCAAGGAACTGGCGCTTGCGGCCGGCGTACGGCCGAAACTCCGCCGGGTCGTTCTCCGGCGGGTCGGGCATGAAGTGGCGGTTGCCGATGTAGGCGCAGCCCTTTCCGCGCGCCCTGCGGCCCTGAGCGATCGAGCTCTGTCCGTCGAACACGAGATCGGCGAGGTTGCCGACCATGAACGGGGTGACGTTGTAGTCGATGTCGACGCCGTCGTCGGTGACGTCCCGCCAGCTCGAGCCCATCCACTCCAGGGGCTGCCAGGCGCCGGCGCCCCCGAGGCCTGCCCAGCGGCCGTCGTTTGCCTCGTCCTGGATCACCACATTGGTGCCCAGCTTCGAGAGGCAGCGCATGTATTGCTCGGCGATGTGCGCGCACGGAGGCGAATCCGGCGGCGGGTCGCCGTAGTCGTATCCGAACTGGAACGCCGGAAGACTCGTGGCGAATCCGATCCTCGCGCGAGTGTGGGGGACGTGGAAGGGCCGCAGGTTTGCCCGGCCGTCCGGTCCGCCGGTTGGGCCGTTCGAGACCTGCAGGGTCTCCTCAAAGGAGGTCAGCGGCACCTTCCGATTCGTCGCGACTACGTTGCGCAGCGGCAGCGGTCCTTCCTTGTGGACCGTGTGCGGGCCCCACATGAAGACCTCGTTGTAGATCTCGGGCCCGGTTGCCACGTAGACCGATTCGGGCTGTGCGAGGTCGGGATCGCGGAACGTCTCGATCTCCGAGGGGTCGCGCGATTCGCGGAATGGGGCCTGCGTATTCGAGCCGAGGATGTAGACGTCGTAGCGCCGGGCCATGTCCGAGAAGGTCTGCATCCATCCCCGCCCGAAGGTGTCGGTGGGGGCGACGAAGCTCTGAGCGATGGCACCCATCTCCGGGAAGCGCCCACGGTAGGCGGCGATCTGTGCCCCATACGCCGCGGTGATCTGCCCGAGGGCGACTGCAGCGACGCAGGGTGCCGGCTTTCCCTCACAGCTTGGGACGCTGTCGGGGTTGCCGATCGTCTCTCGCGCGACGGCGCCGCGCGAGCCGGTCCCCAGCGTCATGAGGCCGATGTCCTCGTTGAAGGCGACGATGTTGGGCCGGTGGCGCGCGAGGTGGGGCACCACGTAGCGTCGGATCATGCATTCGATCTTGGTCCTGAAGGCGCGGTAGCTCGTGACGTTCGCGACCTCCTGTTTGAACTGCATGGCGAAGGCTCGCGGCGCGCCCGGCGTGGGATCGAGGTTCTTGATCGGGGGCGCGTGAAGCCGAGCCATCGTCGGGCGGCATTCACGCTTGGTCGGCGAGCCCGGGATCGGGGCAGCCGCCGGAGTCGTGCGATGGAAGACGCGTCGAGCGCGCGTCGGGTCGTTGGTGATGATGGCGTCCACGCCGTTGGCGGCTGCGGCGGCCATGTCGCTCTTGGTGTCGATCGTGTACGGCACGATCTCGCGTCCCGCGGAGTGCGCATGAGCGATGTAGGCAGCGTCCACCGGCCACTGCGGCGATACCCACTGGATCCCGTTCGCCGACGCGTAGGTGACGCCACCGGTATTGGCCGCCGACAGGGTCAGAAACGAGAGCTCAGCGTGGGGGAGGAGGGCCTGCGCGACCCTGAGGTTGGGGGGCCAGAAGCTCTGGACGATCAGCTGCGACTGCGGGACGCGACTCAGGCGAATCGCCTTCGACACAGTGGTCGCGAACCGGTCGGTGGCATCGAAATCGGGG
>DATFON010000116.1:0-6925 GCA_035265465.1 Solirubrobacterales bacterium | reverse complement strand
CCTGACGCGGGCGGTCAACCTCGCCGCGACCACCGACCTGCGCGGCGAGGACGTGTGGCCGTGGATGCGGCGGGTGATCGGCAAGCACGGTGGTGAGCGGGCGAAGAAGCTGGTGCGGCTGCTTCAGAAGTGGCACCGCGCGGGCGCAAACCGGCTCGACAAGGACGGCGACAACGCCTACGAGCACTCCGGCGCGGTGGCGCTGATGGACGCCTGGTGGCCGAAGTTCGTGACCGCGGAGTTCGAGCCGGCGCTGGGCACCGACCTCTTCGAGATGGTCCGCGACAACGTGCTGGGCTTCGGCGACTTCGGCTGGGATTGGTCGAGCCAGGTGCAGAAGGACCTGCGCAGCGTGCTCGGCCGCCCGGAGAAGGACCGCTACTCACGCATCTACTGCGGCGGCCCGCGCAAGCAGCCGAAGACGAAGAAGGCGGAGCGCAAGGCGCGCAAGGCCTGCCGCGACGTCCTGCTCTCAACGCTGAAGGACGCCTACAAGGAGGCCTCGGCCGAGCAGGGCTCGAATGACCCCGCGGACTGGAAGGTCTACGCGCTCTGTGACGACCCGGACACCTGCGACGAGATCGTGCCGAACACCGCGGGCGCCGTCGACACGCCGCCGTTCCCGTGGCAGAACCGCGGCACCTACCACCAGGTCACCGAGGTCAAGGGGCACCGGTAGGCGCCGCCTCGGCTTCTCGCGGCGCGTTTCGCCCGTACATCAGCCACGCGAACAGGCCGGCCGGGATGAACATGAAGGCCGCGTAGACCGCTGCGGGGACGGTCAGCACGGAGGCGATCGTCGCTCCGACGGCGATCGCAAGCGTGGCGTTGTGGATGCCGAGCTCCATTGCGATCGCGGTCGACTGCCGGCTGTCGAGTCGCGCCAGGCGCGCGATGGCGAACGACATCGACATCGCGGCGATGTTCAGCGTGATTGCCGCGCCCGCGACCGCCCCGAGGTTGTCCACGACGCGGTCATGCTCGGCGATGATCACGCCGACAACGGCCGCGATGAAGAGGGTGGCCGTGACCCGGCGCACACTGCCGCCGACCTCCGCGACCCACTCGGGGCGCCGCCTCCGCAGCTCCATTCCGAGTGAAAGCGGGACCACCGTGATGAACAGCACCCGGGCGACGACGCCGAGCATGCTGACATCGTCATCGAGGCCCGCCGCCCCGAAGTGGTCGGTGGCCAGCCCGAGGAACAGCGGCACGGTGACGACTGCCGCCACGCTCGAGATCGCCGTCATCGTGATCGACAGGGCCGTGTCGCCGCGCGCGAAATGGGTCAGCAGGTTCGCCAGCGTGCCGCCCGGCGAGGCGCCAAGCAGAACCAGTCCGACGGCCAGCGCGGGCTCAAGCGAGAACGCGTGCGCGATCGCGAAGGCGAGAAGGGGCGAGAGCACCAGGAGGTTCAAGAGGCCGATCGAGACGCCCCTCGGCTTGACGACGACCCGCTTGAAGTCCTCGGCGGTCAGCGACATGCCGAGGCTTCCCATGATCACCGCCAGCGCCAGCGGCAGCAGGACTACCGAGAAGATCGAGTCGTCCATGAAGGCGGCGAACCTTAGGTAGGCTCGCCAAATGGCGCGGACAAGGGGTGCGTTCCGAGGCAACCGTCGGGCGCCCTCGATCGACCTGGAGGGCAAGGTCGCAGCGATCACCGGCGCCGGATCCGGCATCGGACGCGCGACCGCGGTCCTGCTCGCCCGCCACGGGGCCAGGATCCACGCCGCCGACGTCCGGGCCGAGACAGCGGCGGACGTAGCCAGCGAGATCGAGGCCGGCGGCGGCAGCGCCGTTGCCCATGAGCTCGACGTCTCCGACCCCGAGGCGGTCGAGGCCTTCGCAGCGAAGCTCTTCGAGGTCGAGGACGCGATCGACGTCCTCCACAACAACGCCGGCATCGGGCACGGCGCGAACATCGAGGCGACGACGATCGACGACTGGCGACGGGTGATCGACGTGAACCTGCTCGGCGTCGCCTACGGCATGCAGGCGTTCGTGCCGAGGATGCTCCGCCAGGGCCGCCCGGCGACGATCGTGAACACCGCCTCGCAGGCGGGGCTGATGCCCGCCGCCAAGATGGCCCCGTACTGCGCCTCGAAGTACGGGGTCGTCGGAATGAGCGAGGCGCTGAACGCCGAGCTCGCGCATCGCGGGATCCACGTGAGCGCGCTCTGCCCGGGGGTGATCGATACCTCGATTGCCTCGACGGCGATCGTGCGGGGGGACATCGAGCGCATGCGGGACCAGGTGACCGCCTTCTACGCCAACCGTGGCGTCCCGCCTGAGGAGGTGGCCGATGCCGTTCTGCGGACGATCGAGAAGCCGGCGTTGATCGTGCCCGCGCCGCGGCGCCAGGTCCTCCCCTTCTATCTGCTGCACCGGCTCTCGCCGCGCATGGTCCAGCCAATCGCGCGCCGCATGGAGAAGCTCATCGGCCGCGGGTGACGCGAACCGTTAGCGGCCTGACGCGCTGTCAGCTTGAGGACGCTGCGCCGCCGTTTATCGCCGGATTCGCGCGGTATACGCGATAGGGAGCGCGACTTGGAGGAGGGTGCGTATGTCCAACGCCGACACACTGCGACAGGGGTATGAGGCTTTCGGCCGAGGGGACCTCGACGGTGCGACGGAGAACTTCGCCGATGACGTCCGGTGGGAGAACCCGGAGGCGCCCCAGATGCCGAACAACGGCGTTACGCAGGGCAAGGACTCCGTGAAGCAGCTATTCGCCGAGCTCGGCAACTACTGGGAGTCGTTCAACATCGAGCCCGACGAGTTCATCGAATCCGGCGACACCGTGGTTGTGTTGAGCCACAGCGAAGCCAAGGGCAAGGAAACGGGCAAGGAAGTCAAGCTGCCGTGGGTCCACGTCTGGCGCTTCAGCGACGGCAAGGTCAAGGAGGTCCAGGCCCTGACCGACACCGCGCTGGCGGCTGACGCCCTCGGGGCCAACTGACGAGCACAATAAGAGCCGCGGCCGCCGCTAGGCGGCCGCGGGCCCGCTCAGGGCGCTTGGATCTGGATCTCGACCTCGCAGAGGTCGACTGACGCCCGGCTGCCCATCGACCCCTCGGGCGGGCTCATCTCGTTCAGCGTCTCGTCGCCCTTTCGCATGTCCTCCTCGGTCTCGAAGAACCCGATCGCGACGACGGTGCCGTTGGCCTTGTCGGCCAGGAGCGTGAAGGCCTTGCCGGGCACGCCCTCCGGGGGGCCCGACGCCGACCGCTCTCGGATCCCGGCGATGTTCTTCTCCATTGACTCCTGATCGGCCCCGGTGAAGCGGGCAACTCGTGCGTACATGTCTCCTCCTTTGTGGGTCATGCCAAACCTACAGCGACTTCGCGGGTGCGAGCTAGCCTGTCTTCAGACCGCGGACACCGAGAGGAGACGCCATGCACGCCGTCGTGATGCACGAGACGGGAGGTCCGGAGGTTCTACGGTGGGAGGAGGTCGAGCGGCCCGAGCCCGGCGATCGCGAAGTGCTGATGCGAGTCCAGGCCGCGTCGGTGAATCCCACTGACTGGAAGGCCCGGCGAGGGCCTACCGAAATGGAGTTGCCGGCCCTGCTCGGCCACGACGTGTCCGGGACCGTCGAGGTGTCACGCGCCGAGGACTTCGCGGAGGGCGACGAGGTCTTCGGTTTCGTCGCGAGCGGAGGCTACGCCGAGTTCGCGACCGCGTCTCCCGAGACGATCGCGAGGAAGCCTGAGGGCCTGAGCTACGAACAGGCGGCTGCGATACCGGTCGCGGGCTGCACCGCGTGGCAGGCACTGTTCGATCGGGGCGGGCTCACAAGCGGGCAGACGGCGCTGATTGCCGGCGCGGCGGGTGGGGTCGGCCACTTCGCGGTGCAGTTCGCGGCCCACGAGGGGTCGCGGGCGATCGGCACCGGGTCGTCGCGCAACCACGACTTCGTGCTCGGTCTCGGCGCCACCGAGTACGTCGACTACACCCAGCAGGACGTCGCCGACGTCGTGAACGACGCCGACGTCGCCTTCGACACGGTGGGTGGGGAGACGACCCAGTCCCTGGTGCCCGCAGTGCGGCAGGGAGGCATCCTCGTCACCATCGCCAGCGCTCCGCCGGAGGAGGCGGCGAAGGAGCGCGGCGTGCGCGCGGAGCTCCTCATCGTGAGCCCGAACTCCGACCAGCTCGCCCGGATTGCCGAGCTGGTGGCCGCGGGCGACGTGCGGATTGAGATCGCCGACGTGATCCCGATCACCGAGATCCAGAGGGCGCACGAGCTGAGCGAATCCGGGCACACGCGCGGCAAGCTCGTCCTCGCGTTCACCAGCTAGCGATGCCCGGTACAGCCGACCTCGAAGAGATTCGCCTGGTCCGGATCGGTCTGGGTACGAACCGGCTCACCGACACTCCCGAGAACCGCTCGTTCCTGCAGGCGGCGGTGAACACCGATCTCAATTTCATCGACACGGCCCACCTGTACACCGGGGGCGAGAGCGAGCGGACGATCGGCCCGGCGCTCGCGCCTTTTGCCGACGACCTCGTGGTCGGGACCAAGGGCGGCTACAACGCCGGGGGCGGGCTCGAGGGGCTGCGCGCGGAGCTCGAGAAGAGCTTCGAGCGGCTCAGGGTCGAGACGATCCCCCTCTACTACCCGCACCGCGTCCATCCCGATCTCGAGGTCGAGGATGCGATGGGCCTCCTGAAGGAGTACCGCGAGGCCGGCCGGATCACTCACATCGGTCTCTCCGACGTGACGGTCGAGCAGATCGAGCGGGCGCGCTCGGTGGTGCCGGTCGCCGCCGTGCAGAACGAGTACAGCCTCTCGGAGCGCAAGCACGACGACGTCATCGACTACTGCGAGGAGCACGGGATTGTGTTCGTGCCGTTCTTTCCCCTTCATGCCGAGGATCCGCCGGCGCTGGCGGAGATCGCCGAGCGCCACGGCGCAACGGCCAGTCAGCTCAAGCTGGCCTGGCTCTTGAAGCGCTCACCGACCGTCGTCCCGATCCCGGGCACGCTCTCGCTCGAACACCTGAACGAGAACCTGGCAGCGCTCGATATCGAGCTCTCCGACGACGAGTTCCAGTCGTTGAGCACCGGGCGCTAACGCGCCACGCGGTAGTGGAGGTTCGCTACCCCGCCCCATCGCTCGATGGCGACCGGCTCCAGGTCGACACGTCGGCTGGCGCCGGCATCGAACAGCCGCACTCCATCACCGAGGAGCACCGGCAGGACATAAAGGACGATCTCGTCGACCAGTCCCGCGCCGAGGGCCTGGTTGGCGATGTTGGCGCCGAAGATAAGGACGTTCTTGCCGGCGGCGGCATCGAGCGCGCTCGCGACCGCCGTGCGGATGTCGCCCGAGATGAAGGTGATCGATGGGTCGTCTTCGTCGTCGGGCGGATCGTGCGTGAGGACGAACTGCGGACCGCTCCACGCGCCGCCGAACGGCTTACTGGTCTCCTGCCTTGTCGATCTGCGGCCGACGTTGTAGCTACCACGCCCGGCCAGGATCGCCCCGGTGGTCTCGATCAGCTCCTGGGTGAGTTCTGAGGGCACATCCGATGCGTACTCGAACACCCAATCCATCTCGTGGTCGGGCCCGGCGATGAACCCGTCCAACGACATGGTCGTGGTCACTCGAACGATTCCCATGCGTGGCTAGGTTGCCGCATGCAGGGTCGCGACGCAAACCACCTCGACGCGGGTCGCGAGCGTGGATCAGCACCCGAACGCCGTCCAACCAACCTTGCTCTCGAGATCGAGTGTGGGATTGACCCGAATATATGGGGCAAATCCTTCACTCGATTGGTCGGACCGATCGGGCTGCACTCGAGGAGGCGTAGACGCGTCCCGAGCGGGTAGTGGTCCGGACGATCGTTCCCCACGGGAACCGGGATCGTCTCTCACGGAGGAGCCAATGATCGTTTCGCATCGCGTTCGCCGGGGTCTCGCCGCCGTTGTGATCACGCTGGCCGGGGTGATGTGCCTCGCGGTTACCCAGTCGGCCGCCGCCAGGTCGACCGCCGCGGTCGCGATGGGCGACAGCGAGATTTCCGGCGAGGGAGCCGGGAATTACCAGGCCGGCACGGATGGTCCTGACAACTACTGCCACCGCTCGCTGAACGCGTGGATCCAGAAGGTCTCGATCGGCGTCAGCACGCACATCAACCTCGCCTGCTCGGGCGCCGACTCGGCCAACCTCACGATCGGCGGGCCCGGCCAGTACGGCGAGCGCTCCCAGGCCGACCGGCTGAAGTCGGTGGCGCGCAATTACGCCGTCAAGTACGTGTTCGTCACCGTCGGCGCGAACGACGACCCCAACTTCGGAAAGACGGCGCAGAACTGCGTCTACGCCTTCGTCTTCCAGACCGGCTACGGCTGCGCCCAGATCGACGGCCCGAGCTGGTCGAGCCGAGTCGCGAACATGGAGCCGAAGGCCGAGAACGCGATCGAGAACATCAAGACGGTGATGGCGAACGCCCACTACAAGCCATCGAGCTACCAGCTGATCGTGGTCTCCTACGGAGGGCCAACCCCCGAGCCGCCACTTCGCTACTCGGGCTACTGGTCGAAGATCTTCAACGGCTGCCCGGTCTACGACTCGGACTCGGCCTGGGGCCACTACACGGCGACGCCGGTCCTCGATCAGGGCGAGCGCAACGTCGCCGCTGCCGAGGGTGTGCGTTTCCTCGACATGGTCCATGGGTTCGACGATCACGAGATCTGCGCCCAGGGGATCTCGCACTCCGAGGAATGGGTGCGGGGCTTGACCTACCAGGCCGGCACGAATTGGTGGAACCTCCACTCGGTGCAGCAGTCGTTCCACCCGAATTCGCGGGGGCACGCCCAGATCGCCTCCTGCGTCAACGGATTCGTCGCCAAGACCTATCGCGAGGGGACATGCGAGATCGGCGTCGACGGCAACCTGCACTCGAAACCGCATCCCTGA
>DATFON010000115.1:0-9908 GCA_035265465.1 Solirubrobacterales bacterium | reverse complement strand
CGCCCGCTCGGCGTTCTCGACGATCAGGTCCACCAGCCGCGGCCACACCGGCCGCGGCATGTCATGGCCCATCCCCTCGATCAGCTCGAGCCGCGCCCCGGGTATCGCCGCTGCCGTCGCCCGCCCGCCCGACACGTCGATGAGGATGTCGTCGGTCCCATGGATGGCGGTCGCCGGCACGTCCAGGCCCCGCAGCCCCTCCGTCCTGTCCCCCGACGCGAGAATCGCAAGCAGCTGGCGTCCGGTCCCATCCGGAAAGATCCCACGGTCGTAACTCGCCCCCGCCCGCGCCCTGAGCGCCTCCTCGTCGATATCGAACCCCGGCGAGCCGATCACCTTCCACGCCCCGACAACGAACTCCACGAATCCCTCCCGGTCCGCCGGCGGACGGGTCAGCAGCGCCGGGATCGCCTCCGGATGCGGCTGGCCCACCGACGGCTCCCCGGTCGTCGACATGATCGACGTGAGCGAAAGCACCCGCTCCGAATGCCTGATCGCCACCGTCTGGGCGATCATCCCGCCCTGCGAGGCGCCCACCAGATGCGCCGCCTCCACCCCCAGCTCGTCGAGCAGGCCAACGCAGTCGTCCGCCATGTCGTCGAGCGTGTAGCTCGCGCTGCTCACATCACCGGCGATCGCCGCCATCACATCTGGGCGCGGCCCGCCCTCCACCTTCGTGGAGTGGCCGACATCCCGGTTGTCGAAGCGCACCACCCGGTACCCGCGCCCCACCAGCATCCGGCACAGCTCCTCGTCCCATCCCAGCATCTGGACGCCCAGCCCCATGATCAGGAGCATCGTCGGATCAGCCGGATCGCCGAACGTCTCGTAGGCGATCTCCACGCCGTTCACGGAGGCCACGGACTCCATCCGGCGACGATACCTGCCGCGCGCATCGCAGCGCGCCGGGCGGGACCGCCTACTCGTCCAGGTCCAGCACGATCCGGTTCGACCGCATGTCGCGCACCTTGAACTCGAACGGCGCGCGCTCCTCCAGCTCCCGCAGGAGCTCGACCGGATGCTTGAAGCGCATCGCAACCGTCGCCCGCCCCTGCGTGAACCTCTTCACGGAGATCTCAGAGCTGGCCCCGATCTCGCCCGCCGCGTCCTCGAAGCCCACGAGCTGCGAGAAGTCGCTGAGCGGCCCCACCTCGACCTCGACGAGCCCGTCGAACAGCTCTCCCGCCTCACGCTCCGCATGCCCATTCGCCTCCGCCTGCATGGCCAGATCCTCCTCCCAGTCGGCTTCCACCCCCACCCGCTCGATCGCCTTCCCCAGGCATCCGATGAGCCGCGCGGAGGCGTCGCCCCCGGCGCGCTCGACGTCAGCGAGCCGCTGAGCCACCTCCGCTGCCTCTCGAAGCGCCCGCAATCGCATTCTCGTCGCCTGCGTGCGCGCCTGGCGCCGAACCATCTCCAGATCGTCGGCGAGTGCCGCGAGCGCCCGGACACCTCCATCGTCGCGCTCGAGCGCAGCCTGAAGCTCGGCCCGGATCCGGCGAAGCTCCTTGTCGCGATCCACCACCATCGTCGCGAGGCGCGCCGACACCCACTCCAGCTCCTGAACTCGCTGCGCCACCCGTTCGGCCTCCCCACGCCGCGCCTCCAGCTCGGCCCGCTCGGCGCCTAACTGCGCCTCCGCGGCGGCCGTCCTCTCCCCCGCCTCCCGAAGCGCGACATCCCTCGCCTGGATCGCGACGTCGCGCACCTCGATCGCCTCGTGGACCGCGTGCGGGCGATAGCCGAACAGACTCTTCCTGAAGAGGCGGTAACGCCGCGGCCGGCCACTGCCGTGCTCGCTGGGCTGAGCACTCACGATGGCGCGAACGCTAGGCGGGGGGTCGGACGGACGACCGCCCTCCCCGCTTTGCGAGGATCGAGCGATGTCCTTTCCGGAGTGGATCGAGACCGAGCGCCTCATCCTGCGGCGATGGACTCCCGATGACGGGCCCGGCATGGAGGCCATCTGGCGCGAGCGAGACGTCTGGCGCGCGATCCGCCCGGACATCCCCTTCGACCCCAACCAGTGGCGCAGCATGCTCGGTCGCCAGCTAGACCATTGGGAGCGTCACGGGTACGGCCTCCTGGCGGCGGTGGAGCGCTCGTCGGGCGAGGTGATCGGCTGGGTCGGTCCCTCACATCCGGCGTTCGACCCGGAGCTGGCCGACCAGATCGAGATCGGTTGGACCCTCCGGCCGCCGTTCTGGGGTTGCGGACTGGCGACGGAGGGTGCGGCCGCCGTCGTCGACGCCGCGTTTGCCCACCTGGACACGGAGGAGGTCATCAGCCTGATCCACCACACGAACCATCGGTCGATCGCCGTTGCCAATCGGCTGGGGATGCGGCACGCTCGCGACGTCCTGCACCCGGAGCTCGACGAGGACCTTCGCGTCTACGCGCTGTCGCGAAGCGCTTGGAGCTCCAACTCGAGCCGCGGCGCTTCGGTCCAGAGCACGTCCAGCCGGTAGCGCTCGCGCAGCTCGGGCACGAACACGTGCAAGACGCAATCGAGGTAATCCATCAGGACCCAGCGACCGTCGGCCTCCCCCTCCACGTTCGCCGGAAGCAAACCGTGCTCGCGCTTCAGGCGCAGGTGCACCTCGTCGTGGATCGCCTTCGCCTGGCGCTCGTTCCGTGCCGTGCAGACCACGAGGAAATCCGTGTATCCGACGAGCGACCGCATGTCGAGCGCGACCACGTCCTCGGCCTTCTTCGAGTCGGCAATCTCGGCCAGCAACCGTGCGATCGCCTGGGAGTCCACCCGCTCGGGCTCCTTCTGCGGTACGGAGCTCACTCCTGGTAGAGCCCCCGCTCGCCGATGTACTCGGCCACACCGTCCGGGACGAGGTGCCGGATCGGCCGGCCCGCGGCCACGCGCCTCCTGATTCCCGTCGAGGAAACGCCGATCTCGGGCATCCGCACGACGTCCGATCGCTCGTCCCCGCCCAGGCGCTCGATCGCTGCCTCGGCTTCCTCGAGCGCGGTGCCCGGCCGCGCCGCGATTCCAACCCGGGCGAGCTCGAGGACCCGCTCCGGCTGCCGCCAGCTCTCGAGCCCCGCCGCGACGTCGGCACCCATCAGGAATACGAGCTCGTCCCCCGGTCGCGCGTCACTCATCAACTCCAGAGTACGAAAGCTGAACGACGGTCCTTCGCGAGCCGTCTCGACATCGGACGCCTGGACCATCGGATCGGCGTCAGAGGCGAGCCGCGCCATCTCCAGTCTCACCTCCCGGCCGGGCTCCGGATCGATGCGCTTGTACGGCGACTCGCCCACCGGTATGAGCATCACCTCGTCCAGACCGAGCTGAAACGCCGCCTCCTGGGCGAGCACGAGGTGCCCGATGTGCGGCGGGTTGAACGCGCCCCCGAGGACGCCGACCGCGGCGACGTCAGCTCCTGATTTGCCCGTCGCCGTGGACGACGTACTTGAAGGTCGTCAGCTCTCGGAGGCCGATGGGTCCGCGCGCATGAAGCTTCTGGGTGGAATTGCCGATCTCGGCGCCCATCCCGAACTCGAAGCCGTCGGTGAAGCGGGTCGAGGCGTTCACGTACACCACGGCCGCGTCGACTCCGTCGGTAAACGCCTGCGCGGCGTCATCGGAGGACGTGACGATCGCCTCCGAGTGCCCAGTGCCGTGCCGGTTCACATGGGCGATCGCCTCGGCGAGCGAATCGACGACCCCCACCGCCATCCTCATGTCGAGGTACTCGGTGTCCCAATCCTCCGCGGTCGCCTCGGCGACGGCGGCGTCTCCGGCACCCGCACGCGAGCGCTCGTCGCCCATCAGCTCCACCCCGGCGTCGCGCAGATCGCTGACGATCCCGGGCAGGAACCGGTCGGCCACGGCGGCACTGACCAGCAGCGTCTCGGCCGAGTTGCAGACCCCGGGCCGCTGCACCTTGGCGTTGAAAGCCACCCGGTGCGCCATCTCCAGATCAGCGTCCTCGTGGACGTAGACGTGGCAATTTCCGGCAGCCGCGTACATCACGGGAACGGTCGCCACCGACTTGAGCGCCTCCTTCAGTCCCTCGCCGCCGCGCGGAATGACCAGGTCGACCAGGCCATCCGCCGTCGCCAGCTCGGGCAGCTCGCCGCGATCCCCACTGGTGAGCAGCTCCACCGCCGCCTCGGGCAACCCGCTCCCAACGATCGCCTCGCGCACCACTGTCGCGAGCGCGGCATTGGAGCGGGCGGCATAGCTCGAACCGCGAAGCACGATCGCGTTGCCGCTCTTCAGCGTCAACGCGGCGCAGTCGACGGTGACGTTCGGCCGCGCCTCGTATACCACCGCGATCACGCCGAGCGGGACGCGCACCTTCCGCATCCGGAGCCCGCTCTCGAGCGTCCGCTCGTCGAGGACCTCGCCCACCGGGTCCGGCAGCGCCGCGATTGCCCGCACCCCCTCGGCCATCGCCGCAATCCGCGCCTCGTCGAGCGTCAAGCGGTCCCGCAGGGCCGGCGTGAGGCCGGCAGCCCGCTCATCGGCCAGATCGTCGGCATTGGCCTCGAGAATCTCGCCCGTGCGTGCGCCCAGCAACTCGGCAAGCCGGACGAGCGCAGCGTTCTTCGCCTCCGTGCTCGTGACGGCAAGCTCACGCGACGCCCGCTTGGCGGACTCGCAAATCTCGGCGACCGTGCGCGTTGCGGTGGCCATGCGTCACAGAGTAGCTTGCGGTCCGCACCCCCAAATGGCTGAAACCGAACCGCCACGAACCGAGACGCAGCAGGCCGACGGCACGGCGCTCGCGCAAGGGTGGCTCGAGAACTCGCAGTTCGTCTCACACCTGGGGATCGAGGTCGACGCGATTGAGGCGGACCACGCGGTGCTCTCGATGCCGTTCACCGACAAGCTCCCAACTCTGGGCGACGTCGTCCACGGCGGCGCGATCAGCTCGCTGATCGACACGGCCGCCGCGGCCGCGGCCTGGTCGGGCGCAGTGGTCCCGGATCGCCCGCGGGCATCCACGGTTGGAATCACGGTCGACTTCCTGGCCCCGGCGCGCGGCCAGGGCGTCACCGCTGAAGCGCGAGTGGTGCGGCGCGGCGGCAGCGGCCTGTGCTTCTGCCAGGTGAGTGCCACGACGGAGGACGGGACCCAGGTCGCGCTGGCGCTGGTGACCTACCAACTATGAGCGAGTCCGCGCTGATCCCGGACGAGGCTCACGGCGCCGGCCCGGGACGGGGGCGCCTGTCCGGCAGGCGCATCCTGGTCGTCGGCGGCGGCCAGCAGGATCACGGCGTCGACGATCCCCCCATCGGCAACGGCCGCGCGATGTCGGTGCTCTTTGCGCGCGAGGGTGCCGCCCTGGCGATCGCCGATCTCGACGGGGCCTCCGCAGGGGCCACCGCGAAGCTATTCCGCGCTGAGGGCGCGAGCGCCGAGGTTATCGTCGCCGATGCCGCCGACGAGGAGGCGGCGGCCACCACGTTTACGGAGGCCCGTGAGGCGCTGGGCGGCCTGGACGGCCTGGTCTTGAACGTGGGCATCGCGGCCGGGTTCCTGCTGAGCGGCACCAGCGCCGAGGACTGGGACCGCGTGATGGCCGTGAACCTGCGGTCCCAGTTCCTCGGGTGCAAGCACGCGCTGGGGACGATGACCGGCGGCGGCTCGGTCGTGCTGATCGGCTCGGTCGCGTCGCGCGAGGTGCTGCCCTTCCCGGCCTACGGCGCGTCGAAGGCGGGGCTCGAGTCCCTGTGCCGCCAGGCCGCCGTCGAAGGGGCGCCGAACATCCGCGTCAACCTGCTGCTTCCGGGCCTCATCGACACCCCGCTCGGCCGCCTCGCGTCATCCCTCAGCCCTCTCCGCGAGCGCGTCAAGATCCCGGCCGGTCGCCAGGGGACGGCATGGGAGGTCGCCTACGCGGCCCTGTTCCTGCTCTCGAACGAGTCCTCCTATGTCACCGGCCAGACCCTGATCGCCGACGGCGGATTGACGACCGCCCCTCGAGCATGAGCCCGCCAAGAATTCCGCCTCTGCCGGAGAGCGACTGGGAGGGCGACGTCGCCGAGATCCTCAGGGCCCTGCCGCCGGGCGCGGATGCCCCGATCGGCGAATACAACATCTTCCGCACGCTCGCCCGCCATCCTGACCTGTTCCGCGTTTGGGCCCCGTTCGGCGGCTATCTGCTCGTCGGAGCGACTTTGCCGGCCACAGATCGCGAGCTCATGATCCTGCGCACCGCCGTTCGCTGCCGCTCCTCCTACGAGTGGGGCCAGCACGTCCGCATCTCCGAGCGGATGGAGATTGACCGCGAGGCCATCGATCGAGTCCTCGAGGGCCCGGGGGCAGCCGGGTGGACGGACCACGAATCCACTCTCATAAGCGCCGTGGACGAGCTGCACGACCAGGCGCGTATCTCCGATGCGACCTGGAGCGCCCTCGCCGAGAAGTACGACGAGATCCAGCTGATCGAGCTCACGATGCTGATCGGCCAGTACCACATGGTGGCCTTCGCGCTGAACTCCCTGGGCGTCGAGCTGGACGAGGGCCTGGAGCCGCTGCCCGAGGCTTAGGGACCACATCTGGGCCACCGGATCCCCACTTGACGCCTTCTTGCCGGTATGCCGCAGTAAGGCGTCAATCTCACTTAGCCAGGCGGCCCGGGCCGGGGCGCTTAGGTGAGCACGAAGTAGTTCCGGTGGACCGCCTCCTCGGCGGCGTCCGGAATTCGCTCGGCGACCTCCGTCGACTTCAGGCCCTTGATCCGGGCGAGCTCGGCCGCCGAGTAATTCACGATCCCCTTGCCGACGACATCGCCGTCGCAGACGACCTCGACCGCGTCGCCGGCCGCGAATGCCCCCTCCACTTCCGTGATGCCCACGGGCAGGAGGCTGGAACCGTGCTCGCGTAGAACGCGAGCGGCCCCCTCGTCCACGACGACCCTGCCCTGGCTGGGCTTGGCGTAGCGCAGCCACAGCTTGAAGCTCGGTGTGCGCTCGGGATGCGAGGCGAAGCGGGTGCCCACGCGCTCCCCCCGAGCGGCGGCGAGAAAGCTTCCCGCGCGGGTCCCGTCGCACACCACGACGTCGATGCCCGCCGCACTCGCCATCTCGGCCGCGGCCACCTTGCTCCGCATCCCCCCGGAACCGAAGGCCGAGGTGTGCTCGCCGATGTCGTAGCGCTCGAGCTCGCCGAACGACGTCACCTCCTCGACCAGCTGCGCATCGGGACTCAACCGCGGGTCGGTCGTGTGCAGACCGGCCGTGTCGGTCAGCAGCACGAGCAGGCGGGCATCGAGCAGGATGGCGACCTGGGCCGACAGGAAGTCGTTATCGCCGAACGTGATCTCGTCGGTGGCCGTCGTGTCGTTCTCGTTGATCACCGGCACCGCGCGCCAGTCCAGCAGCCGGCGGAGCGTCTGGCGCGCATTGAGGTAGTGCATCCGGGCGGACATGTCGAACGAGGTCAACAGTACCTGGGCGGCGTGCACGTCCCCCGCCGCGAGTCGCTCCTCATAGGCCCGGAACAAGGACCCCTGGCCGATCGCGGATGCGGCCTGCATCTCGTCGATCGCGCTCGGACGGCGATGCAGCTCCATCAGGCGCATCCCGCGCGCGATGGCCCCTGAGGTCACCAGCACGACGTTCTCGCCCTCGTGATGGAGGTCGGCCACCTGCGCGCACACGCTGTCGAGCACCGCGGAGCGCAGGGCCCCGTCGTCGTCCGCGACGATGGAGGATCCCAGCTTGGCGACTACGGTCATGGCGTGCGAAGTGTAGGTACGCGCCTGGAGGGCGCGGTGTCTATTCCCCGGGATCGAGCTCGAACGCCTCCGCCCCGATTCGCACCTCGTCGCCTGGCTCGAACCCCGCACGCCGCAGCGCCGCGATCACGCCGATCTCGCGTAGTCGCTGTTCCAGATAGGCCAGTGCCTCCACGTTCCCGGTGTCGTGACGGCCGACGAGCATCTCGATCCCGCGCCCGGAGATCTCGAACACCCCCTCGCCGAGCCGCTCCACGTCGAACCCCTGGTCTCCCGCCGGGCGGTAGGTGATGTGCTCGGCCTCGAACTCCGGCTCGGCGGTCGGTGGGGCCTCGGGCGGCTCCTCCGTGGGGACCGCCTCGAAGATGGCATGTCGAAGCTCGTCGAGCCCCGCGCGGGTCGCCGACGAGACGGCGAACACGCCGACGGCGTCCCCGCCCAGCCGATCGCTCCATTCGGCGACAGCGGCATTCGCCTCATGGTCGGGCACCAGGTCTCGCTTTGAGAGGACCACCAGCTCCGGCAGCAGCTCCAGGCCGGAGCCGTAGGCCCCAAGCTCGGAGCGGACAGCCTCGTATGCCCCGGACGGATCCTCGCCCGCGATGTCGACCACGTGGATCAGCCCGCGACAGCGCTCGACGTGAGCCAGGAACTCGTGTCCGAGCCCCGCTCCCTCGGCAGCGCCCTCGATGAGGCCGGGGATGTCGGCGAGCACGAGCTGGCGCTCCCCGGAATCGAGCGTGCCCAGCACCGGCTCCAAGGTGGTGAACGGATAGGCGGCGACCTTCGGAGCCGCCCTGGTCAGCCTTGCGAGCAGGGACGACTTGCCGGCATTGGGCTGGCCGATGAGGCCGGCGTCGACCAGCAGCTTGAGCCGCAGCTCGATCCATCCCGACTCGCCCTCCAGGCCGCGTTCGGCGAAGCGCGGGCTCTGCCGGGTCGAGGTGGCAAATCGCTTGTTCCCGTGACCTCCGGCCCCACCCGCCGCGACGACCGCCCGCTGCCCGTGCTCCACGAAGTCGTAGCGGCGCCCTTCGAGGCCCTCCACCTGCGTCCCCGGGGGCACCGCCACCACCCGGTCGTCGCCTCGCGCCCCGTGCCTTTGGCTTCCCTGGCCGTGGCCGCCACGCCCGGCGCGAAAGTGCCGTGACCGGTGAAGCGAGGCGAGATCTCGCCGCGACGAATTGCACTCGAGGACGACGTCGCCACCGCGGCCGCCGTCCCCGCCGTCGGGCCCGCCGCGCGGCACGTGCGCCTCGCGGCGAAAGCTCACGCAGCCATTGCCGCCCCCTCCGCCCTCGACGTAGATCTTCGCCCGGTCGTAGAGCATGGGCCGAGATTAGAGCCGGGGCGGCCCCAATTACGCCAAAGCGGTATCCGGCCTTCTGCCCGACTCCACTCGAAAGGGGTAGGTGAACTTGATGTCGGCGCGCCTCTG
Organism: Solirubrobacterales bacterium; assembly: GCA_035265465.1. Classification (GTDB taxonomy): domain Bacteria; phylum Actinomycetota; class Thermoleophilia; order Solirubrobacterales; family 70-9; genus AC-56. Next base: position 764 of record DATFON010000115.1, on the reverse strand, counting down.
CGCCGGTCCCAATGCGCGAGGCCCGAGCGGAGCATCGGTGATTTTCAGCGGTCCGGCCCCTGCCAGAGCCGGGACATGTAGGAGACCGCGCTGCCGCTCAATCGAGCGACATCACCGGCAACCCGGAGTCAGGATCGTCCACGCGCATGATGTTCTCCGCTGACTCGATGACGAAGACTTCACAGGTCGGGCGAATGACGAGCTCGAAGACGTGGCCGGCGATTGTGGAGCCATCGTCGCGCGAGAGGACGCAGTGGACGTGGAGCTGGCGCTCCGCCGGCGGGTCGTTAGGGTCCGCGTCCTTCGGCAGGGTTATCCGCCCGTTCAGCGACACGAGCTCCGTCTGGCCCGGATCGGGAATGTCCACGTACTCGCGACTGTCGGGATTGAATGCCGCGAGCTTGGCTGAGGAGACCGCGCCGATTCCGGTGAACTCGGCGGCCCGTAGCCGTTCACGTTCCGCGAACGCCTTGACCTCGGCCATGACCTCGTCCCCGCGCTCGAGTACCAAGACGTAGCGGCGTCCGAACTCGGACTCCGCGATCAGCTTCGATCTCACGAGGCAACAGATCTATCAGAGCATTTGCGCGGCTGGGCTGCTGCTTCGCGCGACGACCAGCAGCGCCGGGATAACGCGATTGCAATGCTCCAGGAGGCGTGGCGCGAATGGCGGTTCGAGGCCGAGCGCTTCCTTGATGCCGGCGAGCGAGTGGTCGTGTTCGCTCGCATCGTGGGCAAGGGTGGAACGGTAGATCATCGGGCCA
>DATFON010000114.1:0-5788 GCA_035265465.1 Solirubrobacterales bacterium | reverse complement strand
TCGGGCTGCTCACGGCAGCGGGTGCGCTCGCGTTCGCGCCCGCCGCTCTGGGCGCGGTCCCATACGCGCGGCCGGGCGCCAACACGCACGACTACACGGACCTCTACCTCAACCCCGGCGAGACGCCGAACGACCTCGGCGACGACGGCAACGAGTTCAAGTTCGCTGCCACGAACGACCCGAGCAACGGTCCCCACATCAACGGAAATCCCGTCGAGCTGAACGGCGTACGCGGTGCGCACGTCAACGATGGCGCGCCGGGAGCCCAGACGGCCTGGATGAAGACCACCGGCCGGCCCGACGTGTCGATCGCGGTCTTGGATTCCGGCATCAAGTGGAACGATGCGGGGGCGATGAACGAGCTGCGGCTCAAGGTCCGCCTGAACGCCGGCGAGCTGCCGATCCCGCGCCACGACCTGGCCACGGCGATCTCGAATCCCGGCACCAACGACTGCCCGAGCTACGCGGCGGAGCACGACGCCAACGGCGACAGCGTCTTCAACGTCGACGATTACGCCTGCGAAAGCCGGGTCGCCAGCGTGGTGCAGACCGACTCCCGCCGGGCGGGTCCGGCCGGCGTGCTGACGCCGGAGGACGTGATCATCCCCTTCTCCAACGGCACCGACGCCGACCGGAACGGGTTCGTCGACGACATCGCCGGCTGGGACTTCCTGGACGACGACAACGATCCCCTGGACGACGTCCAGTACGGGCACGGCACAGGGGAGGCGAGGGACTCCGGTGCCGAGGCCGACAACGGCGACCAGACCGGCACCTGCCCGAACTGCATGGTCGTGCCCCTCCGGATCGGCGACAGCTTCATCGCGGACGTCAACCGATTCGCGCAGGCGACGCTCTACGCCACCGACAACGGGATCGACGTCGTGCAGGAGGCCCTGGGCACGCTCAACAACTCGACGCTCTCACGCGAGGCGGTCGACTACGCCTACCGCCACGGCGTCACCGTGATCGCGTCTGCGGCCGACGAGGCCGCGCAGCACAACAACTGGCCGTCGTCACTGCCGCACGTGATCCTGGTCAACTCGGTGACGACGGGTGCCGCGCCGACGCCCGATCAGTCGTACCTGTCCTTCAACGGCTGCACGAACTTCAACTCAAAGATCACGCTCGCCATCCCGTCCACTAGCTGCTCGTCGAACGCCACCGGGCTCGCGGCGGGCATGGCCGGCCTGGTGTATTCGGCGGCGCTCGACGCCAGGGCCAAGCACGCCATGACCAACTATCCGGCGACCTCGCACTGCCGTCGCACGGATGGAAAGCCATGCGTCATCACGCCGAACGAGGTCCGCCAGCTCATGGCCTCGGGCATCGTGGACGGGCGTCCTCAGGCGGACGACATCAACTTCGCCTCCGGCCTGGGTGGGCCGGGGCCCTCGTGCTCCCCGATCCCGGCTCCGGGCTGCACCGATCCGGGCGGAGCCGCCGGGGCGCTACAGGCGCAGGTCGACGCAAATCGCCAGGTCCCGATCGGCCCACCGGGACTGTTCCAGAGCTATCCGGCGCGCAAGGGTCCCGATCAGTTCTACGGCTACGGCCGAGTGAACATGGCGCGGGCGCTCGACGCGGTGCTGTCCGACCCCGAATCGCCCTCCGCATCGGCGATCCCGCCGGAGGCCGAGATCACCTCCCGGGGTGGTACCAGCAGGTCGATCCCTCGAGCGGCACGCTCGGCGTCGACGGCGAGGTGTACGCGCGTGGTGCGTCCTACACGTGCGAGGTGCTGGTGGCGCCCGGGCAGTACCCCAACAACGCCCGCACGACGGCGTCGCTGCCCGGCGATTTCGAGGCTTTGAACAACGGTTGGTGCGACGGCTCCACCAGCCACACCGGCTATCGCTCGGGGTCGCTCGGCACGATCTCGATCCCGCAGCTCATGGACCGGTTCCCGCCTCGCACGGACTTCAAGGGTCCCGAGCCGCAGGCGAGCCCGGCGAACGACAACGGGCGCCCGAACGCGGCCCCGCACTCGTTCACGGTCGAGGTGGTCGTCCACTCCACCAGGGCCGGGCACGAGCTCACCGGCCAGGACCGGCGCGCGGCCTACCTGCAGCGTGACCGCAGCATGCTCCCCGGGTTCCCCAAGGCGATCACGAGCGGCGCGATCACGACCGGGACGCCAACCGGCGACGGCGAGTCCTCACCGGTCCTTGCCGACCTGAACGGCGACAATCGCAACGAGCTGATCGTCGCCGGCAGCGACGGATTCGTCCACGCCATCGAGCCCGACGGATCCGAGCTGCCGGGGTGGCCGGTCCGCGGGATTCGCCCGCCCCTCCACACGGCGGAGCGCGCGTTCACAAGCGGCGAGGTTTCGGCGAACGTCGGCGGAGCGATCCTGGGATCCGTGGCGGTGGCCGACACCAACGGCGACGGCGTGCCGGAGGTGTTCGCCGACGACATGGATGGCCGGGTGTACGGCTGGGATGCGCGCGGCCACCGGTTCTTCACCGCCACCTCGCACCCGCATTACTCCGGCAAGCCGCTGGCGCCGTTCGTCGAGCCGCGCTACCAGCCCGGGCAGTCCGAGTTCCATCGCACCCAGCGCGGCTTCATCGGCTCTCCGGTGCTGGCCGACCTGGACGGCAACGGCCGCATGGAGGTCATCGCCGCGGGGATGGATCGCCACCTTTACGCGTGGCACCGCGACGGAACGCCAGTGGCCGGATTCCCGGTGCTCGTGGTGGATCCCACCAAGGTGCAGTCGATCGATCCGCGGACGCACCAGGTGACCTTCGAGTCCGACGCCGGCTCCTTCCAGCAGGGGGCGACGGTGGACACCCCGGCCGTGGGCGACCTGAACGGCGACGGCAAGCCCGAGATCGTGGTCGGCACGAACGAGGAGTACGACTCCGCCGCCGACGGAGGATGGAACGCGGCGCCGGCCAACAGCGCGTCGTTCAACCTGCTCGATCAGATCGGGCAGGGGATCGACGAGTTCAAGCAGGAGTGCGACGACCAGGGCGGCGACGCCATCTGCGACAACGTTCCCGATGTACCGATCAAGCCGGCGAACACGCGCCTCTACGCAATCCAGGCGAACGGCGAGCGGCATTCCGGTGGTCCCTTCCTTCCCGGCTGGCCGGCGAAGCTCGCGATCGTCAACGCCGAGCTGTTGCCGGTCGTGGGCGAAGGGATGACGGGATATCCGGTGATCGGAAAGGTCAGCTGCGGCGGCGGGGGAGGGCCGAAGATCGGCGCGATGTCCAACAACGGGCTGGCGTATGTGTTCAACCCCAACGGTCGGTCCTGTTACGGACGGGCCGGCGGCGCCGACATCCCACTTCAGACCGATGGCTACACGAGTCAGCCGGACCACCCCCTCGTCCCGGCGGTCGGACTGCCCGCCTTCGCGGATCTGGACGGAACGGGGCTGAGCTTCGTGGCGCCCGCGGCCGGCCTCGCCCGAGCGCTTGACGTCGCGCTTCCCGACTACCAGCCAACCGGCCAGGACTTCGTCGCCGCCTGGAGCCTCTCCGGCGGTGGCCAGCTGCGCCCGAACTTCCCGCAGCCCGTCAACGACCTCCAGTTCCTCACCGGCCCGTCCATCGCCGATCTCGACGGTGAGCCGGGTCAGGAGATCGTGGAGGGAACCGCGAGCATGGACCTGAACGCGTTCTCCGCCGCCGGCACGGAGCTCCGCGGCTGGCCGAAGCTCACCACGGACTGGACGGTCGCCAACCCCACGATCGGATCGTTCGGCACGCTCGATACCGCGTCGTCCGCCCGCAAGGTGGTGATCGCGGAGACGCGCTCGGGCTACATCAACGCCTACCGCACGCAGGCGCCGGCCTGCTCACCCTCGGGATGGCCGCGCTTCCATCACGACAGCGCCAACTCCGGCGACTACGGGCGCGACGCGACGCTGCCGGGAGCTCCATACGGCGCCAAGTTCACCGGCCGGACGGTCACGTTCAAGGCGCCGGGCGACGACCTCCTGTGCGGCACGGCCAAGCGCTACCAGGTGGTCACGTCGAGCACGCGGATCCATCCCGCCGACTTCGGCCAGGCTCAGCCGCTGTGGGGCGCCCCGACGCCCAAGGCGGCGGGCGGGTCGCAGACCTACACAATCCCCGGGCGCGCAATGCGCTTTGTGGCGATTCGAGCCGTGGACGAGCAGGGCAACGTCGGGCGCCCGCTCGTGGTCGACGTGGGCGTCAGGCAGTCAGCCAGCGCTTCGGATTCTCGACCATCATCGTCTGAAGCTGCTCGTCAGTCATCCCGGACTCCCGAAGCGTCGGGATCACCTGATCCACCACCAGCGTCATGCTCCAGTCCTTCGCCGCCCCGCCCTCCAGCAGCTGCTGGCCCACCTCCGGCGGATACCAGTCAAGCGTTGCGCAGAAGTCCTGAGACAGGAACATGCGCTCGGCGTAGCCGCGCTCCAGCAGCGCCGTGACGGTCGCATTGCGACGGTCGGTGGGCAGGAAGATCTCCAGCCCGTAGCGGTCCATGCCGATGTACACGCCCTTGTCGAGCAGCCTCTCGATGTAGTCCAGGTCGTCGGTATCGCCGGTGTGGGCGATCTGCACCCGGGACAGGTCGACACCCTCGTCCTCGAAGATCTCCACCTGCGCCGGCCCGGTCTGGCTTGCCGGGCGTGAGTGGGCCATGATGGGCGTCCCGGTGCGCACGCTTGCCCGCGCGATGGCGCGGTGCACCTTCTCGATGTTCGGCGTGATGCCGGGCTCGTCGGCTGCGCACTTCAGGAAGGCCGCCTTGATCTGAGTCCCCTGGATCCCCTCCTCGATGTCGTGGACGAAGAGTTCCGCCATCGCGTCCTCGTCGCGGAACTGGAAGTAGTGGGGCAGGTAGTCGTAGGTGTAGATCCCGGTGCAGGGAATGACCTGGAGCCCGGTCTCCTCGGCCACCCGGCGCGAGAACTCGACATCGCGACCGCCGAACATCGCCGTCGGCTCCGCGATTGTCTTCACTCCGCTCTCGACCACGGACCTGGCGCAGTCGATCGCCACCCCGAGCTCCTCGCCGGGGGCGACCGCCTCGGGCGGCTCGGACTCCCTGACCGTGCCGGCGTGCGGCCACTGGGCCAGCACCGCCTCGTCGCGGAAGACAAGGTGCTCGTGGATGAGGGTCTGGCCGAGCTCCTCGGCGTCGATCGGGCCGGTGACTGTCTGGACCATCGCCACGGTGCCGGAACGTACCCTATGCGCGTGCCACGCACCTGGGCGATCGCGATGATAATCCTGATCCTCTGCCTGCTGGCGTCGATGGTGATCGCGCTGGTGAGGCTTATCTAGTCGAGCGGGATAGGATGCCCGCGAACCCGCGCGACACTAAGGGGGATGGCTTGTTCGAGCGCATAGTGGTTGGTACCGACGGCTCAGATACCGCCAGCGAGGCGGTGCGTCACGCGATCGAGCTCGCGAAGCTCTCGGGCGGAGAGCTCAGCATCGTGGCGGCGTTCGAACCGATCCCCGAGACGCGACTTCGCGAGGAGCAGGCGGAGCTCCCGGGGGACGTCTCTTATGCCGTCGGACCTCGGGAGGACGTGAACGTGATCCTGGACTCGGCCGTTGGATTGGCAAAGAAGGAGGGCGTCGACGCCAAGCCGTTCCCACGCGAAGGGGACCCGGCCGACGCGATCCTCGACGTCGCCGAGGAGAGCAACGCCGACCTGATCGTCGTCGGCAACAAGGGAATGACCGGGGCGAAGCGGTTCCTTCTCGGCAGCGTGCCGAACAAGGTCTCCCACCACGCGCCCAGCGGCGTCTACATCGTCCGCACCACTTAGGGGCGGGCGCCGGCCGCG
>DATFON010000113.1:0-4816 GCA_035265465.1 Solirubrobacterales bacterium | reverse complement strand
CTGGCCACGCTCGCCGGGATGGTCGAGGCCAAGCAGGTGACCACGGGCGCGGCGCGCCAGGTGCTGGCCAAGCTTGTCGCCGAGGGTGGCGACCCGGGCTCGATCGTCGAGCGCGAGGGACTCGCCCAGATGTCGGACTCGGGCGAGCTCGAGGGAATCGTCGCCGCGGCCATCGAGGCCGAGCCGGCGGCCGCGGAGAAGGTCCGGGCCGGCAACCCGAAGGCGGTCGGCCCGATCGTCGGCGCCGTGATGCGGGAGACGAAGGGCCGCGCGGACGGTGGCGAGATCGTGCGCCTGATCAAGGCGAGGCTCGGGGTGGACTAGACGGCGCACGATTGCGCCTGATCCGCGAGCAGCTGGGGATGGCTAGGGCGCTCCGTCAGGCCTGGCCGGTCTCGAAGCGGCTGACCTTCTCGCCCTCGACCACGAACTTCCACGTGGTGCGCATTGCGCCCCAGGTTGAGTTCGTGTAGGTGACGACCAGGGAGCGCCCTTCGTCGGACTCTGACTCGATCTCCATCCGCCCGTCCGAGGAGAAGATCTCGCGATCGACCCACTCCTCGAGGTCACGCTCCGAGCCGTCGTCGGACATCGTTGCGTCCGACGCGAGCAGCGCAAGGTTCGCTCCTCCCAAGCGAGCGGCAGATAATCCACCGTGGGGGTGGATTTGAGGCCACTCGCGTGCGGCAAGGATCCGGCAAGGCCCGGCGAGACCGACAATGGCGCTTTACTCACGCATATGACCGGTAAAGCGCCAGAAGGGCTTGTAACAGACTGTTACAAGGTGCTACGCTCGCATCATGAACGGCACATGCCACTGCCGGCGCCGTACGGCACCGGCCTAACACACATGGCGTGGAATGTGGTCATCGTCGGTGGTGGGTTCGGTGGCGCCTCGGCGGCGCGTCATCTCGAGCGCCTGATCCCCCGCCAGGCGGCGCGCCTGGTCCTCGTAAACGACGTCAACTTCCTCCTCTACACGCCGTTCCTTCCCGAGGCGGCGGCGGGGACGCTGGAGCCGCGGCACGTCGTGACGCCGCTCCGGGACATGCTCAAGCGGACCTACCTGCGCCTCGGAGCGGTGACGGGGCACGATCCCGCCGCCCGGACACTTCAGCTCACCAGCCACGAGGACGAGGTCGACGAGCTCCGCTACGACCAGCTGCTCCTCGCGCTCGGCTCGGTGTCGCGCCTGCTCCCGGTCCCGGGACTGGCCGAGAACGGGATCGGCTTCAAGAGCCTCGCCGACGCGATCTGGCTCCGCAACCACATCATCGAGACCCTCGAGGGCGCGAACGCCAGCGAGGACCCCGCCCGGCGGGAGGAGCTTCTGACCTACGTCTTCGTCGGCGGCGGCTACGCCGGTCTGGAGGCGCTGGCCGAGCTGCAGGACTTCGCCACCGACGCGATGGAGAGATATCCGCGGGCCCGGCTTCACGGCATGCGCTGGATCGGCCTGGAGGCCACCGATCGCGTGCTCCCCGAGATCGACGCCGACCTCGCCTCCTACGCGCTGCGCGAGCTCCGTGCCCGAGGAATCGAGATTCGCCTCGGCACCCGGCTCGAGGAGGCGACGCCCAACGGCGTTCGGCTGTCCACGGGCGAGTGGATTCCCACGAGGACCCTGGTGTGGACGACCGGGGTCGTGCCCCATCCGAGCCTGGCCTCCCTGAACGTTCCGTTGGACGACCGGGGACGCGTACCCACCGACCGCTACCTGCGCGTCCAGGGGATGGACGGGGTCTGGGCGATCGGCGACTGCGCCGCGGTGCCGGATCCCAGGCGAAGTGGGGCGGCGCCATCACCTCCCACGGCCCAGCACGCCATCCGCGAGGGCCCGCTCGCGGCCCGGAACATCGCCGCCGAGCTCGGCATCGGCAAGGCGCGTCCGTTCCGCTACCGGGCGCGCGCAGCGTTCGTGAACCTGGGCCGCCACAAGGCGGTGGGACGGCTTGGACCCTGGAAGTTCCGTGGCTTTCCGGCCTGGTGGATGGCCCGCACCTACCACGTGAGCAGGATCCCCGGCCTGATGCGAAAGATCCACACGGTCGCGGACTGGACCGTCGGCCTGCCGTTTGGTCGCGATATCGCCGAGGTCGGCTCGATCGGCCACCCGCGCCCGCTGCGCGCCTCTGAGTACGCGCGCGGCGGCACCCACCGCCCGCTGGAGCAGCCCCCGCCCGATCAGTCAGCCTGACCGGGCGCGATGCACCTCGCCCACGAGCGGGAATCCCCGCGTGCGGCACAATCTCCCCATGGCCGGCGGCGCCTATGTGCTCATCGCCCTGACCTTCGGTATCGCGACCGGGATCATCGGGCGCGCGAAGGGGGGCTCGTTTCTCCTGTGGTTTGTGATTGGGGCCGTCGTGCCGTTGCTCGGGCTGATCGCTGTGATCCTGCACCGAGCCGAGACCGAGGAGCCGGAGCGGCGCTGCCCGACTTGCGGCAAGCCGATCAAGCTCTACGTGCAGGTGTGCCCCGCCTGCGGCACCGATCTCTATCTGCCGGACCCTTCGGAGGTCCGCCGGCCGGAAGCGGGCGGGGCTACCGCAACCAGGCCCTGACGATCGCGTTCGCGAAGCCCAGCCCATAGCGCACCACGGCGGGCTTCTTCGAATGTCCGTGCAGGCGCCGCGCGACAGTCACCGGGACCTCCTTTGCCGGGATGTCGCGCTTGATCGCCTCGATCAGGAACTCGGAGGTGTGGAACTGCTCCTGCCGCAGCACGATGTGCGAGAGCACGTCGGCGCGCACCGCCCGGTAGCCGTTGGAGCAGTCGCTCACCTTGGTGCGCGTGATCAGCGAGACCATGCGGTTGAAGAACACGATTCCGAGCTCGCGGGCGTAGTGATTGGGTTCGGCCTTGCCAAGGACGCGCGAGCCGTGCGCCACGGCAACCTCCCCGGAGATCACCGGTCCCACCAGACGGTCCATCTCCGACGGCAGGTGCTGGCCGTCGGCATCCAGGGTGACCACGATGCTCGCGCTGGAGTCGGCCAGCAGGCGGTAACCGGTGCGAAGCGCGGCGCCGCCGCCGCGATTGATCAGATGGCGCGCGACCACGGCCCCGTGCTCGGCCGCGACCTCCGCGGTGCCGTCGCGCGAGCCGTCGTCCACCACGAGGATGGCGGTCTCCCCGCCACAGACGGTCTCGGGGATCCGGTCGAGGACCCACGCGATGCTGTCGGCTTCGTTGTAGGCGGGGATGAGGACGCCGATCTTGTCCCGGAACTCCTCTGGGTGCCCATCCATCCTGAACTGCTCCCAGGCGAGTCCCTCGAGGACGCTCGAGAGCTCGCGCGTGATCCGCGATCCCTGGGACAGGGCGCGCACCACCAGCAGGAAGAGGATCAGGATCGCGAATACGGCCACCCCGACGATCCGCGTCCCGTTGGAGCGCTGGAACGAGAACGCGCTCAGGATCGTGTCCAGCAGCTCCGTCCCGGAGACGACCGCGAGGCCGAGCGCGATCAGCAACAGGATGATCACGTCGATGTTGCGAAGCGCCCGCCGGCGGCCGATCGCGAACGCGGCGATCGCACCGGCGATCGCGAGTCCGGTGATCCGGATCGCGGTCAGCTCCGGCGGGAACAGATTTGCCTGCAAGATCACGGCTTCCACGGCCGCAAGAGAATAGATGGCGCCCTCACCGCGATTCGCGCGCGTTCGTTCACCCCGACCTTCACCGTGCCGCGGGTGCGTCCGCTACCCTCGCGCGATCATGAGAATCCTGATCCTCGGGGGTGACGGGTACCTTGGCTGGCCCACCGCGATGCGCTTCTCCGCGCGAGGCCACGAGGTCACCGTGGTCGACAACTTCTCGCGCCGGCGCTGGCATACCCAGCACTCGACCGACTCGCTGACGCCGATCGGCTCGCTCGCGGACCGGATCGAGGCCTGGAAGGACGTGTCCGGGAACGAGATCCGCGCCTTCGTGGGCTCCATCGAGGATGGGAAGTTCCTCGACCGGGTCGTCGCCGAGACCTTGCCCGAGACGGTCGTCCACTACGGCGAGCAGCCGTCGGCGCCGTACTCGATGAAGTCGCGCGCGACCGCCGTGGAGACCCAGTACACGAACGTGATCGGGACGCTGAATCTCCTGTTCAGCCTTCGCGACCAGGTTCCCGATTGCCACCTCGTGAAGCTCGGCACGATGGGCGAGTACGGCACGCCCAACGTCGACATCGAGGAGGGGTTCATCGAGCTGGAGCACAAGGGCCGCAAGGACACGCTGCCCTTCCCCAAGATGCCCGGCTCGCTCTACCACCTGTCGAAGGTCCACGATTCCCACAACATCCACTTCGCCTGCCGGATCTGGGGCATGCGCGCGACCGATCTCAACCAGGGCGTCGTGTACGGCATCGACACCGAGGAGTCGGCGTCCGACGAACGGTTGATCACGCGCTTCGACTACGACGAGTACTTCGGCACCGTGCTCAACCGTTTCTGCGTGCAGGCTGTGATCGGGCACCCGCTCACGGTCTACGGCGAGGGCGGGCAGACTCGCGGCTTCCTGAACATCCGCGACACGCTCCAGTGCGTCGAGCTCGCGGTGAGCAACCCGGCCGAGCTGGGCGAGTTCCGGGTGTTCAACCAGTTCACGGAGCAGTTCTCCGTGACCGAGCTGGCCGAGCTCGTGAAGCGAAGCGGCGCCGAGCTCGGCCACGAGGTCTCGGTTCAGAGCTATCCGAACCCCAGGATCGAGGCCGAGAGCCACTACTACAACGCCGCCAACACGAAGCTGATCGACCTGGGCCTGAAGCCCCATTTCCTGGGCCAGGAGCTCGTGCGCTCGATGCTCAAGATCATCGAGCGC
>DATFON010000112.1:0-19193 GCA_035265465.1 Solirubrobacterales bacterium | reverse complement strand
TCCTCGCTCCAGGTCGTCGAGCGTCGCTCGACCACGTCGGCCTTCACGATCCGGTCGAGCCAGCCACCGTCGCTGCCGACGCCCCAGGTGTAACGGTACGGGCGCTCGTTGCACCGCCCGTAGTTGATCCGGGGCAGCTCCATCGACTCGTCGACGAGGCGTTCCGTCGCGACGGTCCCGTCCCGGGGGGAGATCCGGAAGCGCTCCAGGCTGGGCTGAGCGAGCGGCTTGCCGGCCCGCAGGCGCTCGAGATAGAGGTCCTCGACGATGCCGGCATCGGGGAACGTGCAGATGTCGACCACCACGTCGTCACCCTCCTCGTAGGAGTTGACATGGTGAAAGCCGAATCGGGCATCGGCCTCGAACGGCCCGACGCTCTCGCCGGTGGCGCGATCGAACAGGTGGAATCGCGTCCCGAGTTCCGGCTTCCAGCGGTAGTTCTCGATGTACGGACGGCCGCTGAAGGCGAGCGTGGGCGGATTGACGACGAACGGGAACTCGGCCAGCACGAGCCAGCGCTGGGTGAGCCCGAACGAGTGCATGTACGCCGGACGGGTCACGGGCTTGGTGGCGATCACCCGAGGCTTGGAGGCATGCGGCGGAAGCAGGAAGAAGCGGTAGCTGGTTCGCGGGCCCAGCTTGGCCGCGTAGTTCAGCATCCCCTTGGTGGCGCGGTCCATGTGGGGGTGCGCCGTCGTGAGCTGCCCGGGCACCTCGTAGGCGACCCCAGCCGTCGAGAGCGTCTCGGCGTCGAACTGCACCGGGATCGGCGTCTCGGTCATGGCGATGAAGCGCTCGCCCAGCTTCGTGAGGTTGACGTTGGCGTTGTCCGTGAGCTTTGGCGAGAACATCGCGGTGACCCGCTGATAGAGCGAGCGGCACGGATCCGTCGCGAACTCCGAGTAGGAGATCTCGCCCTTCGCCTTGGCCGCACGGTAGGCGCGGCTCTCGAGGAAACGATTGGCGTAGTTGACATCGCCGTCCGCGAACGAGAAACGGTGCAGCATCGCCAGGCCGTCGAACCAGTGGTTGACGGTGCGATTCCCGACCTCCCACTTCGCGGGGCCGGTGCGGATCAGCGATCCCTGGAGCCACCGCGGAAGCTCTCCGGTCACCGGGAGGCCGTCGATGTGGGTCTCGTCCTCCAGCGAGTCGAAGCCGTGGCGGGCGCTGACGCGTGCTGGGGTCTCGGTGACGGTGGTCATCATGCCTCCTGAATCGTTCGATCCGAACCGTTCGAGCCACACTGTATCATGACGCCCGTGTCCACGCCGCGGCTCACCGATACCTCCTACGCGGTGCTCGGCCTCCTCGATCAGTGGGGACCCGCGACCCCCTACCAGCTCAAGCAGGTGGCCCAGGTGAGCCTCTTCCATTTCTGGTCGATCCCCCACACGCAGATCTACACCGAGTGCGCGCGCTTGGCTGAAGCGGGGTTGCTGGACGAGCGACGTGAGGAAGGCGGTCGCCGGCGACGGATCTACCAGCCATCGCCGGCCGGGCGAAAGGCGCTACGGGAGTGGCGGGCGGATCCGGAGACCGATCTATACGAGCTTCGTGATCCCGGCCTCCTCAAGCTGTTCTGCGGCGCAGACCCGGAGTCGCTGGCCACGACGCAGCTCGAGCGGCACGAGCGTCGCCTCGCCTCGTATGAGGGGATGCTCGAGGGCGCCGCCGACATGCCCGCGGGAATGAGGCTGGCGCTCGAGTCGGGCATCGGACACGAGCGCGAGTACGTTCGCTTTTGGGGGCGGGTGCTCGAGGAGGGCGCGAAGGGCCGCGTCGCCGGGTCGGTCAGGGGTTGACGACGTCCTTCGCGATCGTCGCTGCCACGAGCGGGACGCCGGGCCGGTAGACGAGATCGGCGTAGGTCGTTGCGTCCAGGATGATCGCGTCGGCGCGGGCGCCGGGTGCCAGATGGCCCACGTCGTCGCGCCGGAGCGCCCGAGCCCCGCCCAGGGTCGCCGCGACGATCGCCTCCTCGACCGTCATCCGCAGATCGCGGACCGCGAGCGCGATGCAGAAGCTCATCGATGTGGTGTTGCTTGATCCGGGGTTGGTGTTGGTCGCGATCGCCACCGAGACGCCGGCGTCGATCGCGCGACGGGCGTCGGGGTAGGGCTGTCGCGTCGAGAAGTCGGTAGCGGGCAGGAATGTCGCCACCGTCTCGCTGCCCGCCAGGGCCTCGATGTCCGCGTCCCCCAGATACGTGCAGTGATCGACGGATGCCGCCCCCAGCTCGACGGCGAGTTGGACGCCCGGACCCGGACCCAGCTGGTTGCCGTGAACCCGAAGGCCGAGCCCGGCGTCCCGGCCGGCTTCGAGCACCACCCGAGACTGCTCGGGGTCGAAGGCGCCGCGCTCGCAGAAGACATCGATCCATCGCGCGTACGGGGCACTCGCGGCCAGCATCTCCCCGCGAACGAGATCGACGTAGTCGTTCGGCCGCCCCTCGTACTCCACCGGCACCACGTGGGCCCCGAGGAAAGTGACGTCCTCGGTGAATGACGCGGCGATCTCGCACAGGCGCCGCTCGGTCTCGGTGTCGAGCCCGTATCCGGACTTGATCTCGATGTGGGTGATCCCGGCGCTAAGCGCCTCGGCCCGGCGGCGTTCGGTCAGCTCGCGGAGCTCCGGGTCGCTCGCCCGGCGGGTGGCCTCGGTGGTGACCCGAATGCCGCCGGCCTCATACGGCCTGCCGGACATGCGGGCGGCGAACTCCTCGGCCCGATCGCCCGCGAACACCAGGTGCGTGTGACTGTCGACGAAGCCGGGGATGACGCACCGGCCCGCGGCGTCGACCCGCTCGTCGGCGGCGGCACCGGCGTGCTCGACGGCAGCCACCCGGCCATCCTCGACAACCAGCGCAGCGTCACGGACGACGCCGAGGGGTCCTTCGCCCAGGTCGGGCGTGTTCGTGACCAGCAGGCCGATATCGTCGACCACGAGCGCGGTCATGCCCACACCCTTGCAAGCGCATCAGCGAGCTCGGCCGGCACGTCCATCGCCATGTGGGCGCCGTCGCGAACTATCTCGCGACCTGCGACCACGACGTCGTGCACATCGGCAGCGCCAGCGGCAAAGATCACGGTGTCGACCGCGGTCGCCCGATCTGTGCCCGCGAGCCGCGGAGTCTCCAGCCGTAGCGTGACGAGATCGGCGACCGCCCCGGGTTCGATCCGTCCGGCCTCGGGCCAGCCGAGACACGCGTGACCGTTCTGAGTGCCGGCCCGCAGCAGCTGGGCGGCGGGATTTCGCCCGCGCTCACCGCTCACGAGCCGCTCGTCCAGCTCGACCGCCCGCGCCTCCTCGAGGATGTCGATGACGGCGTGCGAGTCGGAGCCGAGCGCAAGCTCGGTTCCCGCCGCACGAAGTCGCTCCGCCTCGGCGATCCCGTCGGCGAGGTCGCGCTCGGTGGTGGGGCACAGGCAGCAGGTCACGCGGGCGTCGCCCAAGACACGGAAATCAGGTTGGCCGAGGTGCGTGGCGTGGACGGCCGTGAAGCGCTCGCCGAGTGCGTTGGCATTGGCCAGAACCGCCGTCGGCGTCCCCCCGTAGGCCCGGCGCGAGGCCTCGTTCTCGGCCGGCTGCTCGGAAACGTGCGCGTGAAGTGGCGCCTCCCGCTCACTCGCCCATGCGGCCACGACCGCCGCCGACTCGGGGTCAACGGCGCGGACACTGTGGATCGCCGCGCCGATCCGCGCGCCGTCGCCGCTCTGGAGCTCGCCGATGCGGTCAGCCCAACGGTCTGCATCTCCGTCGCCGAAGCACCGCTGTGCGCCAGCGAGCTCCTCACCGATCCCGCCGTGCAGGTAGCAGGCATCGAGCACGGTGATCCGGATGCCGGCCTCGCGAGCGGCCTGGATCAACGCCCGCCCCATTGCGTTCCGGTCGGCGTAAGGCGTACCGTCGGGGCCGTGGTGCAGGTAGTGGAACTCGCCGACGCAGGTGATCCCGGCGAGTGCCATTTCGCCGTAGGTGGCGCGGGCGAGCGGGAGATACAGGTCGGGGTCGAGCCGCGAGGCGAGCTCGTACATGGCCTCCCGCCACCGCCAGAAGTTTCCGCTGCCGGAGTGGGTGCGCCCACGGAGTGCGCGCTGAAAGGCGTGGGAGTGGGAATTGGCGAGTCCCGGGACAGTGATCCCGTCGAGACGCGTCGCGCCGGCGGGTGGCGTCGCGATGCCCTGGTCCACGCCCGCGATGCGCTGCCCGTCCACCTCGACCACCACCCCCTCGGCGGGGGCCTCGTCGCCGAGCCATGCCAGCTCGCACCAGTAGCTCACGCTCACGAGCCGTAGCGGGCGACGATCGACCGGGCCCGCTCCTCGAACTCCGTCCGCTGGTGGCGGTCGTATTCCTCCCAGGTCGCCAGGGTTCGGGGATCGGCGTGATCGACGAACAGGACGCCGTCCAAGTGGTCCACCTCGTGCTGGAAGGTGCCGGCGGTGAGGCCGCGCTTGACCTCGACGTGCTCGTTGCCCTCGCGATCCAGGTACCTGACGCGAACGCTCGGATGGCGCTGTAGGTATCCGCGTAGGACCGGCACCGAGAGGCAGCCCTCGTTGATCTGCACGACCTCGTCGTCGAGCGGCTCGATCACCGGGTTCACCATGACGCACAGCGGGATCGGGGGCTTGTACGGATAACGCGGATTCGTGCCCTGGACCTCCGCGACCGCGATCCGAAGCGTCTCGCCCACCTGATTGGCGGCCAGGCCGGCGCCGTCTGCAGCCCGCTTGGTCTCGATCAGGTCGTCGATCAGCTGCTGGACCGCTGGCGAGCCAAGTTCCTGGGCGGTCACCTCGCGGGCGCGCTCGCGGAGCACCGGGTCGCCGATGGTCACGGTCTCGCGGGCCCTCACCGGTGATCTCGGACCTGGTACAGAGCGCTATTCCTCGCGCATCGGGATGCGCACGCCTCGCCGCGAGGCGACGGCGACCGCCCGGTCATAGCCCGCGTCGGCGTGCCGCATCACTCCGGTCCCGGGATCGGCGGTCAGCACCCGCTCGAGCTTCTGCGCCGCCAGATCGGTGCCGTCGGCGACGCAGACCATTCCGGCGTGAATCGATCGCCCGATGCCCACCCCGCCGCCGTGGTGGATGCTCACCCACGAGGCGCCGGCTGCGGTGTTGACCAGCGCGTTCAAGAGCGGCCAGTCGGCGATCGCGTCCGACCCGTCCTCCATCTGCTCGGTCTCCCGGTATGGGGAGGCGACCGATCCCGAATCCAGGTGGTCGCGGCCGATCACGATGGGGCCCCGCAGCTCGCCCGAGCGCACCATCTCGTTGAAGCGAAGGCCCAGCCGCTGGCGCTCTCCGTATCCCGCCCAGCAGATCCTCGCGGGAAGCCCCTGGTATGCGATCCGCTCTCCCGCCAGGCGGATCCACCGCGCTAGAGCCGGGTCGTCGGGGATCTCCTCGACCACCGCCCCGTCCGTCGCTGCGATGTCCGCCTCGTCCCCCGACAGCGCCACCCAGCGGAACGGCCCCTTGCCCTCGCAGAAGAGCGGTCTGATGTAGGCCGGGACGAAGCCCGGGTAGGCGAAGGCGCGCTCGAATCCGCCGAGCTCCGCCTCCGCCCGCAGGCTGTTGCCGTAGTCGAAGACCTCCGCGCCGTCATCCATGAAGCCGACCATCGCCGCGCAGTGGGCGGCGCACGCGGCGCGAGCGCGGCGCACGTACTCGTCGGGGGCGGCCTCGCGCAGCTCATTGGCCTCCGCCAGGCTCATCAGGTTGGGCACGTACCCGTTCAGCGGGTCGTGCGCGCTCGTCTGGTCGGTGACGATGTCGGCCTGGAACCCGAGCCGCCGAAGCTCCGGCAGGACGTCCGCCGCATTGGCGCACAGGCCCACGCTCAGCGGGCGACGCTCGTCCCGGGCCGCCTGGCAGCGATTGACCGCCTGCTCGAGATCGTCGACCTCCGTGTCCAGGTAGCGGGTCTCGAGGCGGCGCCGGATCCGCTCGTGGTCGACCTCTATGCACAGGGCCACCCCACCGTTCATGGTGATCGCCAGCGGCTGCGCGCCGCCCATCCCGCCCAGGCCGGCGGTCACCGTGACCGTCCCGGCAAGGGAACCGTCGAAGCGCCGCCGCGCGATCTCGGCGAAGCACTCATAGGTCCCCTGCAGGATCCCCTGGCTGCCGATGTAGATCCACGAGCCCGCGGTCATCTGTCCGTACATGGTCAGCCCCAGGTCCTCCAGCCTTCGGAACTCATCCCAGCTCGCCCAGTCGGGCACCAGGTTGGAGTTGGCGATCAGGACGCGCGGCGCCCATTCGTGGGTGCGAAACACCCCGACGGGCTTGCCCGACTGGACCAGCATCGTCTCGTCGTCGCCGAGCGTCTGAAGCGTGCGGACGATCGCGTCGAAGGCATCCCATGACCGCGCGGCGCGGCCGGTCCCGCCGTAGACGACGAGGTCGTCGGGCCGCTCGGCCACGTCGGGATCCAGGTTGTTCATCAGCATGCGCATGGCCGCCTCCTGCTGCCACCCGCGGCAGGACAGGTCGCCTCCCCGCGGTGCGCGAACGGGACGCGGCCCGCTTACCGCGCTCACAGCAATGCCCCCGACGTTCTCTCGACCGCATCGACCACCGATCCCGACAGGACGAGCCGCTTCGCCGCCTCGAGCTCCGGCGATATCCACCGGTCCGCGCCGAAGCCCGGTACGTCGGAACGCACCGCCGCGAGAGCGGCCGCCGTCGCCGTGGACGGCTCGAGCGGCTGCCGCAGCTCCAGGCCGCGCGCCGCGACGACGAGCTCGATGGCGAGGACCCCCCCGAGGTTGTCCAGCGAAGCGCGCAGCTTGCGGGCAGCGCCCCAGCCCATCGACACGTGGTCCTCCTGCATCGCGCTCGTGGGCATCGAATCGACGCTGGCGGGCGCTGCCAGGCGGCGGTTCTCGGCGACCATCGCGGCCTGCGTGTACTGGGCGATCATCAGGCCGGAACCGACCCCGGGATCGTCGGCGAGGAACGGCGGGAGGCCATGCGATCTGCTGGCGTCCAGCAGGCGATCGGTCCGCCGCTCGGCGATGGCGCCGATCTCGGCCGCCGCGATCGCCAGGAAGTCGCAGGCGAACCCGACCGGTGCACCGTGGAAGTTGCCGCACGACTCGACCCGCCCGTCCGGAAGGATCATGGGGTTGTCGATCGCCGCAGCGAGCTCGGCATGGGCGACGCGCCGGGCATCCTCCAGGGCATCGCGGGCGGCGCCGTTCACCTGCGGCGCGCAGCGGAGGGAATAGGGGTCCTGGACGCGGGGGTCGTCGTAGCGGTGTGACGCGACGATCGCCGAGCCCTCCAGCAACCGATGCATGTTCGCAGCGCTCGCCGCTTGGCCGGGGTGCGGTCGCAGGGCGATCAGATCGGCGGCGAACGCCCGGTCCGTCCCCATCAACGCCTCGACCGACATCGCGGCGGTCAGGTCGGCCACCCGAAGCAACCGCTCGAGATCCTCGATCGCAAGAACGAGCATGCCGAGAATCCCGTCCGTCCCGTTGATGAGTGCAAGCCCCTCCTTGGCCCTGAGCACGATCGGCTCGATCCCCGCCGCGCGCAGCGCCGCCGCGGAAGTCCCGCGGGAGCCGTCGGAGTCGACCACCTCCCCCTCGCCCATCAGGGCGAGCCCGCAGTGCGCGAGCGGAGCGAGGTCCCCGCTCGCGCCCAGAGAACCGTGCTCCGGCACCACCGGAGTGATGCCGGCGTTGAGCATCGCGACGATTGCCTCGGCGACCTCGGGTCGTGCGCCGGAGTAGCCCATCGCGAGCGAGCGCGCTCTCAGCACCATCATCGCCCGGACGACCTCGCGCTCGACCGGCGCCCCCACGCCGGCGGCATGCGAGCGGATGAGCGACCGCTGCAGGTCGACCCTGCGGTCGGCCGGGATCGGAGTCGTCGCCAACGATCCGAAACCCGTGGACACTCCGTACACGGGCTCGTCGGAGTCGGCCAGCCGTTCCACGATCGCCGCGCTCGCCGCCATCGCCTCGGTCGCCTCAGCGGTGAGCTCGACCTCGGCGTCTTCCCGCGCCACCGCGACGACCTCTCGCACGCCAAGCCCGCGATTGGCAATCTCCACCATCGCCGCCATTACACACCCCGGGGCCTGCCCGGCGCCGTGTGATGAGGGACGGGCACCGAGAGGGCGCCCCCAATGGTCGATTTGACGCCTTATTGCCGCGTACCGGCAGTAAGGCGTCAATCGCTCTGATCAGCGAGACAACGCCGTGCTGCCGCGCGGCGATCCGGGGCGATGATCTGCAGCAGGTTGTGAGCGCACCACGAGCTCGTCCGTTGCGTGTAGGGGTGCTCCGGGCCGCCCGCATCGAGGTAGGAGGGGCCCGGGCACCGCATCGCCGACCCAGTAGGTGTCGACGTTGGGCGGGACGACGCAGCCGAGATGGGTCATGTTGAAGAGCACCGACTCGGCGCACGCGTGAGCGCCGGCCGGTGACGACGACTCCGGCGACCTTGTTGTAGAGCGGGTACCGACCGACCGCGTTGCGCTCGTTGTATGTGCCGTCGAGGCGCTCGATCACCATCTGCGACATCCGGCTCGCCGATCCAGGGTGACTCGAACACGGGTACGTCGGTGCTCGGGGTGGGGATGCCGCTCGTAATCGGGATCGGCTTCGCGCTCGTCGGCGTCGTCATCATGTTCGCGTGGTGGGCGTTCGGCAACCGGGCCTTCTTCAAGCGCCCAGGCCTCGAGGCTGTCCCGGCGGAGATCGCGGATGGGCGCGCGACCACCGCCGAGCTACCGCCGCTGTACAGCAGCCGGCGGCGCGGCGAGGCGACCGAATAGCCTCCCGCTGGTGAGCGCCTACGACGCCATCGCCCAGCTTCCGATTGCCGTCGAGGGCTACGAGCTCGAGGCCAACGACCGGGAGTACGCGCCCGAGTTCACCCGCGGCTCGACGATCATCCACCTGCGAGGGGGCGGTGCCGAGGGCATCGGCGAGGACGTCGTCTACGACGTGCTGGACCACATCGCGCATCGCGACGCCGGGCCCGTGCACGACCTCACAGGCCCGCGAACGCTCGGCGAGCTGTGCGAGCTGTTCGGGCAGCTCGACCTGTTTCCCGGGGCGCCCCCCGTTCGGGAGCCGTCACGCAACTACCGGCGGTGGGCATTCGAGAGCGCCGCTTTGGACCTGGCGCTCCGCCAGGCCGGCGAGCCGCTCTGGAAGGTCATCGGCCGAGACCCGCGGCCGGTGCGCTTCGTTTGCTCCACCCGACTGACCGTCTTCGGCGCCGAGCCACGACGCTCCACCACCGATCCGGTCCGGCGGCGGCTCGAGAAGTACCCGACGCTGCGGTTCAAGCTCGATCCGGAGAACGACTGGGACGAGGCCCTCATCGCCGAGCTGGGCGAGTTCGCGCAGGTGGACATCCTCGATCTCAAGGGGCTCTATCGGGGGACGCCGGTCGACGTTGAGACCGACCCGGTGCTCTACCGCAACGTCGCCGAGGCTTTCCCCGAGGCCTACCTGGAGGACCCCGACATCAACGAGGAGACCCGTCCCGTGCTGGAACCGCACATGGACCGCGTGACCTGGGACGCGCCGCTTCACTCGCTTGCCGACGTCCAGGGCCTCGAGCACAAGCCGCCGGCGATCAACTCCAAGCCGTCGCGCTTCGGCTCGCTCGAGGAGTTGATATCGGTCTACGAGTACTGCGACGGCGAGGGAATCGCCGTCTACGGCGGCGGCCAGGGGGAGCTCGGAGTGGGCCGTCAGCAGATCCAGTACCTCGCCTCCCTGTTTCACCCGGACACGCCCAACGACGTTGCGCCCTCCGGCTACAACGACCCGAGCGTGCCCGATGGCCTCCCGACGAGCCCGCTGGAACCGGTGCCGGCCGAAGCCGGCTTTCGCTGGGCCACCTAGCCGGCGGCGATCTCCCGCCTCGCCTTGCGTCGCTAGCGGACCCGCACCCTGGCCGTCCGCTTGACGGTCCGGCTGCCGGGCGTGCGAGTACCGCCCGCGAGGGTCACGTTGGCCACGAGCCGGTAGCTCCCGGAGCGGACGTGGGGCACCTTCCAGCGGTACGTGTGCCGCCCGCGCTCTGGATCCTCGATCGCGCGAGCCTTGCGCGCCACGGTCCGGCCGTGATGGCGTAGTCGCAGCACCACTCCGCCAGCCGCCTGCGCGGGCACCCGGCGGATGCGGACCCCAACCTTGGCCCGGCGCCCCTTCAGCCTGGGTCGGCGAACGCTTAGGCGCGCGGCGAACTTCGCGCGGTTTCGGAGGACGCGGGTCATGGTCTGGTGACCCGGACGCCGCGAGACCATCTTCACGCGGTCAAGCGAGCGCCACTTCGCAGGCATGAGGGTGAGTCGCTCGCGGCGGTGGACCTTGACGGCCCGGGATCGAAAGCTGACCGGGCCGCGCCGGCGTGAGACGCTCGTCAGAGAAAACGAAGCGCGAGCGCTCGCGCCCTTGTGCTTGTAGGTCAGCGAATCGCCATCGTGGATCGCAACCTTGTCGCGGCCGCCCCTTGAGGCGTCGGTGTGAACGGTCGCCGCGCGGTGAACCCTGCCGTGGTTCGTGGCGAGCGCCAGGTCCAGCGGCCGATCCCGACCGCCGAGGAAGGTCAGCGCGCCGCGGTTCGGCTTCGCTTTGAGACGGTCGCGAACGCCCTTCGAGGTGGCCACGTTGCTCACGCCCCCCACGAAGTCCGGACCGGCGATGAGTTCCGAGTACCGACCGCGGTGGACCCCCCTCATGGCGTGCATCAGCCCGGCGGCCCCACTTCGAGCCAAGACGATGCCTGCCTTGCCAGGGCCGGTGCCCGCGTCCTGGAGCGGCTCCGTCTGCGCTCCCTTGGACTGGCCGTCGGTAACCGCCGCGCCGCCGACGGAGCCGAAGATGTCGACGATCAGATCCAGGTCGCTGAGCCCCGGCAGGGTCGGGTTTGCGGGGATGTCGCCCAGCGGGACGGTGTAGAGGGACCCATCGTCACCGCCGCCCTCAAAGGTGACACCGCCCGAGTCGTTACCCGGCGCCCTGAAGGTGTAATCCCAGTGGTCGCGGGCCGCATTGATCCGGATCGCCGGCCCATCCGTCTCGGCCGTGAGGTGACGGCCGGAACCCGGATTGGCATCGAGCTCGGCCTGGGTGAGCGGACGGTTCGGGTCGTACGTGTAGATCTCGCTCGACCCGTCGTCGTGATGCACGTAGTCGAACGCCGTGACCTCGTGCCCGCCTACCGCCCCATGCCTCAGGGTGATGCCGGGGTAGCGCCCGTGGTCGAACTCGTCCTGCATTCGCGCAAGCTGTGCGTCAAGCGAGGGATCGCGCTCGAGTCGAGCCCGAAGCGCCTCGGCCGTGAGCTGGATCGCTTGGCGCGAGTCGAGGTAGGAGCCCAGACCGTTCTGCGGACCCGACGCGCTGGGGAGGTCGAATGGCGACGTGACGCCGAAGGCAAACCGGTTGTAGGACACCCTGCCGGCAAGCAGCTCCTGGATCGCGCGATTCATGCCATAACAGTGGCCGTCACCGCTGACCAGCACGGCGCTGAAGATCGGCCACTCGAGCGCGGCGATCGGGTCGAGAATGCCGGTCGGCACGTAGCAGGTGCCCCACGGCCAGCAGGGGTTGACCTGGATGAACAGGTCGTCGGCACCGACCGTCTCCGTGAGCTCGGTGAGTGACAGGCCGGAGAAGTGGTAATTGGGGAAGGCGAAGCCCGCCTCGCCACGGAAGCTCCGCACGGTGATCGCGTTGCTAGTCCGGTACCGGGCTGCCCCATCCGGAGGGACGACCGTCACCCGCCCGGTGGTTGCGGGGCGCGGGACTGAGAACGTGAGGCTGCGATTGTCGGGCGCGATGGTGGTGTCCGCCTCCGCGACGAAGTTGGCTCCGTAGGGGCCCTCGCCCACCTGGACCGTCGTTCCTGGGCAGAAGCCGTTGCCGTCGAGGCGGACGGTGGTGCCCGGCAGGCCCCGGCGGGGAGTCCGGGCGAAGCCTGGGGTCGCTACCGCTTGCGGGGCCACGTCGTCCACCGGGAAGGTGTAGGTGCGGTCGGGATAACCGGGTGCGTGGGCCCGCACGGTCACGTCGCGGCCGATCCCGACGTCGGCTGCACCGCGCGTCACGCGGAGGGTGCGCTCCACGTTGAAGCCACCGCCTGGAGGCACCGTGGCGCTTGGCAGGATCTGCGCCGTCACGCCGGCGGGTGCGTTATCCACGCTGAGCTGCACGGTTCCCCCGAAAGACCGGTCCATCTCGAGCACGAACGTCCGGTCCACGGGCGCGCACTGCGGCAGGTGGATGGGCTCCGTGCCGTCTGGGCTAAGTGTGAAGGCGCTCGCCACCCTGAGCGTGAACTGGGTCGAGCGGGGAGCGGGGGCGACGTTCGCGTTCCCCTGAGGATTCGCGATGAGCCTGGCGGTCTTGAGCGGCGTCGTGGTGGCGTTGTCCGCTGCGGCCAGGCGGAGCGTGGCGTTCGTTTGCACACCGGGGAGTGGATCGGGCGACACGGTCCCGGTGACGCCGGCAGGGAGTCCCGTCACGGAGAAGGTCACGGGGCCGCTGGAGCCGTTCAGGCGCGTAACCCGGGCGGGGACAGTCTTGGCGCCTCCCTGCAGCACCGGCACGGTGTCAGGCGGAACGGAGACCGACATGGCGGGGATCGACTGAGCGGGGAACGTCAGCGTGAGATCGTCGAATCCCAGCTCGGCGCCCACGCTCCCGGGGCCCTCGGCGACGAGGTCGAAGCGGGCGATGTCCGCTACGGCGCTCATTACCGTGACCTTCGTGGTGAGGCCAACACCGATGGGGACCGTCGTCGAACCCGCCAGGGAGTTGTCTGCGCGGTAGGCGGTCAGCGTGGCCGACACCGGGCCGTTCGATGCGCTGAACAGCCCCGCGTACACGGTCACCGCCCGCGCCGTGTGGGTCAGACGTGCCTCGGTGCCGGGGACTGGAAACTCGCACGCGACCGGGTCGTCCTCCTCGCCGGGGTAGCAGTGGCTCGGCCCGATGTCGGCGGCCACGAGGCCCGAATGCGTCGGCACGCCGGCGACCCGCCGGTAGGGCCGGAAACCGGGGTCGGAGCGCTGCCAGAAGGTGAAGGCGCTCGCGAGGTATTCGTCCTCGATCGGCGTGCCGATCGCCGGCCCGCTCTCGAAGTCAACGCTCAGAGTTGCCGCCGGCACCTCCGCCGGGACCAGCGCCGCCCCCACAACCACGAGTAGGGCGACCGTCACTCGACGTCCGTGCCCCACGACGCATCCGAGGCTACCTCAGCGGTGACTACGTGTCCAGGCTTGCCGGACCCAGTCTCCGGTCGCTGATACCGTCGCCTCTCAAGCACAAAGACGAGGAGAATCGATGGCCCCCCAGTCCTTCGCCGAAGCCCTGAACGAGCAGATCGCGAACGAGTTCGGCGCGCATCAGCAGTACATCGGCGCCGCCGTCTACTACGACTCAGAGACGCTCCCGCGACTTGCCGCCTTCTTCTACCGGCAGGCCGTGGAAGAGCGAAATCACGCGATGATGATGGTCCAGCACCTGCTCGACGCCAACGAGGAGATCCGGATCCCCGACATCGAGTCCAAGATGACCCGCTTCGACGACGTGGTCGCGCCGGTGAAGATGGCACTCGACCAGGAGAAGCGGGTCACGGACGAGATCAACGCGCTCTTCAAGCTGGCACGGGACGCCGACGACTTCCAGGCCGAGCAGTTCATGACGTGGTTCGTGAAGGAGCAGGTCGAGGAGGTGGCGACGATGACCGACCTGCTGACGGTCGTCGAGCGCTCGTCCGACAACGCGCTTCTGGTGGAGGAGTACCTGGCCCGCGAGGGCCTCGGCGAGGAGGGCACCGACCCGACGGCCCCGCCCGCCGCCGGCGGCGCGCTCTAGCTGCAGCGTTCCTGATCCTGGCGCTCAGCGCCGCGTCGAACGGCGCGGGCAAAGGCGATGCGATTTATCGTCCTCCGCTCACCGATGCGGCCGGCAAGCACGGGTCAGTGTCCGAGGATCTAGCCGAGGCCGGGCGAGGCAGCGACGGCGGAGGGCTGTCGCGCCGGGAGCTCGTTCGACGCGCCGCCGTCGCCGGAGCGGCGGCCACCCTGGCCTCGGCGACGACGGCGGCCCCGGCCGCCGGCTGGCATCGACCGAGGAGGCGACGCCGCAAGGTCGCGGTGCTCGGCGGGGGAATGGGCGGTCTCGCCGCTGCCCACGAGCTGGCGGAGCGGGGATTCAACGTGACGGTCTACGAGCGCGAGGCGCTCGGCGGCAAGGCACGGAGCATCGGCGTGCCGGGAACGGCCGAGGATGGGAGGCGAGCGCTCCCCGGCGAGCACGGGTTCCGCTTCTTTCCGGGCTTCTATCACCACGTGCCCGACACGATGCGGCGCATCCCCTACCCCGGCAACCCAAACGGCGTCTGGGACAACCTCGTGGCGACCTCCGAACAGAAGGCGTCGCGCACGAATGGTCGCGCCGAGGGCCAGCTCTTCGGCGCCATCCCCGATCCGCAGGAAGCGTTCACCGTCGACGGGCTGCGCCGGATCCTCGTCGAGGAGATCGTCAAGCATCGTGGCATCCCACCGCATGAGGCGGAGTACTTCGCCGAGCGGCTGCTGGTCTTCTTCACGAGTTGCGAGGAGCGTCGCTTCGGCGAGTGGGAATATGAGAGCTGGTGGGACTTCATCAGCGCCGAGCGTATGTCGGCGGAGTACCGGAAATGCCTCGGGCGGGGCGTGACGACCGAGCTCGTGGCCTCGAAGCCGACGGAGGCGAGCACTCGCACGATCGGCCACATGGGCGAGGCGATCCTCATGAACCTGATGGGTCGCGGGAACGACGGCGAGTTCGACCGCGTGCTGAACGCGCCGACCAACGAGGCGTGGATCAGGCCCTGGGTGCGGCTGCTCCGCAAGCTGGGGGTTCGCTTCGAAGTCGGTGAGAAGGTCGAGAAGCTCAAGGTGCGCGACGGCCGAATCGCCGCGGCGCGGGTACGCGACCGCAAGGGGCGAAGGCGGAGGATCGAGGCCGACTGGTTCGTCTGCGCGATGCCGGTCGAGCGAGCGCGCCGCCTCTGGTCAGCCGACGTGCTCGACCTCGATCCCGGCCTGGAGGCGATGGACCGGCTGTCCGTGGACTGGATGACCGGCATCCAGTTCTACCTGCGCCGCGAGGTGGACATCATCCGCGGGCACATCCAGTTCGTCGACTCCCAGTGGGCGCTCACCGGCCTGACCCAGGCCCAGTTCTGGGAGCACCGGGACTTCAGACGAGACTACGGCGACGGGTCGGTGGCGGACTGTCTGTCGGTGGACATCTCCGACTGGGACACGCCCGAGATCCTCTACGGCAAGCCGGCCAAGCGCTGCACCCGCGAGCAGGTCGCGGCGGAGGTATGGGCGCAGATCAAGGCGCACCTGGAGGACACGGGTGACTCGGTACTGCCCGACGACATCCTCCATTCCTGGTTCCTCGATCCGGCCATCCGCTGGAAGCGATCGAAGCAGCGCAACCGCAACGCCACGCCCCTCCTGGTGAACACCGTCGGATCGTGGAAGCGGCGTCCGCGTGCGGGGACGGAGGTGCCGAACCTGTTCCTGGCCGCCGACTATGTCCAGACCGACATCGATCTGGCGACAATGGAGGGCGGCAACGAAGCAGGGCGTTCCGCGGTCAACGCGCTGCTCGAGACCTCGGGATCCAATGCGGAGCCGGTGCGGATGTTCAAGCTGTACCAGCCCCCGGAGTTCGAGCCGCTGAAGCGCATCGACGCCGAGCTCTACCGCGCGGGCTGCCCGAATGCGCTCGACCGCCCGTACGCACGGCCCTGACGAAGCGCCCGGTTTCAGCAGTTCCATCAATCCGAATTGATGTATTCTCTCGGCATGGCCGTACAAGTGCCGAGGCGCGGGCAGTCTGCGCCCGCCTTTCTCCCGTTGGCGGCGGATCCGCTCCGCTGGCAACTGCTGATCGAGCTCGGGCGCAGCGACCGCCGTGTTCGCGAGCTGTGCGAGCTCGTCGAAGAGCCGCAGAGTCTTGTCTCCTACCACCTCGGAAAGCTACGAGCCGAGGGTCTGGTTTCGAGGCGCCGTAGCGCCGCCGACGGACGCGACTCCTACTACGTGCTCGACCTCGCTCGCTGCGGCGACCTGCTGGCCGCGAGCGGCGCGGCACTGCATCCGGCCCTCCGCCCTGCCGCGTCACCGCCGCGCAGGTGGGGTCGAGCACCAGGCTCGGCCCGTGCCCGGGTGCTGTTCCTCTGCACCGGCAACAGCGCCCGCTCTCAAATGGCGGAGGCGCTCGTTGAGACGCTTACCGCCGGCGCCGTCGAAGCCGCGAGCGCCGGCAGCCACCCGAAGCCGCTTCACCCCAGCGCGATGCGGGTGATGGGCGACCGCGGCATCGACCTCTCCGGTCGACGCTCCAAGCACCTGAGCGAGTTCGCCGGGGAGCGCTTCGACTACGTCGTCAGCCTCTGCGACCGCGTGCGCGAGGTCTGCCCGGAGTTCCCCGGCGGTCCCGAGCTGATCCACTGGAGCATCCCCGATCCCGCGCGCGAGGGCCGAAGCGACGCCGAGACCTACCCAGCCTTCGAGCGCACCGCCGACGAGCTCGCCAACCGCATGCCCTTCCTGCTCGAGCTGATTGCAAGCAATGCGCCGCCCCAGGAGGTGAGCTGAACATGCCCGAGAACGACCTGGTCAGCATCCGCTACATGGTCGACGACGTCGAGGAGTCGATCGACTTCTACACCCGCCATTTAGGCTTCGCCGTCCGCCACAGCGCGCTGCCGGCGTTCGCCGATGTCGTGCGCGGCCGGCTGCGGTTGCTGCTCGCGGGGCCGCAGAGCTCAGCCGGCAGGCCGATGCCCGACGGCCGCAAGCCCGGGCCGGGTGGCTGGAACCGCATCCACCTCGTCGTCGACGATATCGCGGGCGAGGTCGAGCGCCTGCGCTCGGCCGGGCTCTCGTTTCGCAACGACATCATCAGTGGCCCCGGCGGCCAGCAGATTCCGCTCGACGATCCCTCCGGCAACCCGATCGAGCTCTTCCAGCCCGCCGAGTGACGACATAGTCGTCGGAGGTTGGAGCAAACCGCTTGTCCAAGCGGCTCTTGATGAACGGGAGCGACGGGACTCGAACCCGCGGCCTCCGGCGTGACAGGCCGGCGCTCTAACCAACTGAGCTACGCCCCCAACAACTAGCGGACCCTTATGGTCGCCCGGTGATTCTAGGGCGCAGATAATCTCCGCCGCCATGCGGATCGTGACCTACCGCTCGGATCGGGGAGAGCGCGCCGGGCTCCTCCGGGATGACGGGATCGTGGACGCCTGGGACGCGCTCGGGGGCGATGGATCGAGCGTGCGCGAGCTGCTCGCCGGCGACCGTCTGGGCGAGCTCGAAGGGGTCACCGCGGGCGACGAGATCTCGCTGGACGACGTCGAGCTCCTGCCGCCGATCCCCGACCCGGACAAGATCGTCTGCATCGGGCTGAACTACACGGCCCATGCCGCCGAGGCGGGCATCGACCCGCCGGACACCCCGACCTTCTTCGCCAAGTTCCGGAACGCCCTTGCTCCGGCTGGTGCCAGTGTTCCGCTCCCCGCCGCCAGCGACAAGGTCGACTTCGAGGCCGAGGTGGCGTTCGTCATCGGTCGGCGGTGCGCGGGCGTCGACGAATCCGAGGCGGCCGACCAGATCGCCGGCTACATGCTCTTCAACGATCTATCGGCCCGCGATCTGCAGTTCGCCACGCCGCAATGGATCCCCGGGAAAGTCTTCGACGGCTCGGCTCCGTGCGGGCCGGCGCTCGTGACTCCCGACGAGGCGCTGGCCGAGGGACCGATCTCGTTCGCGCTCGGGCTGAACGGGGAGCGCATGCAGGAGGCCTCCACCGACGACCTGATCTTCGACGTGCCGCAGCTCATCGCTCATCTGTCGCGGCTGATGACGCTTGAGCCGGGCGACATCGTGTCGACGGGGACCCCGGCGGGCGTTGGCTCCACTCGCGATCCGCGAGTGTGGCTCAAGCCCGGCGATGAGATCGCGATCAGCTCGCCGACGCTGGGCCGGCTGGAGACGCGGATCGCGTAGGCGCGGGCCGCCGGTCCCGCTGCGCCCAGAACGTCGCCGCGAGGACCAGCGGCAGGAACCACACGACGTAGAAGTAGAACCAGTGCGTCGCCCCGACCTGAACCGCGATCACGACCGCGGCCGCCAGGGCGGCGATCTGGGCCGGGGTCTTGCGGCGCGGCCACAGGGCGACCGCGACCGCCAGCACCGTGGCTCCCGCGCGCTCGACGGACTGCAGGAAGTCGATCGAGGGTGCCTGCCCCCAGACGCTGAACGGAGAGCTCCGTGAAGCCTGGTAGCCCAGTGTCTGGTCGTAGAACTCGCGCAGGCCGCCGGGCGGGAGGAAGGGGATGACAAACGCGGCGGAGATCGCGACGAAGACGACGCCAAAGACGATTGCCGAGCGCCAGCGCCGCTCCCCCGTGCCGGTGGCGAACAGCGGCGCCACCGCTGCCGGCCCGAACTTCGCCGCCGAGGCGAGCGCGACCATCAGCGCGCGGGCCGGCGCCGACGTCACGGCCAGCATCGCGCCCACGAGGAGCGCTGCGATCAGAGAGTCGTTGGCGTTGGCGTTCATCGTGTAGAGGGTGAACGGGTAGGCGAGCCACGCGAAGGCGAGCCCGGCTCCGAGGGACCGTCCCGCCGGCCCGGGACGCAGCCGCCGACCGAGCGCCCACAGCCCCAGCGCAGTCAACAGGTCGAAGGCGATCGCAGCGGCATGCGCGGCGGGGACGCCGTCCCAGTGGCCGCTCCAGGGAAGGATCAGCTCGAACGGGACGTAACCCAGGTAGTTGAACGGCGCGTACACGTCGCCTCGGATTGCCAGGCCCTGAGCAAAGTTACCGGCGTAGAGCCCCTGCCCGTGCGCGATGTGGTCGGCGCCGACCACCCCGGCGACCCCGACGTCGATCACGTGCGAGTCGACGACGTTCAGCGCGATCCGCCCGCACACAAGCGCCACGATGGCGATCACGACCCACCGCAGCGGAATCACGGGGATCAGAGGTCCGGCTCGCTCGCGCGGCCAGATCCCGCTCCACAGCATCCGGGCGAACACGTAGATCAGCACCGGGTAGGTGAGCACCACCGACGCCGTGATCTCGGCCCGGTTGAAGAAGAAGAGCGAGATCCCCAGCCCCAGGAGG
>DATFON010000111.1:0-4321 GCA_035265465.1 Solirubrobacterales bacterium | reverse complement strand
GCGATCAGGTCGTACTCGCCCGGCAGGCGCATCTGGTTGACGCACGCCTCGGCGATGAACCGGTTGATGCCGGCGACGTAATTCTGCACGTCGTGCTGGATCAGCACGCCCCTGCGGCCGTACAGCGACGGCGCGCGGTCGTATTGCACGCGCAGGTCGGCCTCCCGGTAGGGCGTGTCGGACCAGACCGACTCGTCCATGCCCGCGTTGGAGCCGCCGGCGAACGACGACAGCTCCGCGCGACCCGCGTGCCGCAGCACGTCCATGAAGAACAGCCGATCCTCGGCCGTGGCGTAGCCGGTGCCGAACATCGCGCCCGGGCGCGTCTTCCCGTAGATGTGGGGAACGCCGAAGTTGTCGCGGATGATCGCGACGTCGTCGCGCGGGCTCTCGGTGCTCTCGAGGTTCCCCGGCTTCACCCCGAAGGTCGCGTCCTTGTAGAAGCGAGGGATGTCGGAGCGCTTCAGCCCGGGCACCGCATACGCGAGGTTCGTGTACATCCCAAGCTGGTCGTCGCTGTGGGGCGGCATTCTGCCGGTCGCCTGGAAGGCGATGATGTCCTGGAGGCTTGCGTTGGCGCCCTGTGCCGGGGGCAGCACGTTTCGAAATCCGCCGGCGTCATGCTTGCCGTAGGGCTGGGGCGGAGCGGCAGCCATGGCGCCCGTCGGCAGGGCGAGTGCCACGGCCGTTGCCACTCCACAAGCGAGCCGCCGCGCTAGGCGCGGCGGCTGGCCAGATTCGAAGAGAGCCTCCTCCTGTCTCCTCACTCGTGGCGAATGTAGCCATCGAGAGTCCCCGATGCGCCGGTTCCCTGACCGCCTACCTGCTGTCCGCCTCCGCGGCCCGGGCGCGCTCATAGTCCAGCTCCGTCCGCACCCCGCGGGCGGTCAGTTCAGCGCGAGCATCTTCGACCGACTCCGTGCCCGCGACCGCCCCAACGAGCGGCAGCTCCTCCGCGGCCGCGGAGGCGTCGAACACGAAGGTCAGCGCGCCAACGGGGCCGAGGTCGACGTGCCGGCGACCGTTCCTGATCGGGACTCTCCCGGTCTCGCCGCGGGTGCACCGAGCCACCTGCAAGCTGGCCTCTGTTGGAACCCGCTCGGCCGCACGCTCGATCTCCGCGCCGATCGCCGGCGAGACACCCCAACTGCCCAGCCAGGCTCCTGCGCGCCCCAGGGCGGCGACTCGCTCGAGGACCTGCGCCGACGACAGCTCACCGTCGCACCCGGCGCCGACCACGGCCAGCAGCGGGCCGGCGTCGCCTCCGACGCTCAGCATGGCGGCGACCATCACCGCATCGCACAGCGGGCTGGCGAGTCCCTCCTCCTCGCCGCGCGCGAGCACGTCGCCGCCGATATCGACCCCGAAAAGCAGGTCGCACTCCAGGCGATCCATCACGCTGGCAATGCCGTGTGCTGCTCCAGCGACTCCGCCCGTGACGTCGATGAGCGCCGTGGCGGTCCCGAGGTGGGCGGCGACTCCCGACTCGGCGAACGCGATCCCGTCGATGGTTCTCGTCTCCGGTGCCGCGAGCACCGCGTCATCGCCCAGCGGCTCCGCGCCCAGGATCTCGTCCACCGACCGCGGCCCCGGATTGGGATCGACGGCGAACCGCTCCCATGCAACCCCGCCGAGCGCGAACGTGGTACCGAGCGACTCGCAGAGGCGTGCCGCCGCCAGCGCGCCGACGACGTCGCCGCCTCCTCCGATCCCGAGGACGAGCACTTTGCGGGCGGCTTGGATCCGCTGGATCAGCCGCTCAGGCCGGGACGGGCTCTGCTTCGCTGCAGATGTTGCGGATCTCGGCCGCGGCGCGGTCGAATTCCTCGTCCGCCATCACCGGAGTGCCCTCGAAGGGAAGCTCGCGGTCGATCTCCACCCACGAGCGGCAGCCGTGGTACTCGTCGCGGACGCGCACCGTGACCGGGCGGGGGATCCGGTGGACCCGCAGCAGCAGTACGTGGATCGGATGGCGCCGCTTCCACTTGAGGCGCTTGTGCGCGTAGTCCTGCGTCCAAACGTGGAACGGGGAGAGGCCGTCGACGATGCGTGGGTCGCTCGTCTCGAAGTGGTCTGCGACCTCCGCCCACGAGCGAATGCGCACGCGGTCGGGCTGGGCGATGCCGCCGTCCTGGAGCAGAGCCCGCGGGGGCGGCTCCTCGTCGGGCCACACGCCTTCCTCGAGGGCACGGCGAAGCTCGGGGTGATGCGATTCGCGCACGAGGTCGTTGCGCTGGTGGTCAAAGGTCGGATAGAGGAAGAACCGGTCGTACTCGACCTCGAAATGCTTGTTCTCCTCGCGGATCCCGCCCTTGCGCAGGGTGACCAGCTGCTCACCCTCTGCAAGGGCGCGCACCGTCACGGCCCACTCTTTAAAGGCAATAGGCATTGCTCAAGTCGTTCGGATCGTCGTAAGCGAGCTTGGGGGCGCCGGCGTTGCCCGTGATGGGCTGGCTGACCGGCTCAAGGCGCGCCATTTTAGAGGAGGCCGGCCAAATCTCCAAATTTGTGGCTTATGTTGCGATTTCGTGGGCAAACGCGAGCAGGATCTCGTTCACCGCCTCCGGCGCCTCCAGGTGGCACCAGTGAGCCGCTCCATCGACCACGGCCGTCCGAGCGTTCGGGATCGCGTCGGCGATCGCCTGGGCGAAGCTCGGCGGAGTCACGGGGTCGTGCTCCCCGCAGCACGCGAGCGTGGGGCAGGCGACGCGATCGGTATCGACCATCCGACCGACCGCCGTCGCGGCGGACGAGTCCGCGTAGGCCCGCGGGTCGTTTGAGGCGATGAGATCGCGAAACAGGCCGGTGAGCACGGGGTCCTCGCGCCGGCGCGATTCGCTGAGGCCGGTCCCGACGACGGTGACGGCGATCTCGTCCATCCGGCCCGCGCGGGCCAGCCGGACGCGCTCCTCGAACACCGGCGCCGCCTCGGCTCGCCACTGAAGAGCGCCACCAATCGTCATGAGGCCCGCGATGCGGTCACTTTCGAGCACGCTCGCGTGCTCGGAGACCATGCACCCGACCGAGTGCCCGACGAGCATCGGGCGCTCGATCTCGAGCACGTCCAACACCCGCGCCAGGTCGCTGGCCCAGAGCTCGACCGAGTACGGCCCCGGCGGCTTCGAGCTGAGCCCGGCACCGCGCTGGTCGTACGCCACCGCCCGGTAGCCACGCTCCTCGCAGGCGGCGAGCTGCGCCCACCATGAGTGAATCGACCCGCCGAGGCCATGAACGAAGACGATCGTGGGTGCGTCTCGGGGGCCGGACCGCTCCTCGTAGGCGAGAGTCACGTCCTCGAGCTCGACCCGCTCGGCCATGTGGGCAGCCTACGCCGAACGCGGTCCGCGGCGTGAGAGAATCGCTCAGATGCGGGACGAGGAAGCCGCGCGGGGCGGCGCCCGGGAAGCCGGGGCCGGGTCCGATCCCGACGCCCAGCTTCTGGACGGCCTCCGGCGGGGGGACGAGGACGCGTTTCGTGCCCTCGTCGAGGAACACGGACCGTTCCTCATGCGGCTGGTGATGATGCACGTGCCCAGCCGGGCGATCGCCGAGGAGGTGGTCCAGGACACGTGGCTCGCCGTGCTGACCGGGCTCGACCGCTTCGAGGGGCGCTCCTCGCTGCGAACGTGGATCGCGAGCATCGCCCTGAACAAGGCGCGGACGCGGGGCACCCGCGAGGGGCGGATCCTCCCGTTCGCGCTGCTTCGGCGCCGCTACGAGGAGGGAGGCGGCCCGGCGATCGATCCGGACCGCTTCCAGGGCCGGCGCGGCGAGCGCCCCGGGTGGTGGTCCAATCCCCCGCTCGCCTGGGAGGAACCGGAGCGCCAGCTGGAGGCCGCCGAGACTCGCGACGTCCTGCTGCGGGCGATCAGGGACCTGCCCCCGCGGCAGCGCGAGGTGATCGCCCTGCGCGACATCAGCGGCTGGGACGCCGAGGAGGTGCGAAACGCTCTCGACCTCACGGAGACCAATCAACGAGTGCTTCTTCACCGCGCGCGCTCGAAGGTTCGCGCGGCGCTCGAGGAGTACATGAGTCCGCAAGTCGAGGGAGCCAGTCCATGAACCGGCGCCAGAATCGAATGCTCACCTGCCAGGAGATGGTCGAGCTCGTCACCGATTACCTCGAGGGGCGGCTCGACGATGCTTCCCGCGACCGGTTCGAGGCCCACGTCGCCGAATGCGACGCCTGCACGACGTACATCGAGCAGATGCGACAGACGATCGTGGCACTGGGCCGCATACCCGCCGAGACGGTCTCGCCCGAGGCCGAGCAGGAGCTCCTGGCCGCCTTCCGCGACTGGCGCTCGGACAGCGTTTGACC
>DATFON010000110.1:0-11622 GCA_035265465.1 Solirubrobacterales bacterium | reverse complement strand
CTCTTCTACATGACCGAGGAGGGGCAGGAGGGCCGCAACGCCTACGTCGAGCACCGCCCGCCGGACTTCGGCAAGTACCCGAGGCGGCCGTAGTAAGGAACCCCGCCGCCCCCGGACGCGGGAGCGAGTGAGTGAGATTTCGGTGATTGTGGCGCGAGTGAGCGAGAGCAGAGGAGGCGGCGGGTGAGGTTGTGGATGATGGCGGCCCGGCCGCGGACGCTGCCCGCGGCGATTGCACCTGTGCTGGTTGGTACCGCTGCGGCCGTGGAGAATGTGGAGGACATCCACGTCGGAGCCTTCCTTGCCGCGCTGGTGGGAAGCATCTTCATCCAGATCGGGACCAACCTCGCCAACGACTACTCCGACGCCAAGCGCGGCGCCGACACCGCCGACCGCCTCGGGCCCGTGCGGGTGACGTCCTCGGGGCTCGTCGCGCCCCGGCGAGTGCTTGTCGCAACCTGGATCGCGTTCGCCGTGGCCGTCGCCGCCGGGATCTACCTCGCGACCGTGGCGGGCGTCGTGATCCTGATCGTCGGTGCGGCCTCGATCCTCGCCGGCGTGCTGTACACGGGTGGACCGCGACCGTATGGCTACGCGGGGCTGGGTGAGCTCTTCGTCTTCCTCTTCTTCGGACTGGTGGCCGTGAACGGCTCCTACTACGTCCAGCTCGAGCACCTGGACTGGCTGCCGTTCGGGCTCTCCCTGGCGGTCGGCTGCCTCGCCACCGCGATCCTCGTCGTCAACAACGCCCGCGACATCGACACCGACCGCCGTGCCGGGAAGATGACGCTGGCCGTGCGGCTGGGCCGGCAGCGCACGCGGAACCTCTACGCCAGCCTCGTCGGGGCGGCGTTCGTCGCGGTGCCGGTGACGCTCCTGGCGACCGGCGGCCCCGCGTGGGGGCTCCTCGTTTTTCTCGCCACCCCGCTCGTTCATCGACCAATGTCGGCGGTGATGACCCGCACCGACGGTCCGGCCCTGAATGCAGCCCTGGCGGGAACCGGCGCCCTGCTCGCGGCGTTCAGCATCCTGCTGACCGCCGGGCTGCTCCTCGCGTCCTGAGCGAATGAAGGTCACCGCCGTCGAGACCGTGCCGTACGCGCTCACCTTCCGCGAGCCGTACGTCACCGCCCGCGGCCGCCTGGAGCGCCGGGAGATGGTCCTGGTGCGGATACGTACCGACGCGGGCATCGACGGCCTCGGCGAAGCGGTCGCGATGTCGCTTCGGGGCGGTCCGGATACCCCGGCGCTCGCGCGGCAGATCTCAGAGCTGGCCCAACCACAGTTCGTGGGCGTCGACCTGGATTCCGACGCAGGACGAGTCGAACCGGTCGCCGGGATGTCCCCTGCGGCCAGCGCAGCCCTGGAGATCGCGCAGCTCGACCTCGCGGCCAAGCTCGCCGGCATGCCGCTCTGGCGGATGCTGGGCGCCGAATCCGCCCAGCCGGTCCGGTGCAACGCCACGCTGGTCGCCGGCCCGCTGGCTGCCGTCGCAGCGGACGCGAAGCGCTGGGCCGAGCGCGGGTTCGAGACCTTCAAGCTCAAGGTGGGTGTGCCGGGTGACGTCGGACAGGTCGAGGCTGTCCGCGGGGCCGCGGGCTCGCGCGCGCGTCTACGGGTCGATGCGAATGGCGTGTGGACGCCCCAGGAGGCCGTGCTTCGCCTGACGGCCATGGAGCGGCACGGGATCGAGCTCGCCGAGCAGCCCGCCGGCGATCTGGAGGATCTCGCCGTCGTCCGCAATCAGACCGCGATCCCGATCGCCGCCGACGAGAGCGTCGTCGACGCCGACGACGCGCGACGCGCGATCGAGCTGGGTGCATGCCAGCTCACCACGGTCAAGCTCGCCAAGGTGGGCGGGATCGAACCGGCTCGCGCGATCGCCGGCGTGCTTCCCGTCTACCTGTCGAGCGCCCTCGACGGGCCGGTCGGTATCGCCGCGGCGGCGCACCTGGCCCAAGTCCTGCGTCCGGCCGCTCCGTGGGCCGGGCTGGCGCACGGGCTTGCCACACAGCTCCTGTTCGCGGACACGATCGCCTCCGTCGAATGCGAGGTCCGCCAAGCGCACCTCCATCTGCCGGCCGGGCCGGGTCTCGGGATAGAGATCGACGAAGGCGCGCTTGAACGTTGCCGGATCTAGCAGGGCCTTGTGAGAGTGCGATCCGACCGGCACCACGAAGCCCGCTTGGGGCAAGTACGGCAGCACTCGGGGTGGTCCCCGGCACCAAACGTCCCGACCCTGCGGATAACTCTTCAACCGTCGCCGCTCCGACCCGCACGTGAAGACTTGACCGCTCACAGAGCGGTCAACTCTTCAACCATTCGGAGCAGCGCCCACGTGTGAAGACGTATCCGGTCCAGCCGGCTGGCTTTCGGCGCCCCTGCCCTACTTGCCCATCTGCGATTGCGCTGACCGACCGCCCCGACGCGTCCGCATTGATTCACCCGCCGGTACCGTTTGCACCGGTGGATCCCACCAATCGCAACACTGCGCTCGCTTCGGCGATGGTCGAGGAGCTCGCACGGTGCGGGGTCCGCAATGCGGCCCTGGCGCCCGGATCACGGTCCACTCCGCTTGCGCTCGCACTGTGGCGCCAGCCGGCGATCGAGGTCGCGATCATCGTCGACGAGCGGTCGGCCGGATTCTTCGCGCTCGGCGCCGCCCAGGCGAGCGGCCGGCCGACGGCGGTTCTGTGCACCTCGGGCACGGCCGCGGCGAACCTGCATCCCGCCGTCTGCGAGGCCGATGAGGCGGGCGTCCCGCTCATCGTCCTGACCGCCGACCGGCCGCCCGAGCTGCGAGGCATCGGCGCCGGCCAGACGATCGACCAGCTGAAGCTCTACGGATCGGCCGTGCGCTGGTTCTGCGAGGTCGGTACCCACGACGCCGACGACGCCGGACTCCTGCACTACCGGTCCGTTGCGTGCCGCGCATACGCCGCCGCGCGCGGCGACCCGCGCCCGGGGCCCGTGCACCTGAACCTGGCGTGGCGCGATCCGCTCGGCCCCGAGCCCAGGGCCGGCGACGTCACCGCGATGTCCGAGCTGGCCCTCGAGGGCCGAGGTGAGCGCCCGCTGACCGCGGTGACCATCGGACCGCGGGTCGCCGACGATGCGCTGCTCGACGAGATCGCAGAGCGAATCGCTGCCTCGCCCCGTGGCCTGATCGTGGCCGGCCGGCAGCTCGACCCGGCTCTGGCCGAGCCGGTGGCCGAGCTCGCGCGGCGCTCCGGGTATCCGATCCTCGCAGAGCCGACCTCGCAGCTTCGCCTGGGCCGCCACGATCGCGACCTCGTCGTCTGGACCTACGACGCCATCGCTCGCTCACATCCGGCCGCGCTCGATCCCGATCTCGTCGTCCGCTTCGGCGACATGCCGACGAGCAAGGCCATGCGCGCGTGGCTGGCCTCACTGCCGAATCTTCGCCAGCTCGTCGTCGATCCGGCAAGTGGCTGGAACGAACCGTCCCGTCAAGCCGAGACCATCGTTCGCGCCGATGGACGGGCGGTCGCCGGCGGTCTCGCCCAGCGCCTGGGCGAACGCGACGGAGGTGACTGGGCCGCCGCCTGGATGGATGCCAACGCCCGCGCAGCCGCCGTGATCGACGAGGCGCTGGCGGAGTTGGATCAGCCAACCGAGCCGGGCGTTCATGCAACCTTGGGCCGCCTCTACCGTGACGGCGAGCTCGTCTACACGGCGTCGTCGATGCCGATCCGCGACTCGGAGGCATTCGTCGCCCCAGGCAACGTCGATGTGAGGTTCCTGTGCAACCGCGGAGCCAACGGGATCGACGGCTTGGTCTCGTCGGGGATCGGGGCCGCCACCGCCACGGGTCGGCCGACCTGGATCGTCACCGGCGACCTCGGGCTGTACCACGATATGAACGGCCTTGCGGCACTGCGCGAGGCCGGGTCACCGGTCCGGATCGTCGTGGTGAACAACGACGGCGGGGGCATCTTCGAGTTCCTGCCGCAGGCCGATCAGGTCGAGCGGGATGAGTTCGAGGCGATCCTCGGCACGCCGCTGGGGATCGATCCCGCGCGAGCTGCGGAGCTCCACGGTCTCCCCCACGTTCGGATCGCGGACCTCACCGAGCTCGCAAGCGCGACCGAGCTCGACACCGCGATCATCGAGATCCCCGTAGATCGCCGGAGCAACGTGGATGTTCACCGCCGGATCGCGGACCTCGTCGCCGAGGCGCTGATGGCGTCCCGGGGCAGCTAGAGCGACAAGAGGAGGAGTCGATGGCACGGACATTCCAGACCGATTTGACCGGGAGGGTGTTGACGGTCCTGTTCGACAACCCGCCGCACAACTTCATGAACAGGGTGATGGTGGCCGAGCTCGACGACCTACTCGACTCGCTCGACGGCGATCGCTCGATCGGATCCGTGGTACTCACCGGCAAGCCCGACGGCGTGTTCATCACCCACTACGACGTCGAGGAGATCCTCGCCGGGTCGGAGGGGGTCGGGAGGAGCATCTCCGCGGGCGTTGCCGGGGCTTCGCTGCAGACCGTCGGCGGTCTCACCCACATCCCGGGCGCACGGCAGGCGCTTCGCCGAACGCCCGCCGCCGGAATGATCGAGCTCAGGCGCCTTCACGACGCCTTCCTCCGGATGCATCGCATGGACAAGGTGTTCATAGCGGCGTTGAACGGCCCGGCTCTCGGCGGCGCCTGCGAGCTCTCACTCGCCTGCGACATCCGGTACATGGCCGAGGGCGCCCGCGGGATCGGCCAGCCCGAGATCCTGCTCGGCTTCCCACCCGGGGGCGGAGGCACCCAGCGCCTCGCACGGGCGGTCGGAACCTCGAGGGCGCTGGAGATGATCCTCGAGGGGCGTCCGCTGTCGCCGGTGGAGGCCCAAGAGGTCGGCCTCGTCCACCGCGTGGTCCCCGATGCCGAGCTCCTCGACGAGGCCATGGCGTGCGCGAATCGAATGGCTCGCCGGGCACCGTTTTCAGTCGCGGCAGCGAAGCAGGCGGTGCTCGGAGGATCGGGCGGTTCGCTTGCCAACGGCCTCGCCCAGGAGCGCAAGTGGTTCCTCGCCTCGGTGTCCCAACCCGCAGCGACGCGGGCGATGCGAGCCTACGTCGAGCGCGTGCGCTCCACGGGTCCCCCCCTCGCCGACGAGGAGGCACTGTCGAGCTGGCTGGACGGGACGGCCGTCGATCTCGTCGGTGACGACTGACCACCTCGCCACATGGCGAGCGCATGGGTCGACACTCCCAATGCCGCGATCGGCGTCAGCCCGCAATCAGCGGTAGCAGCGCACCCAGCTTGACCTCGGTCTCGGCGAGCTCGGCCGCAGGATCCGAGGCGGCGACGATCCCCGCGCCGGCGTAGAGATGCGCGAACCGGTCGCGGAGGAGGGCCGATCGCAGCGCAACGCAGAACTCGCCGTCCTCGGCCGCGTCCATCCAGCCAACCGGGCCGGCGTACCAGCCGCGGTCGAGACCCTCGAGCTCCGCGATCGCCCCGAGAGCCCTCGCGCGAGGCTCCCCCCCGACCGCGGGCGTTGGATGCAGGTGGCCAGCCAGCTCGACCGCCGAGCGGGGCTCGGCGAGCTGCGCGTGGATCGGCGTTCCCAGGTGCTGGATGTTGGCCACCTTGATGAGCTCGGGCTCAGGTGCCGCCTGGACCCAGACCGAGTAGGGCCGCACGGTGCGCTCGATCCGGCTGACCACGATCTCGTGCTCGGTGCGGTCCTTGGCAGATTGGCGGAGCTGTTCCCCCAGGTGATCGTCAACGGACGGGTCGGCGCTTCGGCGCGTTGATCCGGCGAGGCCCACCATGGCGGCGCTCGACCCGCTGCGACGGACGAGAAGCTCCGGGCTCGCCCCGACGAAAGCGCCCTGCGGCGAGCCACAGCAAAAGCAGAAGCAGCTCGGGAAGAGCTCCCGGAGCGCTCCGTACAGTGCAGCCGGGTCGTGCGCCTGGGGCGCCTCAACGACAACCTCGCGGGCCAGCACCACCTTGTCGAGCTCGCCGCCGTCGATTCGGCCGACCGCGGCTGCGACCGAGCGCTCGAATTCCTCCGGAGGGGAGGCGCTTGCGATGCGCATCGAGCCGGTCGGGTTCGGGTCCAGCAACGGAAGCGGCGCATCGCGGAGCGCGGCGACCCGGGCAGCGATCCTCGCTGAGACATCCCCTGGATCGACCCCTGGACCGCTCACCGCACACAGCGTCAGATGCGTCCGGTCGCCAACACGGTGCAGAACCAGCTCGGGAAGGACCATCAGAGCGGGCGGAAACGAGGCCCAATGCGCGTCCCGCCCACCATCGGCGTCGAATGCGAAGCCTCCGACCCACACGGGACCCGCTCCCGCTGGCAGCGCTGCCGGCCCGCGGACCTGTCGACGGCGGGCGACCGTCGAACATGCGGCGACGACATCCTGGAAGCGCCGGGGACCCCGCGAGACGACCTCGTGGGCGCTCCCCAATGCCGCGAGCGCGAACCCATCGCGATCCGGTTGCTCCCAGCAGAACCACCGATCGTCCGCGCGGCGCGAGGCGAATACGGCGGCGCTCGGATCCGCAACCTCGACGGCCGTGGTGACGCTTACCAGGCGGCGCTGGTCGCCGGCATCGACCAGCAGGGCCTCGAACGAGTCGAGGGCTTCGGCCGCCGCGATCACCGCTCGGCTACTGGTCGGAGCGGGAGCGGCTGATGGCGACCTCGCCGGTCCGAGCCATCTCGATCAGTCCGTGCGGGCGGATCATCCGCTCGAAGGCGTCGATCTTCTCGTTCGACCCGGTGACCTCGATGGTCAGGCTGCGGCGCGACACATCGACGATCTTCGCCTTGAAGATCTCCGCGAACTGCATGATGTCGGCCCGGTTCTCAACCGGCGCCTGGACCCGGAAGAGCGCCATTTCCCTGGCGATCCTCTGATCCGGCTCCATGTCCCGGATCTTGATCACGTTCACCAGCTTGTGAAGCTGCTTGGTGACCTGGTCGATCGGGTGCACGGCCCCGTCGAGCGTCAACGTGAGACGCGAGATGTCCGGGTCCTCGGTCGGGCCCACTGCGAGCGTGTCGATGTTGAAGCCGCGACGGGAGAACAGTCCGGCGATCCGAGCCAGCACGCCCGGCTTGTTCTCGACCGTGAGCGAGATGATGTGCTTCCGCCCCGTGAGGGTCCTCCCCACCTGGAGATCCTCGAGCTTGATCAGATCTGGCGTGCCGGCTTCCATCAGCCCACCATGTCCCGAGCGGCAGCGCCAGCAGGGATCATCGGGAAGCAGTTCTCCGTCTGGTCGACGTGGACGTCAAGCAGCACCGGGCCGTCGGTCGCGAGCGCCGCTCGCATCGTGTCGGTGAGCGCGCCCTTGTCGTCGCAGCGCATCGCCGACCAGCCGAACGCCTCGGCGAGCTTCACCCAGTCGGGGCTGTCCCCCAGCTCCACCGAGCTGTAGCGCCCATCCCAGAAGAGCTCCTGCCACTGGCGGACCATGCCCATGTAGCCGTTGTTCATGAGGAAGACCTTGACGGGAATGTCATGGACGGCGGCCGTCGCCATCTCCTGGCAGACCATGACGAGGCTGCCGTCGCCGGCGAGGCACACGACCGTGTCGTCCGGACGCGCCACCTTCGCGCCGATCGCCGCCGGCAGCCCGAAGCCCATGGTCCCCAGGCCACCGGAGTTGATCCACTGGCGCGGCTTCGAGAAGTGGTAGTACTGCGCGGCCCACATCTGGTGCTGACCGACGTCGGAGGTGATGACCGCCTGGCCCTCCGTCGCTTCGTACATCGCCTCGATCATGAACTGGGGCTTGATCACGGAGTCGGTGGAGTCCTCGTAGCCCAGCGGGTACTCGGCCTGCCAGCCGCGGATCTGCTCCCACCACTCCTCGAGACGGCCTGAGTCGGCCTTGAGCGCGCGGTACTCGCGCGTGAGCTTGGGCAGGACGTCCAGCGCGT
Organism: Solirubrobacterales bacterium; assembly: GCA_035265465.1. Classification (GTDB taxonomy): domain Bacteria; phylum Actinomycetota; class Thermoleophilia; order Solirubrobacterales; family 70-9; genus AC-56. Next base: position 3,697 of record DATFON010000110.1, on the reverse strand, counting down.
CGCCGACGATCGGAATGTGGGCGGGAACGTTCTTCGAGATCTCGGCCGGATCGACATCGATGTGGACGAACTTCGCCCGGGGGGCGAACTCCGAGAGCTTGCCGGTGATCCGGTCGTCGAACCGCGCACCCACGGCGATGATCAGGTCCGCGCTGTCCATCGCGTAGTTCGCCGCGCGGGTTCCGTGCATGCCCAGCATCCCGAGCCACTGGTCGTGCGGCGCTGGGAAGGCGCCAAGGCCCATCACGGTGAGCGTGATCGGGAACTTGTCCGACGTGACGAAGTCGATGAGCTCCTGCGAGGCGTTCGCGTTGACGACGCCACCGCCGGCGTAGATCACGGGACGACGAGCATTTGCAAGCGCCTTGGCGGCCAGGCGGATCTGCTTGATGTTGCCCTCCGTGGGGGGCTTGTAGCCGGGCAGCTCGGGGGGTCCCTCCGCCGGCTCATAATCGATGTCTGCCCGCGAGAGGTCCTGCGGCACGTCGACGAGGACGGGGCCCGGCCGCCCCGTCGATGCGATGTGGAAGGCCTGGTGGATGTAGGCGGGAATCTGGCGCGGGTCGGTCACCAGGAAGGAATGCTTGACGATCGGGAGCGTGATCCCGGTCACGTCGGCCTCCTGGAAGCCGTCCGTTCCGATCAACTCCGTGCGCACCTGGCCGGTGATGAACACGGTCGGGACCGAGTCCATCATCGCGTCCGCAATCGCGGTCACCAGATTCGTGGCGCCAGGGCCCGAGGTGGCGAATGCGACACCGACGCGTCCGGTCGCCTTGGCATACCCCTCGGCCGCGTGGCCCGCGCCCTGCTCATGCCGCGACTGGATGTGCAGGAGGTCCGCGTCGTAGAGCGCGTCGTACGTGGGCAGATTGGCACCGCCGGGGATGCCGAAGACATGCTCGACACCCTCGGCCTTGAGCGCCTCACAAAGTGCATCCGCGGCCCGCATGCCGAAAGATTGTAGGGCCGAGACACAGAGTGTCTCGGCAGAGGCATGTCAGGCGGGCTAAGTCCGCCGCAAGTTGTGTGAGGGACGAGGCACAAAGTGCCTCTAGGGGAGGTGGATCCTGACCTCGGTGTTGCGGTAGTTGTACTCGCACTGGACCGAGAAGTCCCGGGCGCTGCCGCCGGCACATCTGTCCCGCCGCTTCCCGGTGGCGTCGAGGTTGTTTGGCAACCCGCCGTTCATGAAGTCGCTGCCCTGGTCGGTATTCAGCAGGTCGAAGCCGCCACCCGACGTCATGCGTGCCTGGCAGAGGATCGCCTTGAGCTTGTGCTTCGGGCCGCACGAGGCCACGTAGCTGTCCCCGTAGAAGACGTCGTCGCAGGCGCCCTGGGCACACTTCGCGCCGGCGTCGCCCCCGTCGGCAGCGTGCACCTTGTCGTTGCCCCCGCCGATTGCCCTGCCTCTCGCCGAGTAGCTGTCCCCGACCGCGAGGTCCTTGCCCGGGCCGCTGTTGTTGTCGTCGTTTCCGCCGCCGGTCGCCGTTCCGCCGCGCGCGTAGCTGTCGCCGATCACCAGGTCGTTGCCCGAAGCGCCCCCCATGCGGTCGCTGGCGCCGCCGGTGGCGTCGCCGCTCCCGATGGCAGCGTTGTCGCCGATCACGATGTCGGGGCCACCCCCAGCGCGCTGGTCCCGGTCGGCGTGCGCACCGCTCACGTCGCCGGAGCCGTAGTTGTCGCCGACCATGAAGTCGGCACCCCCCGCGCCGGCCAGGTGGTCGTTCCCAGCCTTGCCACTCTCGCCGCCGCGGGGATTGGCGTTGTCGCCGACGATGAGGTCATTGCCGTTGCCCGCGGTGACGACGTCGTTCCCCGGGCCACCGATCAGCGTTTCCCTGTCCGTGTTCCCGGCGATTTTGTCGTTGCCGCCCCCTCCGCAGACGATGTCCTCGCCGTGATCGGTCTTGTGACCCCTGGCCTCGATCAGGTCGTCTCCGCCCTGCGCGGCGATCACGTCCCTGTGCGCGGTGCCGCTGATCTTGTCGTCGTGATCCGTCCCGACGATCGTCGCCTGCTTGCCGAAGCAGGTCGGCCGGTTGCTGGCGCTACCCGTGGAAACGCTCAGCGACGCCATCAGCGCCACGAGAACGATCACGAGCGCGCCCAAACCGCCTCGGGCGCGCATGCGCCGATCGATCGTCCCCAGCCACGCGGTCATACGGTGCTTGAATCGGCGCTTTCCGGCCGTCGCTGGAGGCGTTATCCCACCGCTACGGGAACGGGATCTCGTGCTCGAAGCCGGTCTGGATCCCCTTGCACCTGGTCGCGGTGTCGACCCCCGCTCCGCCGGAGCACCGGTCGACGCTCGTGCCTCTTCCGTCCGGATCCGGCGCACCGCCGTTCATGAAGTCGTTGCCCCGGTCGGGCGTCAGCCGGTCGTAGCCACCGCCGGGAGCCCGGTTCGCCTGACAGCGGATCGCCGCGATCGTCGCGTCCTTGCCGCAGGACGCGACGAAGCCGTCGCCGTAGAAGACGTCGGGGCAAGCGCTCTTCTCCGGCTTGCACTTGTTGCCGAAGTCGCCGCCGTCCGCCGCCTGGAGCTCGTCCCTGGCAGTCCCGCCGCCGATCAACGCCATTCCGGACTTGCTGTAGCTGTCGCCGACTGCCAGGTCCTTCCCGGGGCCGCTGTTGTTGTCGTCGTTGCCGCCGCCGCTCGCGGTGCCGGTGTTGGCGTAACTGTCGCCGATCACGATGTCATTCCCATCGGCCCCGCCCAGGCGGTCGTTGCCGCCGCCGGACGCGTTGCCATTGCCGGCCGAGGCGCTGTCGCCGACGACGGTGTCGCCGCCGCCGGCGGCGCGGAAGTTGATGTCACTGGCGCCGCCGCTGACGTTGCCCGTGGCCCAGTTGTCGCCGACCATGAAGTCGGATCCGCCGGACCCGGCCAGGTCGTCCCTGCCGGTCGGCCCACTCTCGTTGCCGTTGGGGTTGGCGTTGTCCCCCACGACCAGGTCATTGCCGTTGCCGGCGGCGATGGTGTCGTTCCCGGGACCACCGATGATCTTCTCGGTATCGGCGTTCCCCTGGATCTTGTCGCCGCCGCCATTGCCGCAGATCACGTCGTTGCCGTGATTCCTCTTGACGTTCTTGGTCTCGATCGTGTCGTCGCCGCCCAGGGCGACGATGACGTCCTTACGCGCCGTGCCACTGATGTGGTTCGGGCCGTTCGTGCCGACGATCGTGGCCGTCTGCCCGAAGCACTTCGGCTTCGCGCGGGCACTACCGCTGGATGCAGCGATCAACGCGCCCAGCGCGGCCAGAGCGGCCGCGAGCGACACGAGGATCAGACTACGTCGAACGTCGAAACTCCCCGGCAAACGGCTCATACCTCTCCTTGATCGGCGCCTTTCGGCTATTGCTTGAGAGCCCCTGCCCCTCTCCCGGAGGGTACCGGTCCCACCTCCGGCGTCACCGATGCCCTTACCCCCGGACGCTACTCGGCTATGCGCTCCGAGTCCGACTCGCTCGAGTCCGCCAGGGCGCCCTCGAGCTCCCCCGGCTTCCAGCGGGTGCGGGGCAGGATCGCGCGCTCGATCACGCGGCCCTTGTGGCGCTCGATGATCTTGAGCATCGAGCGCACGAGCTCCTGGCCCAGGAAATGGGGCTTCAGGCCCAGGTCGATCAGCTTCGTGTTGGCGGCGTTGTAGTAGTGGCTCTCGGCCTCGATCCTGGGGTTCGGATAGCTCTGAAC
>DATFON010000109.1:0-5089 GCA_035265465.1 Solirubrobacterales bacterium | reverse complement strand
CGCGGGGAGGACCGCGCTGATCCATTGCGTCGAGGGCGGGTTCCATCTTGGTCCCACGCCGGAGGCCGTCGAGCGCGCGGTCGCCGAGCTCGCTCGGCGCGGGGTGGGCTACATCATCCTCGCCCACCTGATCTGGCGTGGGGTGGCGACCAACTCCCCGGCGCTGCCCTTCCTGTCCGATCGCATGTACCGGCTGCTCTTCCCGCAACCCGACGTCGGCCTCTCCGAGCTCGGCCGGGCGGCGGTCCGGGCGATGGTCCGCGAGCGGGTCTTGATCGACCTCTCGCACATGAGCGAGCGCGCTCTTTGGGATACGTTCGCGCTCGTCGACGAGCTCGATCCCGAAGCACGGGTGCCGGTGATCGCTTCTCACGCCGCCTTCCGATTCGGCCAGCAGGAGTACGGCGTCGATCAGGAAATCGTGCGGCGAATCGCTGAGCGCGATGGGGTCGTGGGGCTGATCCTGGCGCAGCATCAGCTGAACGACGGCGTGCGCAGCGGCTACACGACCACCTTCGAGCAGTCATTCGAGGTGATCTGCCGTCACGTCGATCGCTTGGCGGAGATCACCGGCTCCCATCGCCACACCGGGATCGGATCCGATTTCGACGGCTTCATCAAGCCCACCATGGGAGGCCTCGAGTCGATGGCTGACATGCGAACGCTGGAGGAGGCGCTGCGGGACCGCTACGGAGCCACGGATGCCGACGCCATGTGCTCCGGAAACGCGCTCCGCGTCCTACGTGCCGGATGGGGAGGCGCCAACGGGGGCGGTCAGCGCCAGACTGGCGCGCAGCGATAGTCACCTGGCTCAGCTCTTGCCGCCGTCTCTGGATGGCGGTAGGTCTCGCCGGCCGTCAGTTCCCGAGCCTGGGACCGACATGCTGCGAGCCTTGCCTCCCGCGATCGGCCGCGTCTCGTAGACCGTCACCTCGAAGCCGCGCTCCGCGAGCTCGTGGGCGGCGCTCATGCCACCGACGCTACGGCCGAGGATGATCACGCGCCGAGCCACGCGCCCGCCTCAGGGCGCCGATGCGGGGCCTTCAGCCCCGCTCGGGCCGGTCGGGACGACCTCGACTTTGGGCAGGATGCGCCTGAAGCTCTGCAACTCGGATTGATCCTGCTGGGAGAGATCGAAGGTGAAGAACTTGAACGCCGCGTTGATGTCACGTTGCGCCAGGAAGTTCTTGATGTCCGTGGCGGTACTCGACGCCGAGGCGCCGCAGCTATCGATGGCGCCCACGTAGACGAACACGTTCTTCACGGTGTCGGGCGGAAGGTCATTGAAGTCCTGGACGGCCGCGGAGACCGCCCCGTAGAGATTGGATTTGCCATTGCCTGGAGGCAGCTGCTTGATCTCGTTGATCACGTCGTCGTTGTGGTTCGCTCCGAACGGGACGCGGGGTGGGACTGAGGACGTCTCATTGCAGTCACCGCCGAAGGTGCGGAGCGCGAGCCCATCGCTCGTGATCGGACTGACAACCCGGGTTACCTCCCGCTTGGCCTGGGTCAGCTTCGTCTCGCCTTGAGCGTTGACCTCCGTGTTCATGCCGCTCCCGTGATCGAAAACGATCTCGTACTCGACCCCCGGAAGTCCCGAGCCCGCGAAGATGTCGCCGATCAAGCCCCGGAGCGGCCCAACCAGCGCCACGACCCCAACGAGAAACCGCGACCACGGCCGCAATGCCCTTGAACCAGGGGCTGTCGTAGAAGTGCGAAGGCCGGTTCATGGGCAGCGGTAAAGTTGAACTGAGACAGAGCGATGCGTCGACCCGGAGACCAAGAGCCCGAGCCCGCCGGCGGACGTGCGGCGCAGCGACTGCGAGATTTCTTGATGGGCAGGTCTCCGTCCGGCAAACCCGCGGAAGAGGACGAGTCGAGGGAGAAACGTCAATCGCGCTCCGGGGCAGAAGAGGGGTCGAATCGCGACGCGCCTAGCGGGGATTCCGTGCGGCGCCAGCCGTAAGCCGGCGAACTGCTAGGAACCCAGCCGCGCCCGACAGTGCGGCGGTCGAGATGTCGACCAGGAAGAACGCCCAGCTGACCTCGAACTCTCCGCTCAGGAGAGTGGCCAATGCGCCGAGCCCGATCGCCATCGGTACGCCCAATCGCAGGGACAGCGCCGGCTTTCGCAACCCGATCAGAGCACCCAGGAAGAGCCCGCCGAAGATCGGTAGGAGCTCCTGCATCAGGCGTCTTCCTCCTCCTCCACCACAACGGATGGCGGTTCCTCCTCCATCCCGGGCACGGCGGGACCTCCGGCATCGATGTCTCCGGGTGCGCCCTGGAGTGCGGCCGGGGCGGTCGACGCGATGGTCGTCGGCGGCGCCCCCGACGCGGGAGGGCTCGTGGGCGCGGGCCCTGCATCGGTCGCACCGGCTGCCGTCTCGGCTGCTCCAAGCACGCTAGGGGCGGGTCCTGTCTGCGCTCCGGCGCTCGGTTCTGCCGTGGCGCTCCGCGGGGGCTGCCCTTCGCCGTCGATCTCGATGTTTATGCGCATCAGGATTCCTTTCAGTTCAAGACGCCGAACCGGCCTTCGAAGTTCACGGTCTGAGCGGTGAGGTTCTTGACCGTGATCCAGTACGTGCAGTAGTCGACGCTGGCGCGCTCCACCGCCACGTCCCAGTCAACCTGGGGCGCGCCGACCTGAGGGCTGGTCGGCTGCATGTACCAGACGACGTGCCAGGTCGCCGGCCAGTTGTAGGTGAACCACCGGTTCGACGCCCCCGGGCTGAGTGTGCCGATGAATTGAGTGCCGGTCCACATACTTCCTCCTCTCAGTAACGGCTCAGGATGCAGAATCGCCCGTCGAGCGTTAACGGATCCGGTGTCAGGTTCTTTATGGTGATCCAGTACGTCACGTACTCGGCCGAGGCACGCTCCACCTGGACCGTCCAGGTCAGTTGCGGGGCTCCGGGACGCGGTGAGGTGGGGACGACGGTCCAGACGACGTGCCAGGTCGCCGGCCAGTTGAACGTGAACCAACGCTGCTGAGCGCTCCCGGGGAGGCTGCCGGTGAACTGCCGGCCGCAGATCGGCTGCGTCAGCCATCCGTCGACAGGGATCTCCCACACGCCGCGGTTGCGGGTGCCCGCGCGCAGCACCCGGGCGTGGGGGTGGAAGAGCAGGTCGCCCACATAGACGTTCGGCAGCGCGTTCGAGAAGTCGGCCCAGTTCGTGCCGCCGCTGGTGGTCTGGTAGACGCCAAGGTCCGCGCCGACCCAGACCCGATTCGGGTTCCAGGGATCGACCTCGACGGCGTTGATGGGCAGGCCCGGCAGGTTGCCGGTCTGGTCGCTCCACGAGGAGCCCCCGTTGTCGGAGCGGTAGGCGCGACTGCCCCCGATCGTTCGGAACGTGGCCCACATGCGGGAGCCGGCGGCATCCACGAAGAGGTCGCTGAGATATGCAGACCGTGGGGTCGCGAGGGCGGTCAGCGCGCCCCAGGCCGAGCCGCTCCACTCGGTGCGATAGACCCGCCCGTCGGTCGTACCGACGTAGACGTTGTCCGCGTTCGGGATGTACATCGCGCTGGAGCGCGCCGCGAACGGGAAGGCAATCCGGGTCCAGGCGCTGCCGTTGTTGCGCGACACGTAGAGGGCATCGCCGCCCATCGCGATCGTGTCGCCGTTGGTCGCGCTGCACTCAAACGGTGGGTAGAACAGCGAGCCCTCGCCGCTTGGAACGGGCGGCGGGATGAAGGTCCACGAGCCGAAGTTGCCGCCGTTCGTGGAGCGGTCCGGGCTCATGCCGTAGTAGGTGTGGAAGACGGTGCGAGGGTTCGTTCGGTTGACCCCGCAGTCGCCGCCGTCGCCATCCGCGACGTGCTCCCAGACGGCGGAGCCGGCCCACCGCTCGGTTCCGTTGTCCTGGGTTCCGCCGATCACCCAGCGCGAAGAGCCGTAGTCGTGGGCCAGGTATTCGAACTCTGAGATGACGAGCCCGTTGTTGCAATGGGTCCAATTGACCCCGCGATTGGGACTGCGATAGAGACCGCCGTCGTTGCCGATGTAGATCTGGTCCGGGTTGCCGGGCTCGAAGGCGATCGCATGCTGGTCGGGGTGGATCGAGTCGCCGCTGCTCTTGCTGCTCAGATTCGTCCATGTCCAGGTCGTGCCGGAGACGTCCCCGCGGTAGGAGTCGATGGCTCCGCAATAGACCTGGTTGCCCCGGTCGGGGGCGGCGGCGACGTACCAGTCGTACCAAGCCTGATTGACGTTGACGCCGGGGGGAGTGGGGACGGCGCGCCAGGTTTTTTGGGCCCTGCGCCATAGATAGGCGCGGCCTCCGCTCGCGCCCCACACATAGGCGATGCCCGGGTTCGACGGCGCGATCGATACGGCGAGGCGATTAAAGCCCGCCGGGGCGCCGGGTAGCGTGACGGCTGTCCACGATGTACCGCCGTTCGTCGAGCGGTAGAGGCCGTCCACGCAGGCGGCGAGTATCTGTGCCGAGGGGCCGCCGGCCGGGGCCATCGACAGCGACCAGGTCGTGGGCGCGCGTCGCCTGGTCCACGTGACACCGCCGTCGTTGGATACGTAGAGGCCACCGGTCGTGGCGGCCAACAGATGCTGGCTGTCGGCCGGGTCGACCAGGAGGTCGTAGAAGCCCTGGCCGACGAAGGGAGCGGTGCACAGGCTCGACCACGTGGTGCCGCCGTTGGTCGAGCGCAGGATGCCGGTGCCGAGATAGGCGTAGAAATTGCCCTCCCCGGTACCGCAGTAGACGGTGGCCGGATGCTGGCGATCGAATGCGAGCGCGCCAATGGTGAGCGTTGACGCGTAGTCGGTGCGGGGCGCCCAACTGCCGCCTCGGTCAAACGATTCCCAGACCCCGCCGCCGGCGGCGCCCGCCAGGATGTGCGCCGGATTGCTCGGATCGATCGCGATTGCCGCGATCCTTCCGGAGACATTTACCCGGCTCGAGCCGTAGGTCTGCCCGTTCGGAATGGTCCAGGGGCCAAGCGAGCGCCACTGGGGCCCCGTCGGCTGCGGCGGACCCGTGTAGGCCACATCGAGCTGGGTCTCGGCAATGGTCGCCGCCGGCACGTCAGCCTCACCCGGGTCCTCGGACTTCTTGGGTGCGGCGC
>DATFON010000108.1:0-20359 GCA_035265465.1 Solirubrobacterales bacterium | reverse complement strand
GCGATCTCCTTGACCCCACTCGATCGGATGAAGCTGTGGTCCGGGGAGGCGAGGATGTAGAGCGACTCGATGTCGGGGGCCAGGCTGCGGTTCAGCTGGTTCATCTCGAACTCGTACTCGAAGTCGGAGATCGCCCGCAGGCCCTTGACGATCGCCGTGGCGTCATGCTCGCGCGCAAAGTCGACGAGCAGCACCGAGAACGCTGCGACCTCGACGTTGCCCAGCCCGTTGTCCGAGATCGCCTGCTCGATGAATGCCTGGCGCTCCTCGGCGTTGAACAGCGTCGTCTGCTTTCGAACGGGCTGGTTCACCACCCCCACGACCACCCGCTCGAACACCCGGGCGGCGCGACCGATGATGTCCAGATGGCCGTTCGTAACCGGGTCGTAGGTCCCCGGACAGATGGCGATGCGACCATCGCTCACTCCGAGCCCCCCGCGTGGATCCTCACGAGCGTGTCGCCGTACCGCCGCTCGACAAGCACCGGCAGGTTGAGCCGAAGCGGCCGGCGCGCCGAACCCTCGAGGATCAAACGCCCTCCCCGGGCGAGGCGGTTAACGATGAGCGTGTCGAGTTCCCCCTCAAGACGGTCGGCGAGTCTATACGGCGGATCGCAGAAGATCAGGTCGAATGCCCGCCGTGCTCGGCGCAGGTAGGCCCGAGCGTCCGAGCGCACGACCTCACAGCGATCGCGAAGGCCGAGCTCCGTGACGTTGCGCCGGGCGAGCGCCGTGTGCGTGTCGACCAGGGTTGCGCCGGCGGCACCGCGCGAGACGGCCTCGATCCCCAGTGCCCCCGTCCCGCAGTAGAGGTCCAGGGCCCTGGCCCCCTCGATGTCACCGAGGATCGAGAACACCGCCTCGCGAACCCGGTCCGAGGTCGGCCGCACCGCCGCCGACCGCCGCGGCGGGCTCGCCAGACGCCGCCCCTTGAGCTCACCCGCGACGATCCTCAAGGGGCGATCGCCTCGTCACCGAAGCGCTCGCGGGCCGCGTCGAGCAGCGGGCCGAGCTCGGGTGCGCCAAGCGATCCGTGCTGGTCCAGCAGCGCGATCACCTCGCGGCGTGCCTCGGTGAGCATCGCGACGTCGTCGGGGAGCTCCGCCACCCGAAAGCGCGGCAACCCGTGCTGGCGCGTACCGAGGATCTCGCCCTCGCCACGGAGCGCCAGATCGACCTCCGCGAGCTTGAACCCGTCGCGCTCGGCGGCGATCGCCTCCAAGCGGCGGCGTGCGAGCTCCGACCCGGCGTCGGCGAACAGGATGCAGTGCGATCGATGCTCACCGCGGCCCACCCGCCCGCGGAGCTGGTGCAGCTGCGAGAGCCCGTAGCGCTCCGCCCCCTCGATGAGCATCACGGTGGCGTTTGCGACGTCGATCCCGACCTCGATCACGCTCGTCGCGACCAGGACGTCGGCCTCGCCCGATGCGAAGCGCTCCATTGCTGCCTGCTTCTCGCGCGCCGGCATCTGACCGTGCAGGAGGCCCACGTCGAAGTCCGCGAACTCGGTCGCGCGCAGGCGCTCCGCCTCCTCCGTGGCGGCCTTCGCCTCAAGGCTCTCCGAGCCCTCCACCAGCGGACAGACCACGTAAGCCTGACGACCCTCGCGCAGCCGGTCCCGGATGAACTCGTACGCGCCGGCTCGCTTCTCCTCGCCGACGACCCAAGTTTCCACAGGTTTCCGTCCGGCCGGCAGCTCACGCAGCACCGTGGCGTCCAGGTCGCCGTACGCGGTCAGCGAAAGCGTCCGGGGGATGGGGGTCGCGGTCATGTGCAGGACGTGTGGCGCGCGCTCGCCGGGCCCCTTGCCGTCGAGGGCCGCGCGCTGGCGCACGCCGAAGCGGTGCTGCTCGTCGACTACGCATACCGCCAGGTGCCCGAACTCCACGTCCGGCTCGATGAGGGCATGGGTCCCGACGACCATCGCGAGCTCACCTGAGGCAAGCTGCCCCAGCGCCTCGCGGCGCCGGGCCCCGGGTGTCGCGCTGGTCAGCAGTGTGAACGGGATCGATTGAGTCGAGAGGAGGCGGTTCAGCGTCGCCGCGTGCTGCTCGGCGAGCGTCTCGGTGGGAGCCATCAGCGCGGCCTGGTGACCCGCATCCACCGCGCGGAGCATCGCGTACAGGGCGAGCACCGTCTTCCCGGACCCGACCTCCCCCATCAAGAGGCGTTGCATCGGTCGCTCCGCCGCCAGATCGGCGTCGATTTCGCTCAGCGCCCGCCGCTGATCGCCGGTGAGCTCGAACGGCAGCGACTCGAGCCAGCGCGCGACAAGCTCCCCCGGCGAGCCCAATGGAAGTCCCGGACGCTCCGCGCGGCGTTCCGAGCGGCGCGCCGCAAGGGCCGCCTGATGGAGGAACAGCTCCTCGAACGACAGCCGGCGGCGAGCCTCGTCCGCCTCGGGGACGCTTTCGGGGAAGTGAGCGGCAGCCAACGCGTCGCCGGCGAGCCCCAGTCGGCGCCGGGCACGAAGCTCAGCCGGCAGTGGCTCGACCGCGTGACGAGCAAGCGGCCGGACCTGCCAGGCCCAGTCGCGAAGCCGCTGGGCTCGCAAGCGCTCCGACGCGGGATGGACCGGCACGATTCCAGTCGTGTGGATGCCGGCTGAGGATTCACCGCCGGCGCCGCCGACGACCTCGTGCGCCTCGACGCGAAAACCGGAGCGATCGAGCTTGCCGAACAGAAGCAGCTTCGTCCCCTGGGTGAGCCGATCGACGAGCCACGCCTGGTTGAACCAGACCGCCTTCGCGGGCCCGGAGTCGTCGGCCACGGAGGCCTCGACGATCACCAAGCCGCGTCGCCGCGTGGGGCGAAGCCTCGCCGAGCGGACCTCCACCTCGACTGTCGCCTGCTCGTCGATTCGAAGCTCCGCGAGCTTCCGCGGCGTCGCCCGGTCTCTGTAGGAGTGCGGAACGTGGCGAAGGACGTCCCCCACCGTGACAAGCCCCATCTCCCCAGCCGCCGCGGCGAGCTTGGGTCCCGCGCCGCGCAGCGACTCGATCCGCGCGGCGAGCAGGCTCGGCCTCGGCGCCGAGCGAAGGTTCGCGGCCCGCAGCGCCCGGCGGTCCTGCGGCGCGCCGGTGGCGAACGCGCCCGGTGGGGCAGGGTCGCTTTCGATCCGCTCCTCGAGCGGCGGCGCCATCGTCCGGCTCATCGTCTCAAGGCTACGTCGGCGCGGGGCGGGAACTCCGAGCGCCGGAGGGCTAGGGTTCGGCCGTGGGCAAGATCGACGACCGCATCGAGGAGCTCGGGCTGACGCTCCCGCGGCCGTTCGCGCCGCCGCCCGGCGTGGAATTCAAGTTCGACCTCGTTCGGGTGCACGGCGGGCTCGCGTACGTCTCGGGCCACCTTCCAGTGGACGGCGACCGGGTCCTTGTCCAGGGAAAGGTCGATGCAGACGTCACGGTGGAGGAGGCATCTGAGGCGGCGCGGCTGACCGGGCTCTCGATCCTCGCCTCGCTGAGGCAGGAGCTGGGCGACCTGGACCGCGTGCGGGGGTGGGTGAAGGCGCTCGGGCTCGTCAACTGCACGCCGGGGTTCAGCAAGACGCCCGCGGTCGTCAACGGCTTCTCGGAGCTGATCCTCGAGCTCTGGGGAGACGCGGGACACCACTCTCGCTCGGCGATCGGGGCGGCCGAGCTTCCCTTCGACGTCCCGGTCGAGGTCGAGGCGATCGTAGAGGTCGAGTAGCGCGCTAGGCGGCAATCGGCGCTGCCACACCGGCCGGCTCCCGATGCCTGCGGTAGATGGCCGCAACCCATTCGCAGCCGGGCCGCTCCATGAGCGGCGCCCGGAAGCGCTCGAAGCCCTCGGGTGGATCCCCTATCTGCGGACCCTCGGCCGGGAGCACCAGGGAATAGAACAGGGCCGCGGCCGTCAGATCGGCCACGCTGAAGCGCTGACCGACGAGGTAGTCGTTCCCGTCGAGCTCGGCCTCGAGGCGGTCGAGCGCCGCCACGACCTTCTCCCGCGAGCGCTCGGCGGCCCGCTCGCTCTTCACCCCGTAGCGGAGCCCTGTGAATGCTTCCGCGTACCGGGCGGCCACGGCAGATGCCGGCCGCGTATCGCGCAGTGAGGGAGGAAGAGAGCGCTGAACCAGGAGAGCCAGTCGCTCTGGATCCCTCGTGATCTCATGCCAGGCGACCAGGCGGATGGCCGGCCCAAGTTCCTCGTCGAAGTAGTCCTCGAGATCCAGGGCTCGGCGGCGTTTCTGGGGATCCTCCGGATAGAGCGGCGGATCGGGCCAGCGGCTCTCCAGGGTGCCGATGATGGCGGTCGAGTCGCCGATCGCCTCACCATTCAGCACGAGGAGCGGAAACGTGGCGCTATGGCCGCGGCTCAACCCCAATGCGGCCAGCATGTGGGCGCCACCTGGAAGGGCGCGCCGCCGGTGCGCGATGCGCTTGTAGTCCAGGGCCCAGCGCGCCTTCTCGTTGTAGTGCGAGATCTCGATGTGCCACAGAACCGGCTTCGAGTCGCTCACCGGGTCAATCTACTCCGTGTCCACCCGCAGGTCCGCCAAGCGGATCCAGACCATGGTGGGAAGGGGAAGCGGTCGGTTCCGCGGCCCGATCGGTCGAACCCAGCGGCGAGTCGGGAACACGAGGCCCGCCGCCTCGACGTGGTCCGCGCATAGGTGCGCCGCCCTCGCCCAGCCGCCGACCACCTCCGCCACGTAGTCATGGCGGACGAGCAGTCCCCCGGCGTCGAGATAGAACCTCTGACGTCGCGAGTGCGTGTCGAGGCTCTCGGGGAACTTCACCTCGATGCGGCGCAGCTCCGCATCGCCGGAACGCCACGGCTCGAGCTCGGTGATCTCGACACCCGGTTGCACGAGGAGGCGCGGGAAGCTCAGGTAGTTCCACATCGCGTACCCGGCGAAGTAGGTCGCGTCGAGCGCGTCCCACCGCAGGTTGCGCCGCAGCCCGGCGCGGCCGAAGAAGGCCTTCCTAGGGTCCCCCCGGGAGGCCACAACCTCGCCGCCCTCCCGCTCCAACCGGGCCTCGCCGCGATCGAACACGCCTCGAATGCCCGGCTCCGGGAATGGATCCATGACCGTCCGCCGTTCGTCCAGGTCCACGGTCAGGCGGTAGTCCGCGAAGCGGTTGCCCGGCACGCGCGTGCGCAGCAGGAAGCCTCCCGAACGAGCGCGCGCCCGAACCTGTCGTGCGGCCTGCCAGCGCGTGGCGCCGCCGTGCGCCTCGAGGGCGTCGTCCAGCAGCGTCACTGGGCGGCGATCAGCCACCAATAGTGGGGCTGTCCGCCATGGTGCAGCTCGAGATCCAGGGCATCGGGTAGCTCGAGTGGCAGCTGGCTGAGGGGGATCGGCGCCGCATCCCCCTCGATCACGGTGACGATCTCCGCGCCCTCGGCAATTCTCTCGATCGTCGCCGACAGCGTCGAACCGGCGCCGCCCCAGGTGACGACCTCCTCGCCGGCAAAGCCCACCGCGTCGCCCCGGACGAAGCGACCCTGCGGGTCGTCGCGCGCAGCTGGCGCCACGGCCCCAGAACGAATCTCCTCGAGGGCCGCCTCGAGTCGCTCCGCATTGACAAGCGCCTCCTCCTCTGGCGACAGCTCCACCAGCGCGGCCAGCGCGGCCTGCTGGGAGCGGCTGGGGATGACCCACGCCCGCTTCTCGGAGAGGTTCGCGGCCTCTTGGGCGGCGAGGATCACGTTCGGCGAGTTCGGCAGCACCAGGACCTCCTCCGCGGGCACCTCGTGGATCCCGGCGAGGATCTCGTAGGTGGAGGGATTGAGCGTGGCTCCGCCGTCCACGACGTGTGCTCCCAATCCCTCGAACAGCGCCCTCATCCCAGCCCCCGCCGCCACGACCACGGCCCCGGTCACCACGGGCCGTAGGCGCGCCTCTCGGGCGGCGATCTGCTCGCGCATGTCCGCGACGTCCAGGCGCTGCACGTCACCGGCCTCCTCGAACACCGCGACCGCCACCTCCGGCTCATCGGTGTGCACGTGGATCTTGAGAGTCGCCTCGTCGCCGACCACCAGCACGGAGTCCCCGATCTCCTCGAGCCGCGGGACGAAGGAGCGAGCGTCGAGCCCGGATCCGGTGACGATGAAGTTCGTGCAGTACCGAAACCGGCTGTCGAAGTGATGCGGCCGGGTGGCGCGCGCGGGCTCGTGATGGGGCAGGTCCGGGAGGGCGTCGGCATCGTCCCGCAGCCCCGCGACGATGCCGGCGAGGATCACGACGAGGCCGTGGGCCCCCGCATCCACCACCCCGGCCTCGGCCAGCACGTCGAGCTGGTCGGTCGTTCGCTCGACCGCCCGCTCGCCGGCGCGCGTGGCTACTTCCAGGACCTCGGCGAGGAGCTGATCCTGCTCGTCGTCGGCAACCACGCCCGACAGGCGCTGGCTGTCCATGTGGGCGAGATGGGTTGAGACCGCGTGCGCCATCTCGCGGATTACGGTGAGCATCGTCCCCTCCGCGGGGTCACGCACGGAGTCGTAGGCGGCGTCCGCCGCGCGGGCCAAGGCGGCGGCGACCAGCACGGGATCGACCAGCTCGCCGGGCCGGCTGGCCAGCTCCTCGGCCGCCCCGCGAACGATCTGGCTGAGAATCACGCCGGAGTTCCCGCGGGCCCCCATCAGCGCGGCGCGCGCCACGGCATGGACCAGCTCGTCGCGATCGGCCGGAATCGGCTGCCCGTCGAGCCGATCGAGCTCCTTCATCACGGCCTGCATGGTCAGCGCCATGTTGTCCCCGGTGTCGCCGTCGGCGACCGGAAAGACGTTGAGGTCGTTCACCTCCTGCCGGCGGGCAGCGAGTTGGGTATACGCGGCCTGGACGACCCTGCGGAAGCGCTCGATGGAGGTGTCGACCATCGCTGACGGGATTATCCCGCCGGAGGAATTACGCGGCTTTTACGACCTTGTTGGCCTTGAGGCAGCGCGTGCAAACGTACACGCGGCGGGGGCGGCCGCCGTCGTCGATCCTGACCTTCTGCAGGTTCGGATCGAACCGGCGCCGGGTGGCGACCATCGAATGGCTCCGGGAGTTTCCGAACGAGGGCCCCTTGCCGCAGCTGTGACAGACCTTGGCCATGCGGCACGGGATGGTAGCGGCAGGCCTACTCGCCGGTGAGCGCTTGGCGCACGAGCGCCATGCGCATCACCGCGTGTGCGGCGCGCTTCCCCTGGTCGCGCTCGTCGCCGGCCGATCTCGCCAGAGCCTGCTCCATCGTCTCGCACGTGAGTACGCCGAAGGCGCACGGGACGCCCGTATCGAGCTGCACCTGCTGAACGCCCCGCGCCGCCTCGCCGCACACGTAGTCGTAGTGATCCGTCTCGCCGCGGATCACCGCGCCGAGGCAGGCAACGCCGGCAAATCGTCCGGCATCGGCGCACCACTTCGCGGCGAGTGGCAGCTCGAAGGCGCCCGGGACCTCGTACTGATCCACCGAAGCGGCGCTGACGCCGCCGTCGTCGAAGCCCTCGACTGCGCCGTTCAACAGGCGCTCCGCCAGCTCGCCGTAGAAGGTCCCGGCGCAGATCGCGAACTCCAGGCGACCCAGCAGCTCCCGCTCGGGGCCGGAGAACCCCTCGCCGGCCCCCTCGTCAGCCATCCTCCGGCTCCGCCTCCTTTGCCCCGAGCGCCTCCCGCTCGGCCTGGCGCTGCTGCTCGGAGTGGATCAGCTCCTCGTCCAGCGGAAGCCCCTGATGGTGAAGCGTGTGACCGAGCCGATCGCGCTTGGTCCGCAGATATTCCTCGTTGTGCGGGTTGGGAATTGCCTGGATCGGGACCTGATCGGTGACCGACAGACCGTAGCCCTCGAGGCTGTGGATCTTCTTCGGGTTGTTGGTGAGGATGCGAATGCTCGTGAGGCCCAGGTCGACCAGGATCTGTGCGCCGATCCCGTAGTCGCGCAGGTCGGCGGGCAGTCCGAGCTTCAGGTTCGCGTCCACCGTGTCCAGGCCCTCCTCCTGAAGCCTGTAAGCGCGGAGCTTGTTGAGCAGGCCGATACCGCGGCCCTCCTGCGACAGGTACAGAAGGACGCCGGTGCCGTCGCGCTCGATCATCGCCAGAGCCGCCTCGAGCTGCTCTCCGCAATCGCAGCGAAGCGAGTGGAAGACGTCGCCCGTGAGGCACTCGGAGTGCACCCGCACCAGAACGTCGTCCATGCCGCGGACGTCGCCCTTGACCATCGCCAGGTGGTGCTTGTCGTCGACCAGCGAGCGATAGCCCACGGCCGCGAACTCCCCGAATGCAGTCGGGAGGCGGGTCGACACGACGCGCTCGACCAGCCGTTCGGTCCGCCGCCGGTACGCGATCAAGTCGGCGACGGTGATCATCTTCACGCCGTGCCGCTCGCAGTACTCCACGAGGTCCGGAACGCGGGCCATCGTGCCGTCCTCGTTCATGATCTCGCAGATCACCCCGGCCGGGATGAGCCCGGCCAGCCGCGCCAGGTCGACCGCCGCCTCGGTCTGGCCGGCGCGTTCCAGGACGCCGCCGTCCTTTGCCTTCAGCGGGAACACGTGCCCTGGCTGAACCAGGTCGTCGGGGCGGGAATGCGGGTCGATCGCGACCTGGATCGTGCGGGCGCGGTCGGCCGCGGAGATTCCCGTCGTGACGCCGTCGCGCGCCTCCACCGAGATCGTGAATGCGGTGTTGAACGGCGACTCGTTCTTGGCCGCCATCAGGTCCAGTCCGAGCTCGTCGCAGCGCTCGCCGGTCAGCGAAAGGCAGATGAGGCCACGGCCGTGCTTGGCCATGAAGTTGATCGCCTCCGGAGTCGCGAACTGAGCGGCCATCGTCAGATCGCCCTCGTTCTCGCGGTTCTCGTCGTCGCAGACGACGACCATCCGCCCGCGGCGAATCTCCTCGATCGCCTCCTCGATCGGGGAGAAAACCCTTGTCGCTTGGTCAGCCATTCGATTTCCTTCCTTCTGCATTTAAGCCTTGCACGAGCCGTTCTGCGTAGCGGGCGACGACGTCCACCTCGATGTTCACGTCGCTGCCGTCCTTCAGATCGCCGAGCGTCGTGCGCTCGAGCGTCTCCGGGATGAGCGAGACCTCCAAGCCCTCGTCGGTGAGCTCCACAACCGTCAGGCTCACGCCGTCGAGCGCCACCGATCCGTGCTCGGCGACGTAGCGGCGAAGCTCATCGGGTACCGCGAGTCGCAGCCGGCGGGCGAAGCCGTCCTCGGATATCGAGGTCACCCGCGCCGTGCCGTCGACGTGGCCTTGGACGAGGTGACCGCCGAGCGGCTCGCCAGCGCGCAACGCGGGCTCCAGGTTGACGCGGTCACCCGCCTCCAACCTTCCGAGCGTGGTTACCGACAGCGTCTGGTTCATCACGTCCGCCTCGAACTCGGCATCGCCCGCGGCGGCAACCGTGAGGCAAACCCCGTTCACCGATACCGAGTCCCCGTCCGGCAGCTGGTCCGCGACCTCGGCCCGCACTCGGAGGCGGGCTCCGGCGGGCGCTCGCTCGACGTTTTGGACGCTACCGACCTCGCGGATGATCCCGGTGAACACGCGCTCACCACTCCTTCATGCGGGCGCGGATGAGCAGGTCGTCCCCGGAGCGTTCCCACTCCATCGCGTTGGCCGCGGTGGCGTCCGGAAGCATGATGGCCCCGTTACCCGCGATGAGCGGGCGAGCAAGCATGCCGCCGACCAGAATCGGGGCGACGAAGAGCCGCAGCTCGTCGATCTCGCCGGCGTCGAGGAATGAGCCCGCGAGCGTCGGCCCGCCCTCCAGGAGGAGGCTCGTGATGTCGCGACGCCCCAGCTCGGCAAGCCCCGCCCGCACACGATCCGGCGGCTCTCCGTCACAGATGACGACAGTCGCCCCGGTGGCCTCGAGCGCGCGCACGCGGTTCTCGGGGGCGGCCGGAGAGGCGATGACCACGACGGGGGCCTGGCCGATGGACGCGATCAGGCGCGAATCCGGCGGGAGGCGGGCCTCGGAGTCGAAGACGACCCTGGTGGGCTGGCGGAGGGTGCCGACCTCCCGGGCTGTGAGAAGTGGATCGTCAGCCAGCGCCGTCCCGATTCCAACGCATACGGCATCCGATTCGGCGCGCCAGCGGTGAGCCAAGAGGCGGCTGGCCTCGCTCGAGATCCACTGGGAGTCCCCGCCCGCAGTGGCCACGCGGCCGTCCAGGGTAACCGCCGACTTCAGCGCGACGAGCGGACGACCCGTGCGGGCGCGCTTGCGGAAGGGCTGATTGAGGAGCCGGGCCGAATCTGCCTCATCACCCTCCACGAAGTCCACGGCCACCCCGGCGCCCTGCAAGATCTCCGGCCCGCGGCCGCTGGCCTTCTCGGTGGGATCGTCCGATGCCACGACCACACGAGCGATTCCAACGTCGAGGATCGCGTCCACGCATGGAGGCTGGCGACCGTGATGGGCGCACGGCTCGAGCGTCACGAACATCGTCGCGCCGGCGGGGTCCTGCCCGCGCCGGCGCGAGTCCTCGATCGCGGCCACCTCGGCATGGGGGCCTCCGAGCTCGGCGTGAAAGCCCTCGCCGATGACCTGCCCTTCCCTCGTGAGCACCGCGCCCACCATGGGGTTTGGGCTCACCCTGCCATGCCCGCCCGCGGCGAGCTCAAGCGCGCGGCGAAGGTGAAGCCGTTCCTCGTCTGTGGCCACCGTGGACGCTCCCGATTGACTGGTCAGTCAACCAATCATACGCCCACGCGAATCCGCGCCGAGGCCCTGCGCTTCCGGCGCCGGTACGGTCCCCGCGCATGGCGCGCGAGGTAGCGGCGGCGGAGACGAGGCGCTTCGGGCGGTCCGCCGCGATGCTGTCGATCGGCGTCGGGTCGGCCGGGCTTCTGACCTACGTCTACTTCTCGCTCGCCTCGCACAATCTCGATCGGACCTCCTACGGCGAGGTCGTCGTGCTGTGGTCGGCGGTCTTCGTCACGATCTCGGTCCTCTTTCGGCCGGTCGAGCAGCTGCTCTCGCGAACGATCGCCGCCCGGCAGGCCCGGGGCGAGTCGATCGGCGAGGCTCTGCGGGTCGGCGCGACGATCCAGATCGGCCTGGCGGTCGCGTTCGCCGCTGCGGCGCTCGCCCTCCGCGGCCCGCTCGAGGACGACCTGCTCTCGGGAGACTCCACCCTGTACTGGATTCTCGTCGGTGCAGTGCTCGCCTTCGGCGCGAGCTTCTTCGCTCGGGGCTTCCTGGCGGGCAGCAGGCGGTTCGTCCTCTACGGCGCCCTCCTGCTGGCCGAATCGACGGCACGGATGTCGTTCGCGCTCGCCGTCGCAGTCGGGATCGCGCACGGGCAGACCGCTGTCGCGCTCGGCATCGTGGCAGCACCGGTGCTGAGCCTGACGGTCGTGCCGCTCGCCTTCGCCGGACGCGCGGTGGCGAAGCGCTCGGGGGTCCCGCCGACACCCGCGAAGGAAGGGACGCAGTTCACCCTGGCGCGCGGCGGGGGATTCGCGGCGGCCGTGCTCCTGATCATGGTCAGTGAGCAGAGCCTGCTGAACGCCGGGCCGCTCATCGTCCGCGCATCGGACGGCGCCGCGGCGGCCGGATTCATCTTCAACGTGCTGATGATCGCCCGGGCGCCCCTGGTCCTGTTCCAGGCGGTGGCGACCAGCCTGCTGCCACACCTGACGCGCCTGCGATCGAGCACCGCAACCGGGGACGCCGGAGCGTTTCGGATGTCCATCCGCGTCACCGTGGCGGCCATCGCAGGCTTCGCAGCGGCCGTCGGCCTGGTGGTGGCGATTGCGGGGCCGGAGCTCATGCAGCTCGCCTTCGGGGAGAAGTTCACATACGACCGGGCCGGCCTGTTGATCGTGACCGCCGGCATGGGGTTCTATCTGGCCTCCGGGACGCTGAACCAGGCCACGCTGGCCCAGGGCCAGGCACGAAGCGCGGCGGCCCGCTGGGTGGTTTGCGCGGGGGGCTTCATCGTGTGGAACCTGATCCCGGTGCTCGATGAGTTCCGGCGCGTGGAGGTGGGCTTCGCCGGCGCGGCCGCGCTGCTGTGCGCGCTGCTCTACCTGCTCTATCGCCATCCCCCGGAGGTCCCGCGGCCCGAGGACGTGGTCGCTCCGGGCTCGCCCGAGGAGATCGAGGCGCGGCTCGCCGCAGCCGACGAGGCCAGCTAGCCCGAGCCCGTCCGTTGGGAGACCGAGGCCGAGCGGCTCTCGAAGATGTGCTCCAGGCGCTCCATCGCGTCGCGCGTCCCCATCGCCATCAGGACGTCCCCTGGCTGCAGCTGGCGATCGCCGGCCGGCTGCGGCTCGACCTTGCCATCGGTGCGCCGCAACGCGACGATGGTGGCGGTTCCACGTACCTCGCTGATTCGCTTGCCGGCGCCGTCGCAGTCCTCGGATACGTCGATCTCCTCCATGCGGTACTCGGGCGCGACGTCCACCACCCCCGCTACCTGGGGATGCAGCGCCAGGCGGGCCATCTCGGCACCGCTGGCCTTGTAGGGCGATATCACCCGGTCGGCCCCCGCTCGCTTCAGCTTCTTCTCGGAATCCTCGACGCTCGCGCGTGCGACGATCGTGATGTCCGGCCGAAGCTCGCGTGCGCTGAGCGTCGTGAAGATGTTCTCGGCGTCCGAGTCCATGCACGCGAGGACGGATTGGGCGCGCTCGATCCCCGCGCGACGCAGCACGTCGTCCTCCGAGGGACGCCCCTCGAGGTAGGTCGCGTTCATGTCATCCGCGATCTCCCGGTTCTCCGGGGTGTCGTCGACGACGACGAACCGCTGGCCGGCGACCCGGAGGTCGCGAGCCACCTGTCGCCCCACGCGGCCGAAGCCGCAGATGAGGTGATGGTCGGAGAGGGAGTCGATCATTCGCTGTGTACGACGCTCCTCGAGGAGTCCGCTGAGCCGGCCTGCGACGAAGAACTCGGTGACCGTGACGAGGGCGTAGAAGAGCGTACCGACGCCGAAGATGATCAAGAAGACGACCAGGATCCGTCCGACGGTGTCGTCTGGAAGCCCGATCGACCCGATCGTCGCGATCGTGTCCAGGGTCCAGATGAACGAGAAGCCGAGCGACGTGCCCTCGGTGACCGCGAAGCCCACGGTGCCGACTGCCAGGAGCCCGAGGATCAACGCGCCCAGAAGCGCCAGACGCCGCAGGAAGAACCGGACCTCGGCCGGCGCATCGGCCAGGCTCGAAGCCATGGCGCGCCGCCCGGACCCGGGTTGTCGGTCGGGCACCGGGCCCGGCTCCTAGCCGGCGTCCGCGGCCGCCGCGATCCGCTGAAAGGCCTGGCCGGGCTCGGGATCCCCGAACACGGCCGAGCCGGCGACGAACAACGTGGCCCCGGCCTCGGCGACGCTGCCCACGGTGTCGGCATCGATCCCGCCGTCCATCTCGATCACCGGAGCCGGGGAAAGGTCGTGGATACGACGGACCTTGTCGGGGGACGAGGCGATGAACGACTGCCCGCCCCAGCCGGGGTTCACGGACATGCAGAGGATCACGTCCGCCGACGAGTCGAGCTCGCCTACGGCTTCGGCGGGCGTCCCAGGGTTGATCGCCACCCCAGCGAGGCATCCGGCCTCGCGGATCGAGCCGAGCGTGCGATGGATGTGCGGGTCGGCCTCGAAGTGCGCGGTGATGCAGTCCGCGCCCGCCCGGGCGAATTCCTCCACGTGGTCCGAGGGCCGCTCGATCATCAGATGGACGTCTATTGCCCCCCCGGCGTCATGCACCTGATCGGCGATCGAGGCCGCCACCAGCGGGCCAATGGTTATCGGGGGCACGAAGTGGCCGTCCATCACATCGACGTGGATGACCCGGGCTCCCGCAGCCATCACCTCGGCGACCTGCGCTCCGAGTCGGGAGAAGTCCGCCGAGAGGACCGAAGGGGCTACGTGACGCCCCCCGAAGAGCTCGCGGGGGGACGCGGCTTCGGGGGATCTCTCGGTCGCGGCCTCCATCGGGCGTTCAGACGGGACGAAGCATCGAGTTGCCGCAATGCTGGCAGAGCAGGTCCTCCGACGTGCTCATGCGAACGATCGTCTGGTGCTCACCGCAGTTGGGGCACTGCGAGACGAGCTCGTAGCGGCGCAGGCAGTAGACGCAGCGATAGCGGCCGGGCAGCTGCGTGGGCCGAAGCCACGGCTCGCCGCAACCCGGGCAGGCGGGGCGCTTCAGCGTCGCGTCCCCGGCCTCCATCTACGTCCGCTCCAGCTGGGCGATGAAGAACCCGTCCGTGTGATCGCGGTCGGACCTTATCTGCAGGAACCGCGAATCGCGCCCGTGGGCCAGCTCCGGCGACGCCCGGCCGAGATCGACGGCCACGGCACGGCCCGTGGCGAGTAGCTCCTGGAGCCGATCCTCGCCCTCGCGCCTCGAGACGGTGCAGGTCGAGTACACGAGCCTCCCGCCCGCGTCGAGCGCGTCGACGGCGCGGTTCAGGATCGCGCCCTGGACCCCGGCCAACCGCTCGATCAGCTCCGGTGATTTGCGCCACCGCGCATCCGGCCGCGAGGCGAGGGTTCCGAGATCGGAGCAGGGCGGATCCACCAGCACGCGATCGTAGCCGTCGCCGAGGTCGACCTCGGTCGCGTCGCCCACCACGACCTTCACGCAGGTCGCTCCCAATCGCGAACACAGGTCGCGCAGCTGGTTGGCTCGCCCGGGGTCACGCTCGACCGCCACGAGCTCCCCCTGATCGCGCATCCGGGCGGCGATCGCGCTGGTCTTGATCCCCGGGGCGGCGCATAGGTCCAGGACGCGCTCCGCCGGCTGGGGATCGAGCGCCTCCACCACCGCCTGCGATGCGCGCGCCTGCGGGACGAGCTCGCCCCCGGCGATCCGGCTCCGCAGCCCATCGCTCAGGTGCCCCTGGACGACGAGGGCCTCGGGCGGCGCCAGCAGCCCGGAGCCCGGGCGCTCGACGGTCTCCCCGGATGCCAGCAGCCCGTCGACCAGTTCCTGCGGCTGGACCTTGAGGGTGTTGACGCGAACCGCCGTCTCGGCCGGCTCGTTGATCGCGGCCAGGAGCGAGCGCGCGACCTCCGCGCCGAGCTCGTCCCACCACATCCGGGCCAGCCATTCAGGGCACGAATGAAGCGCCGCCGCGCCCTGCGGAGTCCTGTCATCGAGCCCGGCCAGGAGGTCGTCGCTCGACGCGGCTCGACGGAGCACCGCGTTGACGAGTTTCGCCCCAGCGAGCCGGCGCCGCACGCCGCCGCCCTTTGCCAGCTCAACCGCCTGATCCACCGCGGCGTGATCCGGGGTCGCATCGGAGAACGCGAGCTCGTAAAGACCCAGGCGCAGCGCGGCGAGGACGGCTGGGTCGAGGCGCCTCAGTGGCCGGTCGGCGAGGCCTTGGATCAGGTGGTCGGCCGTGCCCCTTCGCTGGACCGCTCCGTACGCCAGCCGCTGGGCCTGAGCGCGCTCGCGAGAGTCCAGCCGGTGCCGGTCGGCAGCGGCGGGGAAGGCGCGGTCCGCCCATGCGCCGTGCTCGAACACCCGCCGCAGAACCTCGTAGGCCGCGCGACGCTGTGGTGCGACGGCCCTGGTGTCGCTCATCTCGCGAGCGACGGCAGTGCGTGCCCGCGCAGATAAGCGTCGGCGGCCATCGGCCGCTTCCCCTGCGGCTGCACGACATCGAGTCGCAGCGCTCCCTCCGCGCACCCCAGCCGAAGCGTGCCGTCGCTCGCCGCCAGCCGTCTCGGTTCCAGATCGCCCCCGGCCTCCGCGGCCGCGGCGCGCACGCCGAGCCGCTCGCCTCCGTCGAGCTCGAGGTAGGCGCGGATGTGCGGGTTCAAGGCCCGAACCGTCCGCTCCAGCTCCGCCGCAGGACGGCCCGGGTCCAGCCGGCGCTCATCCGTCGAGATCTTCTCGGCGTAGGTGGCGCTGGAATCGTCCTGCTCGCTCAGCTGCAACGTCCCGGCTTTCCGCAGGTCGAGGGTGCGCACGATCAGCTCGCCCGCGAGCTGCGCGAGACGCGCCGACAGCGAGCCGAAGTCGTCGCGCTCGTCGATCGCGACGGGCTCCTGAAGGGCGATCGGCCCGGAGTCAAGCCCGGCGGTGACCTTGATGATCGAGATGCCGGTCCCTTCGTCAGCGGCCATGATCGCCCGCTCGATGGGAGCCGCTCCCCTCCACCGGGGAAGCAACGACGGGTGAACGTTCAGCATCTCGAGCTCCGAAAGCAGCGGGTCCTTGATCAGCTGGCCGAACGCGCACACGACCCCCAGATCCGGTCGTGCCGCGCGAACGCCTTCGGCGGCCTCGGGGAGGTTGACGCTCTCCGTCTGCAGCACGCTGAGCCCGAGCTCGGATGCGGCCTCGGCGACGGGAGGCGACGCGAGACGCCGGCCGCGACCTCGGGGGCGGTCGGGTGGGGTTACGACGAGCGCGGGGCGATGAGGAGAATCCGCAAGACGACGCAGCACCGTGACCGCGAACGTCGACGTCCCGAGGTACGCGACCCTCAACTGCTGGCGGCCGCCGCGGGATCCTCGTCGACGGGCTCCTCGGCATCCTCGTCGACGGGCTCCTCGGCGCTAGGGCTGTACTCCCCGCCCTCGCGCAGCGCGCGCAGCGCGGCCTTGCGCTGGTCCCGCGGGGCGCGGTCGAGCATCAGGACGCCGTCGAGATGATCGATCTCGTGTTGCAGGACCCGCGCCTCGAGACCCGACGCCTCGATCTCCAGCGGCGCGCCCGTGGTGTCGAGGCCGCTCACGCGGGCGAACAGCGGCCGCTCGACGTCCACGGCGACCCGCGGCAGGCTCAGGCACCCCTCCTCGACGATCGTCTCCTCGTCGGAGAGCCAATCGAGCGTCGGATTGGCGATCGCGGTGGGTGTGGCATCGGGACCGGCCTGGAAGACCAGCAGCCGGTGCATCACGCCCAGCTGTGTGGCCGCGAGTCCCACGCCGATCGCGTCGCGCATGATCGCAACCATGCGATCGGCCTCTCGCCGGAGCTCCGGCCCGAAGGAGGTGATCTCGGACGCGCGGGACTTCAACACCGGGTCGCCGAACTTGCGGATGTGCTGAAGGGCGGCCTCCCGGCGCCGAAGAGTCTCCTCGGCGAGTGCCTGCGCTCGCTCGTCGCCGGGACCCTCCGGTTCGACCGGCTCGGGGTCGCGAAGCGTCGCGGTGTCCGCCTGATCGCTCATCGCTTTCGAGTCTAGACGCAGGCGCGGGACCTACTGAGGGTCGACGTCGACGCTGACGGCGACTCCGCGAAGCTCGCGCGCGCCGGCGAGGTCGTCGACCGCCCCGCGCATCACCGCGACCGCGGGGTCGCGCTCGGGCGCCTTGAGCAGGAGCTGGCGGCGGTGGCGTCCGCGCAGGCGAAAACGCGGCGCCGGGCCCAGCAACGTGATCTCGTCCGGAAGCGATTCCGAGATACGGCGCCGGGCAAGCTCCGCGGCGCTCTCAACACGCTCGGGCTCGGGGGCCGTCAGCTCCAGGCGCACGAGATGGGAGAACGGCGGGTAGCGGAGGACGCGGCGGCGCTCGAGCTCCGCCGTCAGGAAGCCGTGGGCGTCGTGTTGGGCGGCGTGGCGGATGGCGGGGGCGTCGGGGGCGAGGGTCTGGACCAACACGCTCCCTCCCAGCGGGCCGCGGCCGCTTCGCCCGGCGAGCTGTGCCACAAGCGCGAAGGTGCGCTCCTCGGAGCGAAAGTCGGGAAATCGCAGGGTCGCGTCGGCGTCGAGGACGACGCTCAGCACCACGTCAGGGAAGTCGTGGCCCTTGCCGACCATCTGGGTCCCCACCAGCACGCCCCGGTCGGCGGCCTCGAAGCGCCGCAGAATGTCCAGGTGGGCGCCGGCCGGCGCGGCGCTGTCGGAGTCCAGCCGGAATACGGGCAGCGGTGCCACGGCATCGCTCACCATCGCGGCCACTCGCTCGGTCCCCGATCCGTGGCGGGCAAGGGTCACCGAGCCGCAGTCCGGGCACGACTCCGGCACCGCCTCGGCGTGCCCGCAGTGGTGGCAGCGAAGATCGCCCTGCCGCTTGTGGACGACTAGCGAGACGTCGCAATCGGGGCAGCCCCATGCGCGCCCACACGATTGGCACGTGAGGAACGGCGACCATCCGCGCCGGTTCAGCATCACGATCGCCTTGCCGCCGCCGTCGCGGATCTCGCTCATTGCCTCCACGGTTCGCTGGTGAAGCGGGCCGCCGCGGCTCGACCCTTCCCTCATGTCCAGCACCTCCACCCGCGGGAGACCGATCCCGTCCGCGCGCTCGGGCAGCTCCACCCGCGCCAGGCGCGCCCAGCTCTCGGGCCGCGGTGTCGCGCTGCCCGAGACGAGCACCGCGCCGCATTGCTCCGCGCGCCGGCGCGCCACCTCGCGCGCGTCGTAGCGGGGATCGCTCTCCTGCTTGTAGGAGGCGTCGTGCTCCTCGTCGACGACGATCAGGCCAAGGTCGCGGACCGGTGCGAACACGGCCGATCGGGGGCCCACGCACACGCTGGCCTCCCCTGATCGCAGCCGCTCCCACTCGTCACGCCGCTCGCCACCGGAGAGCCTGGAGTGAAGAAGCGCGACGCGATCCCCGAACCGAGCCGCAAACCGCGAAACCGTCTGCGGCGCGAGCGCGATCTCGGGCACCAGCACGATCGCTCCCCGGCCCCTGGCGAGTGCCGCCTCCGCGGCCGCGAGATAGACCTCGGTCTTGCCGGATCCCGTGACGCCGTGGAGCAGATGCTCGCCATGCCCCTGCTGCAATGAGTCGACGATCGTCGCCAGCGCTGTCGACTGCGCGTTGTTGAGATTTGGCCGGGGCGAGCGGGCACCCACGTCGACGATCAGCGGCCGCCTCGCGCGCTGTGTGCTGCGTAGCTCGACGAACCCACGCGCCTCCAGTCTGCGCAGCGCCTGTGTGCCGGCCCCGGCCGGTTCGAGCTGCCTGGCCGCGAGCTCGCCATCGCGGGAGGCCTCGGCGCTCGCCAGGGCGGTCAGCGCGGCGCGCTGGACTCGTCCCAGTCGGCTCCCGTCCTCGAGCGCGGCGCGGCCGGCCGGCGTCAGCCTCGCGAGGAGCTCGAGACGCGGACCGGGACCGGCGCCGCCGCGACCCGTCCCCGGAGGCAGCACGAGCTCCAGTCCGCGGGCCGGCGTCGAGCAGTACTCCCGCGCGACCCACTGACCGAGCCGCACCAGCTCAGGCATGGCGCCTGCCTCGAGCGCCTCCAGGGGCTCCGCCAAGCGCTCCGGCGGCAGGTCACTCGACTCCGCGACCTCGACCACAACGCCCACGACGCGCTGGCGGCCAAAAGGCACCCGCAGCACCGAGCCCACCCCGACGCCAGCCAACCGATCGGGGAGCAGGTAATCGAACGGCCCGCGGAGGGCGCGGGTGGTGAGGAGCGGCTCGACCTTGGCGATTGCCATGTCGGGGTTTTTAAGCCGGTGCCGTACGGCGCCGGCAAAGGCATGTGTCGTTCATTTGTGTTTCAAGCTAGTGATCGCTGCGGCGGCCCCGCCGATGTCGTGACTCGCCAGGACCTATGCTTCCGCCATGGCGCCGCGCCTGGCACCCGGGGAGCAGATCATGTTCCAGGGCCACCCCTCCTGGCGGTCGATCATCGGCTTCTACATCAAGGGGCTGGTCGTCATCCTCGTAATCGCGTTCCTCGTCGGCCTCGTCACCAGGATCGCCGACGGCGAGGCCAACACCGGGCTGGTGGTCATCGTCGCCGTGATCGGGGTCGCCGCCGTGATCGTGGCCGGATTCATCAAGCGGATCACGACGCACTACACGATCACCAATCGCCGCCTTCACATCAAGCGCGGCATCATCGCCCGCGACATCCAGGAGACGCGCCTGGAGCGGGTCCAGAACGTCAACTACAACCAGTCTCTCCTCGAGCGACTCCTCCAGGTCGGCGACGTGGACTTCGACACCGCGGCCGGCGATGACTACAACTTCGTCTTCGTGGGCGTTGCCGATCCCGCCGACGTCGTCGAGCGAGTCGACCGCGCCACGCACGCGACCTCGCCGACCGGCCTCGGCGACCAGCCCACGGCCTCACAGCCGCGGGGGCCGCAGGTCTAGGCCGCGACGCTGCTGGCCCACGCGGTTGCGAGCTCGCCCGAGCGCTCTGATGGCGCAGATGGAGTCGGGCAAGTGGGGAGAGGGTCGCCCGCCGGCCAGCTCCGCCCGCCTCCAATCGAGTGTGGGATTGACCCCAATATGTGGGTGAATCGCTCACTCGATGCCAGACGCGCCGAGCAGAGGAAAACGCGCGGGAGGCAAGACTCTCTCCCCTACTTGTCCAACTGCGTTCGCGCCGCGGAGGCGCCCAGGCGCCGCTAGCTCGAGCTCGAGACGCTCGCGCCGACCTCGGCTTCGCTGTCGGACGCCGCGATGCCGATGGCAGAGCGCAGGGCGTCGATCCGGTCGGTTCGCTCCCAGGTGAAGTCGTG
>DATFON010000107.1:0-4989 GCA_035265465.1 Solirubrobacterales bacterium | reverse complement strand
GAGGGTCTGGACGCGCCCGACAGGATTCGAACCTGTGACCTCTGGTTTCGTAGACCAGCGCTCTATCCAACTGAGCTACGGGCGCGGGATCGAGGGCGAGCCCCCGGCCAACGATTGTATGGAGTCGCGTCGGGCCTGAATCCGTCAGCCATCCCGGGCCATACCGAGCCCGTTGGGGCTTGCCGTCTCTCGATAGCGACGTTCGAGGGCCGTGATCGTGCCGGCTGCGATTCGTGCGCACGATTCCACCGAAGCCCAATCGACGTTCTCCGGCGTATCGCTCATCCGGTGGTAGTTCGGAAAGTAGCCCGGGCCCATCGACAGGATCGAGACCGCCGGGATTCCGGCGAAGGTGGCGAGTATCGGGTCCGTCCAGCCACCAATCCGCCAGCGCTGAGGGCGGGTCTCGCCGACGATCGCCGCTCCTTCGTCGACGATCGTCATCGCCGCAGGCGTATAGCGGTGCTCGCGCATCGCTCCCTCTCCGCTCGCCAGGATCGGCGTCCCCGCCCCGAGCGTGTCGACGCCGAGCGCGAATGCGGCGGGCGGCAACTCCCGCGCATGCTGTCGAAGGAAGGCTGCCATGCCACCCATTCCCGCCTCCTCCGCGCCGCAGAGCAGGGCGATGACGTCGAGCCCCTCGGGAGGGGATTCCGCCAGCGCGCGCATGAGATCGAGGACGACCGCGACGCCGGAGGCGTTGTCCGACGCGCCGGGAACCGTCGGGCTCCTGGCCACGTCGGCGTCGACGGCGACTGAGATTGCAAGCAGCGCGGCGGCCACCCGGCGTAGCCACCGCCCGGCCCCCATCCGGCTCGGCAGAGCGCTGCCCGCCGCGCCAAGCGCGAGCGCCGCCGCCACCGGCGCCATGAAGGGATCCACGCGGCGCCTTCGCAGATGGCGGCGGCCGCCGAAGGTGCGCACCGCCGGGTGCCAGACCAGGCCAGTGTTGGCCGCGTCGTGGTGGGCAACGAGCAGCAGGGTGGCCCGCGATCGCCCGGCGGCCGGAATGCGCGCCACCACGTTCGCCCCACGCCCGTTGGGGAGCAGGCTCCTGACCCACTGGCGGCGGCCGCTGACCTCGGCCTCGTACGAGGCGAGCGTCGCAGCACCGGCCAGCGCCCCGAGCACGCCCCCGTACCGAACAGCTGCAATCCCGGCCAGGGAGTGAAGGCCATGCGCCAGCGCGTAGCCGTGCTGGTAGCGAAACCCCTCGATGCGTACGTCGCCCACCCCCATCGCTCGCAGGCGCTCGGCGATCCATTCCGCCGAGCGAAGCTCCCCCGGCCGGGCGGAGCTGCGAGCGATCGCCGCCAGCGAGGACACGTCATCCCGGACGCCGTCCATGTCCGGCCGCAACGGGACGAGGGACGAGCCGCTCACGCGCCGTTCAGCGCGGTGAGGACTTCCGCCGCCACGCGCTCGCCTGACTGCACCGCGCCGTCCATGTAGCCGTTCCAGACCGTCGCAGTCTCGGCACCGGCCCAGTGAATGCGGCCGATTGGGGCACGCAGCGCCCGCCCGTAGCTGACCCAGCCGCCCGGTGGCATGTAGCAGCCGTAGCACCCGCGGGTCCATTCCTCCTGCGCCCAGACTCTCTCCACGTAGTCCAGCGGCTTGGCGGCGTCCGGACCGAAGATGCGCCTGAAGCAGTCGACGACGGCGTTGCGCCGAGCCTCCGGCTGCCACTCCCCCAACTCGCGCGCCCGGCGGCCTTCCAGGAAGCCGAGCAGGACTCCCGGTGAGCCGTTCGGTGGGGAATTGTCGAACATCACCTTCACGGGGCCTTCGGTGCTGGTCGCCTGCCCGCTCAACCCAGCATCCCGCCAGAAAGGCCGCTCATAGATCGCCATGCACTTGATCACGGTCCCCTGTGGCATGCGTTGCGTCAGCTGGTCTCGGATCGCGGGCAGCGGCGGGGCGTAGGCGATCCGACCGCACAGCGCCGGTGGCACGGCGACAATCGCTGCGCCCGTCGATACCTCCCGGCCGTCCGCCACCACGCGCACCGCCGACGCCGAGTGCTCGATTCGCGTCACGGGTGTCTCCAGCACCACGTCGCCGCCGAGCTCCTCGCCCAGCTTCAGGGCCAGCAGCTGCGAGCCGCCCACGAAGCGGTCCTGCTGGGCGCCTCCCTCGGTCCCGATCAGGTCGTCGAAGCCGCCCGCGGAGTGCGTGTAGAACAGGAGATGCAGAAGCGAGACGTCCGCGGCGTCGGCCGCCCACACGGCTTCCACCAAGATCCGGAATAGCTCACGCGCCCCTGACGTCGCAACGTTTCGGCGCAACCAGGTCTCGAAGGTCTGGCTGTCCCACAGCTCCGCCTTGGGCGCCAGCCACGGAGCGTTCAGCGGCACCCGCTTGGCCATCCGGTCGATGCGCGCCTGCGCCTGCGCGACGTCGACGAGAACGGCGGCGTTCATCCTCGGAATCGCGCCCCGGTAGCGGACCAAGCGCGAGCGCCACTCGATCAGGTTCTCGCCCCGCGTATGGGTAGGGAAGGTCTCGATACCGAGCTCGCGGGCCAGGGCGAGCACCCGCTTCTGCGTCGGCCCCGCCCACTGCCCGCCGACCTCGACGACGTTTCCGTCGCCGATGTCCGCGTTCAGCAGGCGGCCGCCCACCCGGTCCCGCGCCTCGAACACCACGACCGACCTGCCGGCGCGCCGAAGCTCGCGGGCGGCGACCAGGCCTGCCAGACCGGCCCCCACGACGGCGACGTCCACTGACGAATGGGCGGCGCTCACGACTTGAGGGTACGTTGAGCGCGCCTGCTAGGTGCGCGCCCGATGGCGAACCCCCTCGAGGACATCTTCCTCGAGTGACCGACGGCGCAGGGCTAGTTAGGCCTTAGGCTCGCCGGATCAACGAGCGAACCGAGCGCCTCTCCGCCTCCGACATGTCCTCCCTGCTCGCCGAGCGGGGGCCGATTCACGTCAACGTCGGGGCAACGCTCGTGCTCGAGGGCGACCCGCCAACCCTGGAGGAACTCCTGGCCCACGTGGAGTCTCGGTTGGCACTGGTCCCGCGCTTTCGCCAGCGGGTGAAGTCCTCTCCCCTGCAGCTGACGAACCCGGTGTGGACCGACGACCCCCGCTTCGACCTCCGATGGCACGTGCGGCACACGGCGCTGCCGCGACCGGGCACGATGGCGCAGCTTCGCGAGCTGGTTGGGCGGGTGCTTTCATCGCCACTCGACCTGGAGCGTCCCCTGTGGCAGCTCTATCTGGTGGAGAACCTGGAGGGGGGACGCCACGCCTACATCTCCAAGACCCACCACGCCCTGGTGGATGGCGTCTCGGCCGTCGACGTCGGGACGATCATGCTCGACCCCAACCCCGAGGGGACCGAGATGCCGGTTCCCGAGGAGCGCTGGGATCCCGACGTTCCCAGTCCCGAGCTGCTGTTCGTGCGCGCGGCGACCGAGCGGATTCGCGCGCCGATGAGCGCCGCCCGCAAGGCGGCGCTGACAGCGTTGAGCATGCCGCGCGAGACCGCGGGGCGGGTCATGCGAACGGCGGAATCCTTCGCCGGGCTCGCAGCAGGCGGCCCCACTCCCCCACGCACCTTCCTGAACCAGGAGATCGGGCGCGATCGCCGCGTCGCGTTCATCGGAACCGAGCTCGAGTCGCTCAAGCGAGCTCGCGGCGAGACCGGCGCCACGGTCAACGACGTGATCCTTTCGATCGCCACCGGCGGGCTTCGCCGCACCTTCGAGCGTCGCAGCGAGCGGGTTCCGGAACGGCTCGTCGCCCTGGTCCCGATGAGCATCCGCCGCAAGGACGAGCACCTGGAGCTCGGAAACCGGATCGCGACGCTGATGGTCGCGCTGCCGCTGTCGGAGTCCGATCCGGTCGAGCGACTCGTCCGCGTCCACCAGGAGACCACCCGTGTCAAGGAGTCCGAGCAGGCCCGGGCCGCCTCACTGGTGATCGAGGCGACGGGCTGGACGCCCCCAACCATCAACCGCGTCCTGGCCGACGTCCTCGCCCGGCCGCTGACGTGGAACCTCGTGGTCTCGAACGTCCCGGGGCCGCAGATGCCGTTCTATCTGCTCGGGCGCCGAATGCTCGAGGTTTACCCGGTCGTCCCGCTCTCGCCCCAGAACCACGCCCTCTCGATCGGGGTCGTGAGCTACGACGGCGGAGTCTTCTTCGGCGTCACGGCCGACCGCGACCGGTTTGCCGACACCGACGAGGTCGGGGCGGACCTGGAGGCCGCCCTCGCGGAGCAGCTTGACGGCTAGCTTGGGTGCTCGCCCAGCCGGCGGGTCAGGCGTCCTTGTCCCCCTCGCCCCTGATCCGCTGAAGGGCCAGCGAGAGCTTGGTGATTCGATCGCGCTGGCGCCGCATCTGGATACCCAGCCTGGCGGCGTTCTCCTCGAGGAGCATGATCTGAAGGCGCTGCGCCGCCAGCTCTCGCGGGTCGTCTGGATCCGGCCGCTCGAGGTCGTCCGTCGACGGATCCACATCCCGTTTGCACGCGAGGATCACGCCGTGACCCATGGCGGCTTGGACGAAGCCGGCCGACCGTAACGTGAGGATGTCGAAGGCCCGACCCCAATGCGTACGAAGCCACCAGGGCGAGTGCAGGACGATGGGACCGCTGGTGTCGTCCAGCCCGCGGTGAAGACCGAGCACGGCCATGCCCAGCTCGTCCTCGTCGAGCTCGCGCTGGGCGGCGCGCTCCCACGTCGCCTGCCCCATGAACGTCGCGAGCAGTAGTCCATCCGGCTTCAGGACGCGGTGGAGCTCGAGCAGCCAGTCGCTCCAGTCGTAGGTGATGTGGGTGAAGACCGACAGGCCGTAAACAAGGTCGAAGTACCCGTCCGGTTGCGGAAGCGGACGCTCGTTGACGAAGAAGCGCATCGGCGGCGAGAGGTTCTCCGACAGCCAGTCCACCGTCGGCGCATGCAGATCGCAGCCCCAGAACTCCGCCGTCGACGCCTCGGGTACGAAATGGCGCAGGACCCGGCCCGCGCCACAACCG
>DATFON010000106.1:0-2003 GCA_035265465.1 Solirubrobacterales bacterium | reverse complement strand
GCCGGCTCGGCGAGCGCCCTTCAAGCCACGGCCCGGCGCCGTCTCGCGGCGTCCACCACCGACGCCGACCGCGCCTGGTGGCGCGAGGTGATCGGGGCGCTCGCCCGGGGCTCGGACTAGATGAGCATGAGCTAGGAGCTTGGGACGCCCCGGGCCCGCTTCGCTTCGGCCCGGTCCCGTGCCGCCCGCCCCAGGCTGCCGCCCAGTGCCCCGAGGAGCATCCCGATGATCGCCGTGACCACGGGAAGCAGCGGCGGAAAGCTTCCCAGCGAGACCGTGGCGTCCGTCCCCGCGACCTCGTGGGCGATCAGCAACCCGATCCCGTAGAGGGCGCCGCCCACAAGCCCTCGGTCAGCCCCACCCCAGCCGTTGGGATGCTCGAACCCGGCCAGCACGCCACCCACGGCGGCGAGGACGCCGATGGCCCAGTAGGCGCCGGCCGCCACTCCCAGAAGGACACCGGCGACGGCGCCGACCGCGAAGGGGACGACACCGCCGAGGATCACCTGAAGCGGTCGCGGGCGATCGCGAAGCAGGGTCGGTGTGAACATACGTCCTCCTCTCCCGGGCGGCTGCGTCCAAGCGGCCTACAGCGCCAGCTCCCGTGCTGTTCGCCACGATATCCCTCTCGCGAGCTGCGGGTGTCGGGCCATGCACCATGATGCGCCCGGTCGATTGCCCAATGACGCCCTGACACGCGACGCGACGCCCCTGCGGACGAAGCTCCTGATCGCGATGCTCGCGATCTTGATGGTGGCGATCGCGCTGTGCGTGAACCGAGCGCTCAACGGCGACCTGTACCTCCTGCTGTTCAGCGGGCGATACATCGCCCACCACGGCCCGGTCGGCTACGACCCGTTCCCCACAATCCAGGCCGGCCAGTCGTGGCTCAACCAGCAGTGGCTCTCGGAGGTTGGGTTCTACGGGGCCGAGCGGGTGGTGGGCACGACGGGCATCACGGTTCTCTACGCGCTGCTGATCGGGCTGCCGCTGGCGCTGGTGCTCGGCGCGATCCGGCGCAAGGGACCGGTGCTGATGATCATCGTCGCCGCCCTGTACCTGCCCGGGATCCTCGCGATCATCCATCCGCGCGCCGCCGGCTTCACGCTGCTGCTGTTCTCGGTTCTCTTGATCTTGATCCTCGCCGCCTGGCGGCTCGATTCACGACGTGCCGAGGGCACGACTCGCGCCCCGCTGTGGGCTCTCGCCGTCATCCCCGGGCTTTTCGTGCTGTGGGCAAACCTCCACGGGGGGTTCATCGCCGGCCTTCTCCTCGTCGGACTGGTCACGGCCGGGCTCGCGATCGACCGCTGGCGGGGACTCGGCAGACCGGTTCCGGCGATCGTCGTGCTCGGCATCGCCGGTGTGCTCGGCGCCATCGCTGCCACCTTCGCGACCCCGCTTGGGGCGGACATCTGGAGCTACATCCTGAGCTTCCGGAACCCGGCGCTGAAGCTTGCGTCGACCGAGTGGGAGCCGGTGACCCATTCGGTGCCCGCCATGGCGTATCTCGTGGCCGGCGCTGCGCTCGCCGTGTGGACCTGGCGGAACGCGCCCCGCCGCAGGCGGGTCATGCCGGTTCTGGTGGCGGCCGGATTCCTGGTGTTCGCGGCGAGCTCGATGCGCAACCTGATCTTCGTCGCGCCCGCCCTTGCCCTGCAGATCGCGTGCTCGGCACCCGATCGCCTCGCCGCGCCCAGGCGGATCGTCGTCGGGCTGGCGGCCTCGGCCGTGGCCGGCGCGCTGATCGTCTACGCGGCGATCCTGGGGCCGCCGAACGCCGACCGCGTGGGCAACCCCGCCGTGCAGTACGCGATCCAGCATCCGCCGGAGCGCGGGCGTATCGTCGCCTACGCGGGCCCCAGCTCCTACATGCTGTGGCGCGCGCCCGAGACTCCGGTCGTGATCAACGGCTGGCTCGAGCACTTCACCGCCGCCGAGCTGCGCGCCAACTTCGGGATCCTCCACGGCTCCAAGCCCGACCCCACCCCATACGTGAAGCG
>DATFON010000105.1:0-5040 GCA_035265465.1 Solirubrobacterales bacterium | reverse complement strand
CCACCGCGTCGCGCCACTCGTGTTTGATGCGCGCCGCGAGGGAGTGGGTCTTGAAGGTCTCCGAGCGCGCGGTCGCGACACCAGCCATCACCGCCTCGAGCTCCTCCCGGATCGGCACGCGAGGACACTAAGGCATGGGGGCGAAGGTCCAGCGTAAGGTCGCGAACGGGCACGCAGAGCGACCCCTCCGGCTTCAGCAGTCCCTCACGGGCGGCGTGGAATCCCACCCAGGTCGATGCGGAGCTCGCTTGGTACCAATGCTGGTACCACGGCGCCTCTCTCCGGCTCGCTCCCGGGACCCCGAAATGCCGAAAGCCCGCTTTCGAAGCGGGCCTCCGCCAAGTCGGGGCGGCGAGATTTGAACTCGCGACCTTTCGGCCCCCAGCCGGGCAGCGGGCGACGTAGATGCGTCCGTACGCGTCCGCCGCGTCCCCAGCGTCCCCAGCCTCGGAATGGTCTGGACGGATCGGACACAGCAGTCGGTACCAAGGTGGTCCCACGGGTCACGACTCAAACCTTGGGTCCGGTTCGTCTCTCACCACGACGATCCATAGCCGACCCCGGCAACCACCGTCCACCTCTCACCGCCGCGGCCGCGACCTCGTGTGATCTCCGCGCAGGGGCGGGTACCAGAGCTTCCGCATGGCGGGGCTCCTGCTAGCGGCGGCATTCGCGCTGATCATCGGCGGAGCGATCCTGTTCACGAACGCGATCGAGTGGTCGGGCAAGCGTCTCGACCTCGGTGAAGGCGCCGTGGGAAGCCTGCTGGCCGCAGTCGGTACGGCGCTGCCGGAGTCGCTGATTCCCGTGGTCGCGGTCCTCTCAGGCGGCGAGTCCGAGCAGGTCGCGATCGGCGCCATCGTCGGCGCCCCCTTCATGCTGGGCACGGTCGCCATGGTGCTGATCGGCGCCAGTGCACTCGCGTTTCGCCGACGGCGAAGCAGCGGCTCGGAGGTGACCGCCGACGAGCGCTCGCTGCATCGCGACCTCGGCCTCTTTCTGCCCTGTTTTGCCACCGGCATCGTCCTCGGGCTGATCGACTCGACGCCCATCCACATCGCCGGGGCGATCGGGTTGCTGATCGCCTACGGAGCTTATGCGCGGCGGACGGTCCGGCACAGCGGCGAGAGCGAGGACGTGGACGAGCTAAGGCCGCTCACGTTCGACCCCACCAAGGAGGACCCGCCTCGCAACATCGGGATCGTCGCCCAGCTCGTCGTCGGGCTGGTGATGATCGTCGGCGGCGCCGAGCTCTTCGTCGAGGAGGTCGTGACGCTCGCCGAGGCGGTCGGCATCTCCGCGCTGGTGCTCTCCCTCGTGCTCGCGCCGCTGGCGACCGAGCTCCCGGAAAAGCTCAACAGCGTGCTCTGGATGCGCCGCGACAAGGACATCCTGGCGGTCGGAAACATCACTGGGGCGATGGCGTTTCAGTCCACGGTTCCGATCGCCCTCGGGCTCGCGGTGACCGACTGGGACCTCGACCCGTTCGCAGTCGCGGCCGGGGTGGCCGGCCTGGCCGGCGGTGCCCTGGCGCTGTGGCGGCTCCCCAAGGACAGGCTGGGGATACCGGTGGTGGCCGCCTGGAGCGCCCTGTTCACCGGCTTCGTCGCCTTTGCCGCGCTGAGCCCGTGAGCCGGCGACCGTAGGCTGTTCGGATCAGCTCCGCGGTCACCTATGTCGGTCACGCGACCGTCCTGTTCGAGCTCGGTGGCATGCGCGTGCTGACGGACCCGCTGCTGCGCACGCGGGTTGGCCACATCCAGCGCCGAGTCCCGCTACCCCGGGTGGAAGGACTCGCGCCGGATGCGATCGTCGTCTCTCATGCCCATCACGACCATCTCGACCCGCGCTCGCTTCGGCGCGTTGCCGACGGGCGCCCGATCATCGTGCCTCGCGGCTGCGCTGGAATCCTGCGTCGTCGCGGTCTGAAGGAGATCATTGAGGTCGGCGTGGGCGATCGCGTGGCGGTTGGCGGCCTCTTCATCGAAGCCGTTCCCGCCGTTCACGACGGGCGCCGCTACCCCGGAGGCCGCAAGCGCGAGGCCCTCGGATACGTCGTGGAGGGGCCCTGCAGTGTGTACTTCGCTGGCGACACGGACCTCTTTCCGAAGATGGAGGAGCTCGCCGGCCGGGTTGATGTCGCCGCCCTACCCGTATGGGCCTGGGGCCCCAGGACAGGCGCCGGTCATCTGGATCCGGCGCGAGCTGCGCGGGCCACCGCGCTGATCCGGCCACGGATCGCGATCCCGATCCACTGGGGGACGATGGCGGTCGTCTGGGCCGGGCACGCGGCCGATCCGACTGCCCCCGCGCGCGCCTTCTCATCGGCGGTCGCTCGCCTGGCCCCCGACGTCGACGTGCGGGTTCTCGCGCCCGGAGACCGGGCCGATCTCATCCGGCGCCCGGGAACCGACTGACCGGCGACCGCAGAATCCTTCTCGAGTTCGACACCAATCTCCACATGACCGCTGTCGCGCTGCCTTTCCGGGAGGCTTCAGGCGATTCGACGCTCGAAGGCCGTTTCCAGTCGCGGCCCGACCCCCTCGGGGTCGTGCACCGTCTTGGAGATCGTGAGGCTCGCCTCGCGCCCCACGAG
The DNA here is from genome assembly GCA_035265465.1 of Solirubrobacterales bacterium. GTDB lineage: Bacteria > Actinomycetota > Thermoleophilia > Solirubrobacterales > 70-9 > AC-56. The sequence continues at coordinate 2,444 of DATFON010000105.1, read as the reverse complement.
GCTCAGGGTCGCGATCTGGTTGTCGAAATAGGGGCCGCCGGCGAAGCGCCAGCGGATCTCGGGATCATCGACCCCCGCGGCGCGGGCGAGGGCGCGAAGGACGATCTCGGCGGGACGAGTCTTGGCGATCCGAACCGCGCGCCGCTCGCGAGCATCGAGCGCCTTGCGGAAGGGGGAGCACACTGCCTGGTAGACGGCGCTTGTCACGTTCGCGTCGCGGCGGAACGCCACCTCGGCGAGGTAAGCATGGTGAACGTCGCCAGAGAGGATGCAGATGGAGGCAGGGCGGTGTCCGCGCCGCCCGGAGCCGACCTCCTCCAGCAGCCGCGTGAGGCGGGTGAATGAGCGCTGGAAGGCGGCCCAGTGGTCGCAGTCAAGCCCCTGTCTCATCCGCTCTCCGATCCTCGCCGCAGCCGGACCCCAGGCGCCCCCGCACACCGCCTCGTTCCAGGCCTCCAGGTGATGGAGGCCAGGCGCGAGCAGGTAAGGGTCCGAGGTCCCGATCAACAGGTGGTCAAAGTCGCCGCGTACCTTGTCCTGGACCCAGTCCCACTCCTCCTCATCGAAGATCGAGCGGCGGCCTTCCTCGAGGACGCGGCCCGTACGCGCGTCCATCACGACGAGGCGCGTCGAGCCCAGATCGCGGTAGTAGCTCCACCGCTTGCCCTCTCGCTCACGATCCTCCTTCGCCGCGTACTCCCGCAGTTCGGGCCCCGCCTCCTCGAGCTCGCGCACCCGGCAGTAGAGCTCGTTCTGCTCCAGCTCGCGTGGCGAGAGGTTGCCGATGAACTGGTAGATCCAGTAGGACATCAACCCCGCCTCCACGCGCTCCTGCCACCAGGGCCGGCGGCGCATCTCCTCGAGCCACGGGCGAGAGATGTTCCAATCGTCGTGCATGTCGTGGTCGTCGATCACCATCGCCATCGAGGTGGTCGAGAACAGCCAGCGGATCACGGGGTCGCTCCACGACTCCAGGTACAGCCGGGTGTACTCCTCGAAGTCGGCCACCTCCTCACCCGGAGGGCGCGTGGTGTCCCTTCTGGAGCGGATGAAGTCGAGCGCCTTCGGGGAGACCTCGTCCGCGTACACCTGGTCTCCGAGCAGCAGCACGAGCTCCGGCCACCGATCGGGCTCGGATTCGATCATCGATAGCGCCAGCGTGTGCAGAGCGTCAAGACCCCGGCCACGCTCATCCTCGTCCTTGGGGAGTGTGTAGGGCGGGTGGTGCGGGATAGCGGCACGGCAGGAGCCGAAGATGAGGTCGATTCGCGCCTGCGGCTCGACGGTGCGGATGACGCTGCGCGGGAGGTCGGAGTCAGGCTCTGGCCAGCGCTCGTCACCGTCCAGTGAGACCCCGTACTCGTAGGTGGTTCCGGGCTCGAGCCCGTGGATGGAGACCAGCGCGTAGTGGTGGCCCTCGACCCCGAACGTATGCGCGCGGTGGTCGAGCACCTCGACCTCGCACGGGCCGTCCGTCTCCACCCAGACGGTCGCCTCGGTGTCGGAGACGTAGCGCAGGACTGGGCCCAGAACCAATTCGGGCACCTCCCCTTGATACCCGAATCCAACTCGCATGATCCTTGCTCGCGTTCTGGACACGGCAGGATCCCGACTCATCCGCCACGAGGTACTGCCCGACGTACCGGCTTCGCGAGACCTCCCATCGAGATCATGCTGGGCTTCGTGCGGGCGTCGTCTCGCCGTGTCCGAAGCGAACGTCGGGCAGGATCCGACCGAGCCAGCTCGGCACATACCAGGCGGCCGGTCCCGCGAGACGAAGCAACACCGGCATGAGCAGCAGGCGAACCAAGGAAGGCGTCCAGCAACGCTGCGATGCCCAGGATCACTCCATCTCCTTGGGAGGCAGGGGCCCCGAGAGGGCGAAGGTGAACCCGGAGCTCATCCTGCCGCGCCGCGGCGCCGCAGGATAGACCGCCCATCGTGTACCCGTGGCTCCCAACGCCACGAGGCGACTCCACACCAGCCGCCGCATATATCTCCGAGGCCACGGGAGCCATTCCGGTGGATTCCGCGGTATCTCCGAATACTCAGATCCCCGGCCGATTCCCAGACTGCGGAAACGGCCCGGAGCTCGGATCAGCGCGTCTCACTGAAATCCGATAGGTGGCCCGATTCGTTTCTCGCTACGACGCACGAATAGCCGAACGGGTGGGTCTGGCGGCGTGACTCAGCCGCCAGGGATTCGACGCGCGAGGCTGCCTCGCTCGCGGGCCGCCCCCGGAACACGGATCGCTTTCACCGTGTTTTCATCTCACCGAGCCACAGTACCGGGTCGGTTTTCGGCAACCACACGGGAGGTTGGACATGGGACGCAGAGTTGGAGTCGTCGCGCTCTTGGCGGCGCTCGCGGCGGCGGCCTCGGCCGTCGCAGTTGCCGCGCCGGGCGGCGGCGACGCGAGCGAGCGGGCGAAGAAGAAGCCGAT
>DATFON010000104.1:0-9197 GCA_035265465.1 Solirubrobacterales bacterium | reverse complement strand
CAGGTTCGCGGTTGACGCGCCGATCGATTTGCGCAGCGTCTCGCTGCCGATCCCGGCGTAGCTCAGGTCCTGATAGGGATCGAACGGCCGGTCGAAGGTCGCGAAGAACCCGATGTCGAGGATCTTCAGGATGAGCACCAGGGCGAGAACCGGTCCGACGACCCCGCACAGGACGCGTCGAGCGGTGGCGGGCAGGACGATGGCCACGGCGATGAGGACGAGACCCTCGAGCGGGAGTCTCACGAACGCGCTCGGGGTGAGATGAAGCGGATGGTTCGGAGCGACGAGAGCGCCCCACACGAGCAGAAGGGCGAGGGTCGTGAGGGCTGCGGCAATGCCCGTTCGCACGCGTCCGCGCCCGGGGCCGGCGGGAGTGACGGCTGCCAGAGCGAGGGTGGGGTCCGCACCCGCCGCCGCTCGAGGCTGCGTGGCGTGCCTGTGGCTCCACTGCCACCACACGTCGCGGCCGAACGACTCGGCAAGCAGGACGAGCGCGGCGACGAGCGCGGCTTCGGTCACAGCCGGCGGCAGGACTTGTGCGGCCGCGACGGTCAACACGATCCCTTGCGTTGCAGCGACGACCTTGCGCCAGTAGCGGGGCGGGAGCGGCTCACGCAGCCACGGCAGCGGCCACCCGGCCGCGAGGAACGCGTAGCGTGCCGCGCCGATCGCGAGCACCCACGCGCCGGCCGAGCGGGCGACATACACGCTGAGGATGAGAATCAGGAACGCATCGACCTCAGCGTCGAAGCGCGCGCCCAACCTCGCCGTCGTCCTTGTGCGTCGCGCGACCCATCCGTCGACCGCGTCCAGGGCCAGCGCGACGACCGCGAGTGAGACCAGGATCGTGACCGGCACGGGCTGATCGAACGAGGCCGCGGTCAGTGCCGCGACGCCGACGGCGAGCGTTGCGCGAGAGAGGGTCACCCAGTCGGCCGGGCCCAGCCGGTCGGAGCGGTAGTTGGAGAGACCGCGTGCCAGCGCGGCATTCGTGATCACTCCGCAGGTGACTCCGACGATCCAACCGGCGGCGCTGAGGCGGACGCCGCTGAGGCCGACGATCCCCGCGAGTGCTGCGATCAGCAGCACCTGGGCGATGATCCCGGTCACCGGACCGGCGGCTGCCAGTGTCGCGGCCCTGGTCCTCATCAGCCGGGTATACGCCCTTGCCGCCACGAACGGTTCAATCCCGTTAGGGGGGGCCCGCGCCCCGGCGATCCTTCGCGGCCGCGGCCTGCCCTGCGGCCGACACCGATTGGTATGCGATCCTCGCTTCGGAGGGTTCACTCCGGTGCCGTTGGCAAGGTGAGGCCGAAGATCGTCAACTGTGTGGGCATGGAATTGCCATGAAGCAGGACGAACGCGCTCCGTTTGTCCGGGCCCTCCGCCGAGCGCGCATGTCGGCGTATTCCCCCGGCGAGTTCGTCGAGCAGGAGAGCTTCATGGGCGCCAGAGAGATTCGGGCACTGGCGGGTCAGGCCGGCATCGCGCCCGGCGTCTCCGTGCTGGACCTGTGCTGCGGAGTTGCCGGGCCCGGACGGTTCATCACCCGGGAGCTCGGTTGCACCTATCTGGGGGTGGACGTCAGCTCCAGCGCCATTGACATCGCACGTGAGAGCGCCGGCGACCTTCCCTGTCGGTTCGAGGTCTCACGGATCCCCCCGATCCCGCCCGGCCCGTTCGACGTGGTGCTTCTGTTCGAGACCCTGCTCGCGTTTCCCGAAAAGGAAACCCTGCTTCAGGAGATATCCGGAGCGCTCACGACCGGCGGGCGGTTCGCCTTCACCATGGAAGAGGGCCGACCCCTCACGGAGTCAGAGCGAGAGCACATGCCTGATGCCGACACGGTCTGGCTCACCCCGCTGCACGAGATGCTCACTTGCTTGCAGCGGGTCGGGCTGGTTGTCCGCTGGCAGAAAGACTGCAGTCGGTCCCACCGTGCCGTGGCAGATTCGTTGACCGAGGCGTTTGCCGCCGACGCCGCGGACATTGCCGCGCAGATCGGACCCCGGGCACTGGAGGAGCTGCTGGCCGCCCACCGGCTCTGGAGCGAGTGGCTGCGGGAAGGACGGGTCCGCAAGATCGCCTTGGTTGCGGAGAAGACGGAGAGCTCAGAGCACCTCACATGGCTTGATCAAGCCCAATCCGACCTCAGCTTAACCCCCGACCACAAGGTTGAGGACCTTGTGAGCTGAACAGGCTCGTGGAGGTTCGACTCCTCTCAGGCGCACTTAGCAAGTGAGCTTCGCACGCCGCCACGGTAATTAGGCGCGCTCCGGGCTATTGGCCCGTCATCTCGAGCACCTCGATCGCCACGGCGAGGGCTGGGAAGGTCTTCGCGAGGGCGTTGCGGGCGACGGAGGCTGGCCGCTTTACCTCAGCCGCTACGCGGAGCAGCTCGCGGAGGCAGTGTGATGGCGCCGCGCTCGCTGGCCCTGCGAGGCGGGTAGCCCACCAGGCAACCGCGCTCCTCATCCCACAGCTTGAGGCTGAGTGCGGCGATCCCGCTTCGCAGGGTGACGACCGGGGTGCGCGCGAACATCGGCTGCTCCTCGTGCGCGGCGCGAAGGTGGTAGTTCGGGATCTTCGCGCTGAGGTGGTGGACGTGGTGGTAGTTGGCGTTGCCGACCGCCCACGCGAGCGGGCGCGGGAGCTCGAGGTAGGAGCTTCCCTGGAGGGCGGCGAGCTCGAATCGCCACTCATCTGATCCCTGTTAGTAGGTCTCCTCGTACTGGTGCTGGATGTAAAGCATCCATGCGGCCACTGCCCCGCCCGCGACGAGCGTCGTGCCCTGGATGAGCAGGAACGTCTGCCAGCCGACAAGCAGGGTCCAGGCGGTGACCCACGCGACGAGCGCGAGGTTCGTGACCACCACGCTCAGGAGGATCCTTCGGGTCATCCCCGACTGCGGGAAGCGGCGCGCGAACAGGAACACCAGGGTCGGGCCGACGAACAGCATCAGCAGCGGGTTGCGGTACAGCCGGTAGGCGAACCGCCGGGGCTGGGACGCTGCCTCGTACTCGGCAACGGTCATGGTGTAGATCTCGCCCGGGCCGCGCTGGTCGAGATTGCCGGTGTTCGCGTGATGGAGGCTGTGCTGGCGCTGCCACCATCGATACGGGGTGAAGAGGAGGAAGCCGAGGAGGTGGCCCCACCGGTGGTTCGCCGCCCTCGAGGAGAACATCGAGCTGTGGGTGAGGTCGCGAAAGAGCGAGTACATCCGCATGAGGAACACCGTCGCGATCAGGCCGAGGCCGATGGCGAGCCAGACACCCGGCCGGATGAGGTAGGCGAGGACCCACACGCCGAGGTAAGGGACGACGACGCTCGCGATCTGCCCGAGGCTGCGCCTGCGATCCACCCGTAGGTAGGGGGCCAGCTCCTGCTTCCACTTGCGTCGGGGGGTTTCTGGTGCGTTCACGGCTGAGGTTCCTGTGGTGAGAGGCGTCAGGACTGCCTACGTTCCGGACGCCGCTCCGGATCACCCGGTGCGGGAGCGTTCGAGCCTCAGCTCTGCCGGAAGGGCAGGTGGAGCATCGGCGCCGTTGTGGGCGCCTCGCTGCCGCCAGCCGGCTCGCGGGTCACCATGACCTCGTCCGCGTCGTCGAGCTGGTCCGGCAACGCCACCGCGGCGGCGCCGGTGCGGTCGGGAACGAACACGGTCGAGGGGGAGATGTTCTCGCCGCGGCGGACCCATGCCTCATACACGCGTCCGCGCTTCGGCAGCGGGAGGCCGGTGAGCTCGAGCGTGCCCGAGTCGCCCTCGCGCACGAGGTGCGCCTCGAGCCCCGATGGCGCAGCCGCAGTCGCCTGGGCGCTCACGGTCTCGGTGGACGGACCCGATCCCCGCAGGACGTAGCCGCCGATGAGCGCGGCCGCGATCGTCACCGCGAGCGCGGCGGCGACAGTGGGGCGCGCGAGAAACCAGCGTGGCCCGGCTCGCGCTCGCGACGGCAGCGGCTCTTCCCGGTCCACCTTCCGGGCGTTCGCGAGCACCGCGCGCCGCAGGCCGCGGGGCGGCTTGAGCTGTTCGACGGAGGTCGCCACCACGGCCTCCGCGGGCCGCAGCCATCGCAGGTAGGCGCGGCACTCGTCGCATCCCGCGAGGTGCGACTCCACCGCGCTCCGCTCCGTGTCCGGGAGCGCGTCGAGAGCGTACGCGGCCAGGTCGTCGCGCCAACGGTCGTGATCGTGGCGCTGCGTCACGACTGCAGCTCCGCCATGGCCGCCCGGATCTTCTCCAGGCCGAGTCGCATGCGGCCCTTCACCGTCCCGACGGGCGCCCCGAGCATCTCAGCCATCTCGGTATGCGTGAACCCGCCAAAATACGCGAGCTCGATCACCTGCGATTGCTCCTCGGGCAGGCCGCCCAGGATCCCGCGCAGCGTTCGCGAGGTCTCCCGGTGAATGACCGTGGCGTCCGTGTCCGCGCCGGATGGCTGATCCGCGAGGACCTCCGACGGATCCACTCCTCGCGCAGGCGCCGGACGAGCTGCCTCGCGCCTGATTGCGTCGATGGCGCGATTTCTCAACGCTGCCAGCAGCCAGTTGCGGACGCTTCCTCGCCCCGGGTCGTAGCTGGACTGGCTGCGCCAGATCGAGAGAAACGTCTCCTGGACGACGTCCTCGGCACGCTGGCGGTCCCCGAGGATCCGGTGCGCGAGCGAATAGGCAGCCGCTCCGTGCCGGTCGTAGAGGACCGCGAACGCGCCGTGATCGCGGCGCGCGACGAGAAGCATCAGCTCCTCATCGGCGACGCCGGAGAGCTTCCTGCGCCGATGCATCGTGGTGATGATTACGGACACCAAGCCGTCCCGGATCAGCGTGCGGCGACACCGGCCTCGACCTTCCCGGCCTGGGCCTGGTGAGCGCGGCGCCCTCACGCAGCCGCATCTTGACATCATGATGTTACGATGTGCCCGTGTCGAAGGTCCGAACGACCCTCACGATCGACGGTTCCGTGATGAAGGCCGTGAAGATGCGCGCCGCCCGCACCGGGCGCCGTGACAGCGAGGTGATCGAAGAGTCATTGCGGCGTGACCTCGGACTCGATCTCTTGGAGCGCCTCTGGGAGCGCAACGACCTCTCCGAGGAGGACGCCACCGCGCTAGTGGTGGAGGCTCAGCACAAGACGCGACGCCGCCGGCGCTGACGCGTGCGGGCGGTCCTCGATCCGAACGTCATCATCTCCGGACTGCTCTCGCCCGCCGGGACGCCCGCGGACGTGTTGCGAGCCTTCGACCGTGGAGAGTTCGAGCTCGTGGTCTCGGCAGCGCTACTCGAGGAACTTGCCCGAGCGCTCGGCTATCCGAAGCTGCGTCGCCACATCGGCAAGCAGGATGGCGACGAGGTCCTCCGCTGGATTGCCGACTCGGCGACCGCCTGCTCCGACCACGACCGGCCGCCGCCGGTGCGCTCGACAGACAGCGGCGATGACTATCTGATCGCGCTCGCCTCGGCGGAGCGTGCCCTGCTCGTCTCCGGCGACAGGCACCTCCTCGAGCTCGCCGACCAGATACCGGTGTTCTCCCCGCGCGACTTTCTCGAGCTGCTCGCCGAGCGTTGAGCATCCAAAATTGAGGACCTTGTGAGCTGAACAGGCTCGTGGAGGTTCGACTCCTCTCCGGCGCATCAGGAAGTCTGGAAATAGGCTCTGGTCTAGCCGCCGCTGACCGTGGACCGAGGGCCCCGGTCGCTCCCGCTCTCTTTAGCTTCGGTCCGGATAGGGTGGCTCGGGGGATGGATCCAGCAGCGACGACTCGTCCATGAAGTCACGGAGCCTGAGTCCTCGACGGCTCGCGGCGATCGCCGTCGCTCGCCCTCGTCGGATGTTGGCGGTGTGGGGAGTGGTGGCGCTGGTTGGCTTCGTCCTGATCTCAGGGTTCCTTGGGTCTGCGCTCTCCAGCGAGGGAGATGTCACGAGCAACCCCGAGTCGAAGCAGGCGCAGGATCTGATCGACGAGCGGTTCCCCGAACGCGACGCCCTGGACGAGGTCGTGATCGTTCGCTCAGACGAATCGCAGGTGGCGGCCCCGGCCTTTCGCCAGCGGGTAAGGGGCCTCGCACAGGAGCTACGCGGAAGCGACAGCGTGGAGAACGTTTCCAGCTACCTCGACCCCCACGGCGAGGTCCTCGTGTCCTCCGATGCCCACGCCACCATTCTTCCTGTCGTACTGGCTGGGGACGAGGAAGAAAGCATCGAGGATGTCGTCGGCATCGTCCAGCGCGCCGACGGGGCTGAGGGCTTCTCGGTCGACGTCACCGGCGAGTTCACGGTGGGCCGCGATTTCGAAAAGGTCTCCGAGGAGGACCTTCAGAAGGGTGAGCTTCAGTTCGGCCTTCCGGCGGCTCTGATCATTCTGCTCCTGGTCTTCGGCACGTTGGTCGGGGCGGGGATCCCGCTGACGATGGCGATCCTCTCGATCATCGTCGCCCTCGCCATGGTCGCCGTGATCGGCCAGCTCTTCGAGGTGAACCTCTTCGTCACCAACATGCTCGTGGCGATGGGGCTGGCCCTGGGTATCGACTACTCGCTTTTCATCGTCTCCCGGCTGCGCGAGGAACGGGCCAAGGGCCTTCCGCACCGCGAAGCGATCCTGAACGTTTCCAGCACGGCGACTCGGGCGGTGGTCCTCAGCGGCACCGCATTCTCACTGGCCCTGCTCGGGATGTTCCTCGTCCCGGACACGGTTCTGCGAAGCCTTGCTTTGGGCGCAATCGTGGTCGCCGTCGTCTCGGTCGGGGTTGCACTCACCTTCCATCCCGCACTCCTGATGGTGCTGGGCGATCGCATCGACAAGCTGCGCGTACCGTGGCTGGGCAAGCGCGTCTCCGCCTCGGCGGGCACCGAGGGTCGATTCTGGGGCGGCGCCGTTCGCACGGTGGTGCGCCATCCGGCCATCAGCCTCGTCGCGGCCGTCGCTCTTCTCCTGCTCGCCACCTCTCCTGTGCTCGGCCTGAAGCTCGGGGCATCCGGCCCGTCCAGCCTTCCCGATGACCAAATTGGCAAGCAGGGACTAATCGCTTTGGAGCGCGACTTCCCGGCCGGGGCCACCGATCCCGTGGAGGTTGTCGTGGATACCAGGGGCGCACCTGCACCTGAGGAGGAACTCGAAAGCCTCCGCGGCCAGCTCGACCAAGATCCCGACTTCGCCGCCAAGAGCGCCACCATCGAAGAAGGCGGAGGGCTCGTGATTGCCTCCGTGCCTCTAAATGCCGAGGGGAGCACTGAGGAGGCCTCGGCGGCGATCGACAGGCTCCGTGACGAGTACGTGCCCGACGCCTTCGGCGATGCCTCGGACCGAGTTCTCGTCGGCGGGCTCCCGGCCGAGAACCGCGACTACTTCGCGCTGATCGGTACCTGGTTGCCGATCGTGATCGCCTTCGTTCTCGCCCTCACATTCGTCCTCCTCACCCTCGCCTTCCGCTCGATCGTCGTCTCATTGACTGCGATCGCGGTCAATCTGCTCTCGGTTGGCGCCGCGTACGGGTTGTTGGTGCTCGTCTTTCAGGAGGGAGTGGGGACGGACCTGTTCGGCTTCGGGCAAGTCGACCGGATAGAGGCGTGGGTCCCCGTGTTCCTGTTCTCCGTGCTCTTCGGTCTGTCGATGGACTACCAGGTCTTTCTGCTGAGTCGGATCCGAGAGCGCTACACGAGCTCCGGCGACACAACCGAGGCCATCATCTTTGGGGTTGGATCGACGGCGCGGCTGATCACCGGGGCGGCGCTGATCATCATCGCGGTCTTCGCCGGCTTTGCCGCGGGGGAGTTGGTCGCGTTCCAGCAGATGGGCTTCGGGGTTGCTATCGCCCTCCTGATTGACGCAACGGTCGTGCGCCTGGTGGTCATCCCCGCAGCAATGCAGCTCATCGGGGAGAGAAACTGGTATCTCCCGGCGCGGCTCGAATGGCTACCACACGTTGAGATCGAGGATCCGGCCTTGGCCGCAGAGGGTTCTACGCGCCGCTCGAAATCAGACCATGAGTGAAGCCCCGCGGAATCCATGCGGCAGATAGATCAGGCCGCCTTCTGCAGCTCGCGGCATAGTGCGGGATAGAGGACGTAGGCGATCTTCATTCCGTCACCTCGAAGCTGAACATCATTCCGCTCTCGTGGTGCTCGGCGATGTGGCAGTGAGCCATCCACAGGCCCGGATTGCTGACGTCGAGCAGGATGTCAACGGTCTCGCCGGTGCGCACCAGCACCGTGTCCTTCCAGACCAGGTTGGGCTCGACCACTCCGTCGCGGCTCAGGACCAGAAAACGCCCGGCCCCGTGAACGTGGAACGGGTGGTGCATCGGGTGGTCGCCGGCCATCTCGTTGAGCAGTCGGATCTTGACCTGGTCTCCCACGCGGAACCACCAATCGATCGCCGCGTTCTCGGCGTTTGTGCTGCGGTCGATCAGCTTCCAGCGCATGTTCGCCGGGGTCGTCAGACGGTTGACCTCGACCATGTCGTCTTCCCATTCAATGCCGCCGGCCTCGCCGTGGTCATGTCCGTTGTGTTCATGCCCATGCTCGTGACCCTCCGCGGCCTCGGCGACGAGCTGCGCCGGGAGCAGCTTCATCCCGCACTTGGGGCAGTGACCTGGCTCGTCCCTGACAACCTCGGGATGCATCGGGCAGGCGTAGATGACATCGCCCTCCGGCGTGCCCATGTCCATCTCGGCGATGAAGGCGAGGACCTTGTCGGGCTCAGCCTCCAGGTACTCGGCGATCCTCTCGCGCTCGGCGACCATGTCGTCGTTCGTGCGCAGGACCTCGAACTGCTCGCCTAGCGAGGGCTCAGCCCGCTCCTCGCTGACCGTGATCCGGGCCAGCGGATAGACCCGCCCCGGGGTGTGGTGCTCGAGCATCAGGTCCCCGGGCTGGTCGAACAGGACGTCGACGACGACGCGCTCCGAGGGCGCGAGGATGACCTCCTCAACGAACTGATCGTGCTCCACCCGGCCGCTATCGCCACCCACCAGCTTCATCCGCGCCCCCGGAAGCACGGGCTTGAAGACCCGGGTGTTGGCGGTATTGGTGAAGTAGAAGCGCACCACCTCGCCAAGCCGCGCGGTGAGCGAGAGGTCCGTCTCGCCACCCACGAGCAACACGTCGCCAAAGCGCCCCATCGCCGAGTAGGTGGTCTCGGCGCGACTGAAGGGCGCCACCTTGCCGTCCTCGAGCAGGATGTCGTCGAGGGTCAATGCGA
>DATFON010000103.1:0-8079 GCA_035265465.1 Solirubrobacterales bacterium | reverse complement strand
AGCGTCGACGGGGCCATCTCCCCCACCGCTGAAGCGACGATCCCCCTGCCCGACGACGGCCTCTATCGCGGGGACGGGGTCTTCGAGGTCATCCGCCTCTACGACGGCCACCCATTCGCGCTTCGGGAGCACCTCGATCGCCTGGAGCGCTCGGCAGCCGCGATCGAGCTGCCCGTTGGGCGCGAGACCCTCGAGGGGGAGCTGGATGCCCTGCTCGAGACGTTCGGGCGCGCCGACGCCCAGCTTCGCATCGTGATGACCCGCGGCGGGCGGCGGATCCTGCTCATCGAGAACCTGCCGGACAAGGGCGCCTGGGTGCGGCTGGCGATCGTCACCTACTCGCCGACGGTGATCCTTACCGGGGTCAAGTCGCTCTCCTACGCGGCCAACATGCAGGCGACGCGAATCGCGCAGGCGCGCGGAGCCGACGAGGCGCTCCTCGTGCGACCCGACGGAATCGTGCTCGAGGCGCCCACATCGACGATCTTCTGGGTCTCGCCCGAGGGCGGCCTGCGGACGCCCTCTATTGGGGCGGGCATCCTGGAGTCGATCACGCGGGCGCACGTCGTCCGGGCGCTCCACGTCGACGAGGGGGAGTTCCACGTGAACGATCTGCTGGGCGCCCACGAGGCGTTCCTGGCGTCGACGGTGCGCGAGGTGCAGCCGGTGGCGGCGATCGACGACGTGGAGCTCGAGGTCCCGGGGCCGCGAACGCTGGAGGCGGCAGAGGCCTTCCAGCGCTCGCTGAAGGAAACGATCGCTTCCGCGTAGTCTGCTGCCAATGAACGACACCGGCCAGTCGCCGAGCTAAAGCTCGGCGCCCCCAGAACCCGTGGACCTCGATCTCAACGACGAGCAGCGGCTGATCTCCGAGACGGCCCGCGACTTCACCGACAACGAGATCATCCCGCGGGCCCGCGACAACGACCGCGAAGCGCGGTTCGACATCGAGCTGGCCCGACGACTCGGCGACATGGGGTACCTGGGAGCCACGGTCGCCGAGGAGTACGGCGGCCAGAACCTCGACTACGTGAGCTACGGCCTGATCGTCGAGCAGGTGGGACGCGGCGACTCGTCCGCCCGCACCGTGGTCTCGGTGCAGACCTCGCTGGTGTGCGGCACGATCGAGCGCTGGGGGACCGAGGAGCAGAAGCAGCGGTGGCTGCCGCGGCTGTGCGCCGGCGAGGCCTTCGGCTGCTTCGGCCTCACCGAGCCCGACGCGGGATCGGACCCGGCCTCGATGCGCGCGCGGGCGGTGAAGGTCGACGGCGGCTGGCGGATCACCGGACAGAAGATGTGGATCTCGCTCGGCAATGTGGCCGAGGTCGCCCTGATCTTCACTCAGACGAATCCCGAGGAGCGACACCGCGGCATCGCCTGCTTCCTCGTGCCGACCGAGTCCGAGGGATTCTCCTCGCAGGAGATCCACGGCAAGCTCGGGCTGCGCGCCTCCGACACGGCATCGCTGGGGTTGGACGACGTGGAGGTCCCAGACGATGCCCTGCTCGGCGAGGTCGGCGACGGCTTCAAGATCGCGATGACCGCACTCGAGGCGGGGCGCTACTCGGTCGCCGCCGGCTGCGTGGGCATCTGCGATGGATGCGTGCAGGCATCCGTGGATTACGCCAAGGACCGGGAGCAGTTCGGAGTGCCGATCGCGAGCTTTCAGCTCGTCCAGGAGATGATCGCCGACATGATCCTGCGGCGGGATGCCGCACGGCTGCTCGTACGGCGGGCCGGGATCCTCAAGGACCAGGGCAAGCCGAACACCCCCGAGACCTCCATCGCCAAGCTCTACGCCACCGAGGCTGCGGTCGAATGCGCCAACCTGGCCATCCAGGTGCACGGCGGCTCGGGGTATGTCGACGACTACCCGGTCGAGCGCTACCTCCGGGACGCCCGCGTGACGACGCTGTACGAGGGAACCTCCCAGATCCACAAGCTGATCATCGGACGCGCGGCGACCGGCATCAACGCGATGACGCCGGTACGCGCGGATCAGTGAGCGCGCTCGTCGAGAGCAGCCGCGACGGGCACGTCGCGCTCTGCAGGCTCAACCGACCGGAGGCGCGAAACGCCCTGTCGCCGGAGCTGATGGATCAGCTGGCGACCGCGGTGGAGGGCTTCGATGCAGACCCGGAGGTTCGATGCGTGGTGATCGCCGGGACCGACGAGGTGTTCGCCGCGGGCGCCGACATCCGCGCCCTTCGCGAGCGGACGTTCGAGGAGTCGCTTCGCCACCCGGCCGCGTCGTTCTGGCGTCGCCTCACGGCATGTAAGACACCGCTCATCGCGGCCGTATCGGGGTTCGCCCTCGGGGGTGGCTGCGAGCTCGCCCTCCTGTGTGACCTGATCGTGGCGTCGGAGACCGCGGCATTCGGCCAGCCCGAGATCACCCTGGGGATCATTCCCGGCGGTGGCGGCACTCAGCGACTGGCCCGGGTCGTCGGCAAGCAGCGGGCGATGGAGCTGGTGTTGACGGGCCGTCGCATCGACGCGCACGAGGCCGAGCGGTTAGGTCTGGTGAACGAGGTCGCCGACAGTCGGGATTGGCTCCAGCGGGCGATGGAGCTGGCGCAGCGGATCGCGCGGCGACCGCCGATCGCCGTCCGGCTGGCGAAGCAGGCCGTCCTCGCCGCCGACGAGACCGGGCTCGCCGACGGGCTCGAGCACGAGCGCCGTCTGTATGAGATCGCTATGGCGACCGAGGACCGCATCGAGGGCATGGACGCGTTCCTGGAGAAGCGGCCGCCCGACTTCAAGGGGCGGTAGTGGCGCCACCGAACGTCTTCGAGCCGGTCTTCGACGAGGACGTGACCCGCTACGAGGACTATGGGTTCCGGTGCCGGCGGTCACGGCTTGGCTATCAGGCAGGATGCGTGCTCCTCGGTGCGAGCCTCTGGGAGGTTGAGCCTGGATCCGCGGCGATCCTCCACTACCACTTCGCCAATGAAGAGCTTCTCGTCGTGATCCGCGGCAGGCCGACGCTCCGCACCCCGGCAGGCTCGCGAGAGCTCGTCGAGGGTGAGGTGGCCGCATTTCCACGTGGACCCCGTGGCGCGCACGGAATCGGCAATGGTGGTGACGAGGCGGTCAGGGTCCTGTTCTTCAGCGAGATGCGCGGCCCCGACGTCGTCGTCTATCCGGAGCAGGGGATGCTGGGCGCACTCGAGGAGATGTCGTCCCCCGAACGCGGCGGGATGGCCACGTGGATGCCTCTCCAAACCGCCCTCGAGCACCATGAGGCGGAGGAGCCCGACCCCGCACTGACTCCCGCCGCCAAGCCCGAAGCGGCCACGATCCTCGAACCTGACTTCGATGCGGACCAGGACCGTCCTGGCTTCACCTATCGCCGTGCGAAGCTTGGGTGGCAGACCGGCGCCGAGCGGCTCGGCGCGAGCCTCTACGAGATTCCGCCCGGCCAGGCTACCTTCCCCTACCACGCGCACACCGCCAACGAGGAGCTCCTCGTCGTGCTTGACGGCAAGCCGTCGCTGCGCACCCCGGCGGGGCGGCGCGAGCTCGCCACCGGCGAGGTCGTCTCGTTCCCGGCGGGCGAGGAGGGGGCGCACCAGGTGACGAACGGGTCGCAGGCCCCGGCGCGGGTTCTCGTGGTCAGCACGATGGACGCACCGGAGATAAACCTCTATCCCGATAGCGGCAAGCTGATGGCGGCGACTCGCGCCCCCGGCGCAGCCGGCGAGGGCTTCCAGGAGGCATACCGCCGCGAGCACGCCACCGACTACTGGGAGGGCGAGGAACCGCCCGGTTAACGGAGGAACCGGGCCAGGGCCGGGAGCGTCAGCGCCGTGACCAGGGCCTTGCTGCGGCGGGGCATTCGCGTCCGCCACTCGTCGTCGCGCCGGACCTCGATCTCGCCGCGGCGAAACCGGATCGGGTTGCCGGCCACCGTGTGATCCTCGCCCAGGTCCACCGTCCGGCGCGCCGAGATCCTGACGCGGTCGGTCGGTTCGCCGACGAACTCGAGGATGCTCGAGACCGCTGCCTGAGGATCGGCGACGAAGTCGTGGTACTCACACTCCAGTCCGATCGGGACCGTGCGTACAAGGCCTCGTCTGATGATTGGCCCGCCGTGACAGGTGGGCCTGCGCCGGCTCGCTCGCTACAACTTCCCGGCGTGATCGACCGGATCGCTGTAGTTGGTGCCGGGACCATGGGTGCCGGGATCGCCCAGCTAGCCTGCCTGGGCGGGCTTGAGACGTGGCTTAACGATCCGGTTGCGGAGGCCCTCGCGGCCGGCGAACAGCGCGTTGGCCATGGCCTCGCAAAGGGGGAAGCCCGGGGGCTGTGGAGCGAATCCGAGGCCGACGCGGCACGAGAGCGGCTGCACCTGGCCGCCCACATCGAGGACCTCGCCCGCTGCGAGCTCGCGATCGAGGCAGCGCCGGAGGATCTCGCGCTGAAACGTGAGCTGTTCGCCGGCCTGGCGAAGGTCTGCGGCACCGAGACGATCCTCGCGACCAACACGTCCTCGCTGTCGGTGACCGCGATCGCTGCCGGGGTGGAGCGATCGGAGCGCGTCTGCGGCATGCACTTCTTCAACCCGCCGGTTCTGATGCGCCTGGTCGAGATCGTCGCAGGCGACGAGACCGCACCCGAGACGGTGGAGGCCGCGACCGAGGTGGCGCGGGCGATGCGGCGGGAGCCGATCCGGGCAGCGGATGCGATCGGGTTCGTCGCCAACCGCCTCGCGCGTCCGTTCACTCTGGAGGGACTCCGTCTGCTGGGGGAGCGCGTCGCTTCGCACGATCAGATCGACCGGATCGTGCGCATCGGCGGCGGCTTCCGGATGGGCCCGTTCGAGCTCATGGACCTGGTGGGCGTCGACGTCAACTTCGAGGTCGCGAAGTCGTTCTGGGAGCAGAGCTTCCACGAGCCGCGGTGGCAGCCGAGCCCGATTCAAGCGCGAACCGTCGCGGCGGGCCGCCACGGCAGGAAGGTCGGGCGGGGCTACTACGACTACCGCGAGGGACCCCACCGTCCGGATGATCCGGACCCGCCCCGGCAGGACCCAGCGTGGAGCCGAAGCACGGCACTCGAGGATTCGGTCCACCACGTGGCCCTTCCCGACCTGGAAACGGCGAGCCTGGTCGAGATCGCTCGTGACCCGTCGATGAGCGATGACGACGCGGAGGCGGCCGAGCGCTACTTCCGCGCGGCGGGCAAGCACGTGGAATGGGTCGGCGACGCGCCCGGGCTCGTGCTTGGACGGATCCTCGCTCAGATCGTCAACGAGGCCCACTTCGCGGTCAGCCAGGGGGTCGCGAGCGCCGAGGACTGCGATACCGCGATGCGGCTCGGCTTCAACTGGCCGCGCGGTCCCTTCGAATGGGGTGCCGCGATCGGGTTGGAGCGCGTCGTCTCGATCCTCGACTTGCTGCACCACGAGCTCGGCGAGGAGCGATACCGCGTGGCGCCGTCGCTGCGCCGGCTCGCAGGCTGAGGCTTAGGCGTCCACTAGGGCTGACGCGTGGCATCGACTGGCTCCTTCGGGAGGCTTTCACCCCGCCGCCACCCGGCCCCCTCGATCGCCAGGTATGAGCCAGCGAGAATCAGTGCCAGGCCCCCCACCGTGGCGGCGGTGAGCTGCTCGCCCAGGAGCGTCGCCCCATAGACGACCGCGAACCCTGGCGCCAGATAGGCGACGATGAATGACCGCGCCGGGCCAACCTGGCGGATCAGCGTGTAGAAGATCGCGAACGCGACACCCGTGCCGAGGACCCCGAGGCCCACCACGGCGGCGACCGGGCCGAGGGCGGGAGTCGACGTCGGCGCCGTGATCGCCGCCGCCGGCGCGAGGAGGATCGTGCTCGCGACCATTACCCAGGCCGCGACGCCGATCGGCTCGGCGCCGGCGAACCGGTGCTTGACCATGAAGCCGCCGACCGCATAGCCAAGTCCGGCGAGCACGACGGCGAGGCCGCCCAGCACCGCTGCGCCCGAGCCGCTCAGGTCAACGCCGAACAGGGCGATCACTCCGGCGATCCCCAAGACGATCCCGACCAGGCGCACCCCCTCGGAGCGCTCCTCGTGGTCGACCCAGATGGCAAGCACGGCGGTGAAGATCGGGGCCGTGGCGACAAGGATGCCGGCCAGCGCTGAGGAGATCTCCAACTCTCCCAACCCGATCAGAAGAAATGGGCCAGCGACCTGGACCGCAGCGAGGATCACGATCGTCCCAATTCGATCCCTGACTCCCCCCAGTGCGTGCCGGGACGCGGCGAGGGGAACCAGCACCAGCGCCGCGAGCCCGATTCGGACGCATGCGATCATCGGCGCGGACAGATCCCGCAGGCCGATCTTGATGAACATGTAGCTCGCCCCCCAGATCGAGGCGAGCGCGATCAGCCACAGCCACGCCCGTCGCTCCACCCGCCGAGATTAGCCAGCGGGCTGCGAGCGGCCTAGTTGACTCGCTTACGGCGCCTATCGCCTCCGCTTATCGGGATCCGTTACCGGAGCTTGGACGCTCGACGATGCCGCTGTTGATGCCGCCGTAGACGAATGTCGGCACGACCGGCCACTGGCGCTTCCAGCTCGCCATCTCCGACGAGGGGAAGACGTTCAGGTAGCGCGGATCCTTGCGGTTGGGATCCGCGAGCGCCTTCTCCTTGATCATCGAGTCGTACTGGTCGATCGAGTCCTCGAGCGTGTTCGAGTTGAGGATCACCTCGCGGCCGAAGAACTCGGCGGTCCGGCGCACCCCCGGGATCTTCGACAGGTGCGGATGCCAGGAATCGGCGGCGACGCCGTTCTCCGACGAGACCCACACACCGTCGTCCGTGTTCATGCAGAGCGAGTGATTGCCGTCGGTGTGACCGGGCGTCCACACGAGCGCCACGCCCTTGCCGAGCTCGACGTCGCCGTCGATGAGCACGACGTTGTCGGTGATGAGGTCCTTGACACCGTCCTCGACGTACCAGGCCCACTGCATCGGATGGAGCGACGCGAACGTGTCCCACTCCTTGCGCTGCGCAATGAGCTTGGCGTTCGGGAAGAGGGGTGGGCGCGGAGCGGCCTCGCCCGGAATCGGCTCCGTGGTGCCAAGCACGAAGCGCAGGTCCTGGACGTGGAGGTGATCGAAGCTGATGTAGTCGACGTCCTCGGGGCGCAGGCCAGACTTGACCAGCGCCTCGTCGGGGTGATTCCAGATCGTGGCCAGCACCTTGTAGGACAGGAAGTCGCCGAGCTTCTCGATCTGCTGCGCGTAGTACGGGGCTTCAGCCGGCCCCTCGGGGACCGTCGGCTCGTAGGCGAGCGTCTTGAGCTCGCCGTCGAAGTCCTCGAACTGGACGATCTGGAGCCGGTTGATGATGTTGATGAACGGATTAGCCCCCTTGGCGGCGCCGCCGAACGCGAACTTCACCGGATAACCGGCGGATGCGATGTCGACGGTGCGGACACCGCGCACCCGATTGTCCGGCGTCGCGAAACGCGCCCGGAACTCGGCCGCCGCCTCGCGGATCGCGGCCGGCCGGTCGCCCCGCGGCCAGGTCTCGTTCGCCTGATCGAACTCGTGGAACGGCTTCAGCCCGATCTTCTCGATCTTGACCTTGGGAACCTCGACGACAGCCATCGCGCGCACTC
The DNA here is from genome assembly GCA_035265465.1 of Solirubrobacterales bacterium. Taxonomy (GTDB): domain Bacteria; phylum Actinomycetota; class Thermoleophilia; order Solirubrobacterales; family 70-9; genus AC-56. The sequence goes on along the minus strand of DATFON010000103.1, from coordinate 471 downwards.
CTTCTCGGATTCGGGACCGGGGCCAACTCTAGAGACTCTCTCGCGCTGCCGGCGTCGCGTTCGAGCCCTGGCGTTAGCGATGCGCAAGCGGGCTCGAGGCTGGGTGGGGCAGCGTCCCAACCGCAAATGCCGGGTCAACGCAATCTACGTCCGGAAAGCGGATGCGGATTGCGTTGACACGGGCACAACTCGAACGATGGATGGATTTCGGCACCTATAGCCTCGGAAATCCATCCATCGTCCGTGGAACCGTGGGGCGCTGCCCCTACTTGCCCGGGAGCACGCCCGGACAAAGGCCACGCCGGGGGCCAGCTAGCTCGCGCTCACTTCGGCCCGCTCTTCGTCGTCCGCAGCGTCCGGCTGCGCTTCGCCCGCAAAGCCCGACCAGTGCGCCTCGGGCGAGGGCGGGACGTCGCGCAGATACCACTCGGCGTCGAGGGCGCCCATGGTGCCCGTGCCCGCGGCGGTCAC
>DATFON010000102.1:0-6393 GCA_035265465.1 Solirubrobacterales bacterium | reverse complement strand
CCCCGCACAGGCGCGCGTCCAGACCCGCGTCCGTGAGCGCTGCCTCCACGGTAGCCGGGTCCTCCAGGGGCTCGCCGCGCTCGTGGACGCGGGCGCCGAGCGCCTTGTAGAACCCGCCGACGGCTGAGCGACCGGCGGCATCGCGCACGGCGATCGCGGTGCGCAGGGCCCGGGCGGAGCGGGCGTGTGCGTCGGCCAGCTCCTGCGGCTCGTTCCCGGCGTTCTGAAGCTCGAGCGAGAACAGGCCCCAGTCGATGACGACCACGCCCAGCTCTTCGAGGCGTCGCGCCCACCGGGATGTCTGATAGCACCACGGGCAGATCGGGTCGAAGTAGAAGCAGATGCGTTCAGCCATGTTGTTGCCTTTCCCGGTCGAAGGGCTTCTTAACGGCAGCCCGGTTCGGCGCTCCATTCTTCCGGGCGGCACGATTGTGCTGGGAGGCGTCGTGGCGGCGCAGCAGCTCCGGGCTGCCCGAACCCTGGGAATGATCACGTCTTACCGGATGCCACCGGACTCGCAGCTCACCCAGTGATGATTGTGCAGTAGCCCCGACAGTCAGCGGGGTCCTGCGAGGCCGCTCGCAGTGCGAGGCGCTCGAGGTGGCATCGGGTCCGTGTCAGCTCGGCGATGCGGGCCTCGACCTCGGCCAAGCGGTCCTTTACGAGGGCTCGGACATGCTCGCACGGTGGCTCGCCGCTATCGCCGATCGAGAGGACCTCGCGGATCTGGCTCAAGGCCAGCCCACCGGCTTGGGCGTGACGAATGAACTCGAGCCGGTCGATGACATCCGAGGCGTAGTCGCGGTAGCCCGACCGCGTTCGGGCCGGAGGAGCGAGAAGGCGTTCGCTCTCCCAGTAGCGGATCGTCTTGGCGGGAACGCCTGAGGCGTTCGAGACCTCTCCGATCCGCATCGCAGCACACCCCCCTTTGACCTTCCTGTGAACTGGAACGTTTACCGTAGCCGCGACACCGGAGGCTCTCAATGGAGATCGAGCTGTTGTACTTCGACGGTTGCCCGCACTGGCGTGTCGCCGATGCGCGGCTCGCCGAGGTCTCGGCGGGACAAAGGTTCGAACTTCGACGTACGGAGGTGACGTCCCCCGAACAGGCGGATGCGCTCGGATTTCGCGGCTCGCCGACGATCGTCATCGATGGGCGGGATCCGTTCGCGACCGGTGATGAGCCGACTGGGCTGTCGTGCCGGATCTATCAGACCCCGGAGGGTCCAGCGGGATCTCCGACTGTCGCGCAGCTACGAGATGCCGTTGGACTCTGAGCGGCCGCTCGCTCGGGCCGGGGACGCCTCGTACCCCCTGCCATCCGGCCGGACGAGCGGGCCTCGCAAGCCGTCGTCGAGCGCGTCCAGCGTCGCCTGAGCCAATTCGGTGGTTGCCACGTCGTCGAATCCCCTTTTTCCGTGTCGGAGAGCGGAACCGTACGAAACGGCACGTCGGGGACAGGCACTTCTGGAGCTCCGGTGGATCGGGTGGGTGGACGGGCTCGGTAAACCCAGCGATCCGGCGATTCGACGTCGGGCACGCCTCGATGACGGCCCCGGTAGCGCACACGCGTTCCATGGCGAAGTCCTGGCGCTGCCTCACCTCCGCGAGCCGGGCCTCGTCGTAGTTCACTGTGACGGTCGCGTCGTCCGCGAGCGAGGCCGGTGGGGTGTTCTCGGCCAGTAGAGAGCTGCGATCGACACGCACGCCGGCGGCCAGCAGCGGGCCCGAGGCCCGTGCCGGGATCGGCCAGCGCGACGTCGAGTCTGAAGCGCCTCCCGACGCCGGCCACGGGGCGGGCACGCCGCCACCAGCCGCCGACGCGATCGTCCGAACGGCGTGCCGTCGGCTCTGATGCGCGGCAAGAGTTCGAAGGTCGCGGTGTCGGTTGTGAGCGAGCCGCTTAGTGTGCGCAGGCCGCCAGTGTGGTGTCGGTCATGGCTGGCCCCTGCGATCTGGGTGGACGCGCCATGGCTGGCCGCGTTGGGGGCCAGCCATCGGCGCGTGTGGTGTCACTGGGTGTCGACGGTGATGGTGACGGGCACTTGGTTGGTGATGATGTCGTAGACGGCCGAGCGGGCCCGCGACTGCTCCATGAGCTCATGCAGCTTCTCGGCGGGGGCGTCGCCCTTGAGGGTGAAGCGCACGGTGATCTGCTCGTAGCCGTTGCGCACGCCGGGGTCGAGGCCGAGGATGCCGTTGAGGTCGATGTCGCCCTCGACGGTTGAGCGCACCTCGGTGAGGGTCACGCCGCGGGCGGCGGCGATGTTGGCCAGGCCGGCGGTGAGGCATGCCGCCAGGGCGTGCAGCACGAACTCGACCGGTGTGGGGCCGTTGTCGCGGCCGACAAGCACGGCGGGGTGGTCGGCGTCGAAAACCCAGGTGCGCTCGTGGGTACGTTCCTCGCCGACCCCGAAGTAGTCGTGGATCGTGCTGCGGTTGTGGGTGCCGTTGACCCACTCGTTGCGGGCCCGGAACTGGAACCTGGCCGCCTCGGGCGCCTGCCTGACGGCGTCGAGCGTCGCGAAGAGGGTGGCGGTGTCCACACCGTTGCGCGTGGACTCGTTGCTCTCGGTCATGACCATCTTGTCGTTGCTCCTAGGTGTGAGTGGTTGGTGTGGGGTGGCTGGGGATGGCGCTCAGGTGATCGACGCGCTGGTCGCTGGGCGTCTCGGTCGACCGAAGCGGTGGCGGAGGCGGGCCGGGCGCCGCACCGGGGCGGTGGCGAGGTCGATCTCTGCCAGGCGTTCGGCCATCCGGGCCCGGACGAGCTCTTCGGTGCAGATGAGGTGCATTGGTGTCTCCTTGTTGGTGTCTGTGTGTGTTCTGGTCAGGCGACGGCGAGCTGGCGCAGGCCGGGGACCGCGCGGGCGGCGAGGACGGCGGCCTCGGTCTCGATGGCCCCGCTCAGCCGCTTCTGCAGCGCGACGAACTCGGCCACGGGGGGGTAGCTGGCGAGCGCGCAGGTGATGTCGAAGATCTCCCGCAGTGCGTCGTCGCGCTGTCGCTGGTAGCCGGCGAGCGCGGCGGTGTCGGAGACCTGGCCCCGCAGGGCACGGTCGAGGGCGACCGCCAGCAGCTCGGCGTCCCGGAACGCGTCGCTGATGCCATGGCCGGTGATGGGGTCGCGGTGGTAGCCGGCATCGCCCACCAGGGCCCACCTCGGCCCGAAGGCCTGGCGCACCTGGTTGGGGAGGCGCAACGCCCCGCGCACCGCCGACGTGCGCTGGGCGCCGTGCAGCCGGGTGGCCAGCGCGGGGGCCGCCTGCAGGAGCATCTCGTCGAAGGCCAGGGCGACCGATGGGGCACGCCGGCGGATCGCCTCGGCGTGGCCAGAGGGAGTGCACACCCAGATGCACGCCTCGCCGTCATTGGTGGGGAACACCCCGGCGAAGGTCCCGTGGCGGACGAAGAACTCGATGCCCGGCCAGGTCGGCCCGGCGTAGTAGGCGAAGTGGGCCGCTCCGTCGGAGGGCCCGGCCACATGGACCGACGCGCCGACCGAGCGGGCGATCCGGGAACGCAGCCCGTCGGCGCCGACGACGAACCCGGCATCCAGCTCGACCGTGTCGCCGGCCCGGTCGCGGGCCGACACCCCGATCACCCGACCGTCGGCATCGCGGCGAACGCCGGTGACTGTGGTGCCGAAGCGGAGGTCGGCGCCGGCTGATCCCGCCGCATCGGCGACAAGCGCGTCGAGCACGTACCGGCGGGGCGCGACCAGGTGATCGACGCCGGCACGATCCTTGACGCGGCGTGTGATCGACTCGTCGCCGAGATGGAAGGTGACCTGGCGGATCGGGGGCGCACCGCTCGCCAGCACCTGATCGAGCAGGCCCCAGCGAGCGAGCTGGACGACGCCGCTGCGAGCGATCGCGTGGGTCGACAGCGTGTCACTGGGAAAGAGCGCGCGCTCCAGGACCACGACGTCGTGGCCCATCCGCGCCAGCAGCAGCGCGGTGGCGCCGCCGGCGGCTCGGCCGCCCACGACCACGACATCGTGTTGGCTGCGGTGGCGGGGGCTCATCGAGATCGGCTCCTGATGCTTCTGTGCTTCCGGGGCGATTGCGGCGTTGTCGTCGAATCTGACGGACCCCGGCGCGGCAACCTTGGAGACGACGTGGTCAGGTCGTGGAGATCCGTCCGTCGGGACGGGCAACCGGTCGGCGGCCATGAACGTCTCCTCGCGCCACCCGGTGCGGAACCGTTCCTCACCGATCGCGGCCATCAGCCCGTGAGTCTGGGTGGCCTGGGTGTCGGCGGCAGCGGCCGCGAGTCTTTGATGGACGATGGCGAGCGCCCGGGCGAGCACCACCGGCGGGTCGGCGTCGGTCCAGGTGATGGCGGACCATGGGCTGGCGTCGGAGCCTCCCACGGCTGCCAACGCGCGGCCGCCGCGTTCGAGGAGATCGACCACGCGCCCGCGCAGCCGAGTCGCGTCCCACGGCTGGTCGGCGAGGTCGATGGCCGCTGCCTCTCGCGCTGTGCGTTGGTACTCCGCCAGCAGTTCAATGATCACGTCCGGTCCTCCTGGCTCGATCGGTGTGCCGAGCATGAAGGGTCGGCGTGTCACGGGCCGTGTCATTACCCTGGCGCACGGGTGGAGATCGCGATTCAGCTGCTGGGACCGCCGCAGGTGACTCTCGGCGGATCCCTGGCCGAGGCGCCGAGAGGCCGCAAGGTCTGGGCGCTGCTCGGCTACCTGCTGCGCTCCGAGGGGCATCCCCGACGCGAAGCAGTCGCCGGGCTGCTGTTCCCCGAGGCCGACGACCCCCTGGGCGCGCTGCGATCGACCCTGTTCCAGATCCGGCGTCTCCTGGACTCACGACACGCGGTGGGGGGCGACCCCATCGAGCTCGCGCTCCCGGAGGGAACTCTGGTCGATGTCGACGTTCTCCTGCGTGGAGCGCGCCAGGACGCCGTCAGCCTCCCCCGTCTCGGCCGGCCCTTTCTGGAGGGGGTGAACCCCGCCGCCGGGGCGACATTCGAGCTCTGGCTGGAGAACGAGCGGCGCCACATCGCCGGAGCAACAGAGGGTGTGATCCACGAGGCGGCGCTGGCCACGCTCGCCCACGGCGACACGAGCACAGCGCTCGATCTCGCATCACGGCTTGTGGAGCTGAACCCGCTCGACGAGAACGCACAGGTTCTCTACGTGCGCTGCCTAGCCATCGCCGGTCACGTCGAGCGGGCGCGACGCCAGGTCGAGTCGTCCACCAAGTTGTTTCGGCGCGACCTGGGCGTGGACCCGAGCCCAGCCCTGCGAGAGGCGGCCGAAGCTCGCCCACCACAGATTCGCAGCAGAGGACGCGCCGCGGTCCTCGCCCAGCTCGAGGCGGGTGAAGCCGCGTTTGCGGCGGGGGCGGTAAACGCAGGGCTCGGCATCCTCCAGCAGGCCGTGGTGGACGCGGGAGCCGACGCGTCGGCCGACCTCTTGGCGCGTGCGCTCGTCACTCTGGGAAGCGCCCTCGTCCACGCCGCCCGCGGGAGCGACGAGGAGGGCGCAGCTGTACTCCACCGGGCAATAGAGGCGGCGGAGACAGCAGGCGACGCACGGCTTGCGGCTACCGCCCACCGCGAGCTCGGCTATGTAGAGCTCCTGCGCGGCCAGTACACCCGAGCCGACGCCTGGCTCATCCGAGCGGCGGAGCTCGCGGATCCCGACAGTGAGGAGCTGGCGTGGATCCTGGCGGTGCACGGGGCGTCGCAGACCGACACCGGAGATCACACAGGCGCCCGCGATCGGCTGAGCGAAGGAGCCGACCTGGCACACGCCGCCCGAGCCACACGAGCGGAGGCCTGGGTCCGGTCGTTCCTCGGACGCCTCGCGCTCCTGCGCGAGGAACTCGGCGTGGCGCGCAACGAGCTCGAGCACTCCATCGCGATCGCACGCACCGATACCTGGAACGCCTTACTGCCCTGGCCGGAGGCGCTGCTGGCCGAGGTCGACCTGAAGCAGGGACACATCGACCAGGCCGCCGTCTCGTTCGAGCACGCCTTCGCTATGGGCTGCCAGCTCGGCGACCCGTGCTGGGAGAGCGTCGCCGCCAGAGGACTCGGGCTCGTCGCCGCTTCGTCCGGTGAGCTCGAGCGGGCGGTCGAGCTCCTCCAGGACGCCCCTCGCCGGTGCCGCCGGCTTCCCGACTCGTATCGCTGGATCGAGGCCTACGCCATGGCCGCGCTGAGCGACCTCGCCGTCGACGCCGGGCTCGAGGCCGCCCCCTCCTGGGTCACCCAGCTCGAGACCTTGGCGTCACGGCATGGGATGCGAGAACTCGTAGCGACGGCCGCAGCTCTCCGAGCGCGCCTCGGAGAGCCGCAGGCACTCGACACCGCGTCACTCGTCGCCCAGGCAGTCCACAACCCGGCGCTCCACCGGCGCCTCTCAGCTCA
>DATFON010000101.1:0-11792 GCA_035265465.1 Solirubrobacterales bacterium | reverse complement strand
GGACGTCGACGAGCTCGAGAACGCGACCGGGATCTCGGGGCTCACCTACGTGACGGTGACCGCACCCGACCTCACCGAGCCGAAGGTCATCTCCTGGATGCACGACTTCGAGCAGCGCGTCCTCGCGCGCCACGGCTACACCGACTCGGCGACGTCGTGCCAGTCGTCGCAGGCCGAGATCTGTCCGGAGATCTCGCTTCCCGATTTCCTCTACGGCAACGGCTCCTCCGCGCCCAGCCAGTCGCGCATCAGGACCGACCTGCGCCTGCTGCCACCGTACGTGTCGCAGGCGATGGTGACCACCGACCCGAGGACGGGCAAGCCGGGCAACACCGGGGTGATCACCCTCGGGATCAAGGTGATGCCTTTCGACCAGCAAAAGGAGCTGATCGACGACATCCGCGCCCAGATCGACCGGCCGGGCACGGCCGAGGATCCGCCGCCGGGGGTTACCGCGAACGTGCTGGGGCTGCCGGTGCTCGCGGCCGACGCGAACTCGGCCCTGTCGGGAAGCCGCTACCTCGTCACCATCGCCGGGCTCTTGGCCGTCGCCCTGGTGCTCGTGGCCGTGTATCGCTCCGCCCGCAGGGCGCTGGTGCCGCTGATCCCGATCGTCTTCGCGACCGGCTGGTCGTCCCTCATCCTCTGGATCACCGGGGTGCCCCTGAACCCGATGTCGGCGACCCTGGGGGCGCTCGTGATCGCGATCGCGACGGAGTTCAGCGTGCTGCTCTCGGCTCGCTACTACGAGGAGCGGAGCGCGGGCGGGTCGGTGGGGGAGGCGCTGCGGCGCGCGTTCTCCCGGACGGGGGCGGCCGTCATGGCATCCGGGGTCACGGCGATCGCCGGCTTCGCGGTGCTCGTATTCACCAACATCAGGATGCTTCGGGACTTCGGCCTGGTCACGGTGTTCGACCTGGGGGTTGCCCTGCTGGGCGTCCTGTTCGTGCTGCCTGCGGCGCTGGTCTGGGCCGAGGGCGGGTTTCAGCCGTTCCCGACACTCGCGGCCCGCCTGCGGCGACGCAGCCGTCCGGCGCCGGCGGACGTTCGCTAGCTCGTGTCCGGAGAGGAGCCGTCGAGGGGGCCCGGCAGGCGCTATTCGATCTTCGTCGGGATCGCGTTCCTCGTCCTGATCATCATCGCCACGCTGAACACGATCCGCACCCAGAGCGGAGGAACGTTGGGCGTGAACGAGGATGACCGCGGGATCCCGCTCTCGGGGTTCGCGGTGCCGAACGCGCTCACCGGGCCCCTCGACAAGGACGCGAACATCGCCCAGGACGACTGCGCGACCTCCCAGAACCCGTGTCCCGCGGACGCGCAGCGGCCGCCGGCCTGCGAGATTCCGCGCAAGGGCGCGATTCGCATCTGCGACCTGTTCGACCGTCCACTGGTGCTCTCGTTCTGGTTCACACGGGGAGCCGACTGCCTGCCCACACAGGATGCGCTGGACAACATCGCCACCAGGTACCGCGGCCGGATCAACGTGCTGTCGATCAACGTGCGCGACGATCCGAGCGATGTCCGAAGCATCGCGGAGCAGCACGGCTGGTCGATGCCGGTGGGATACGACCGCGACGGCGCCGTGAGCGACCTGTATCGCGTCGGCGGATGCCCAACCGTCGCATTCGCCTATCCCGGCGGCATCCTGGCGTTCGCGAAGGCGGGCACCGAGGAGCTGTCGAGCCCCCAGCTCAAGCACTACGTGACGCGGCTGCTGCACGAGTCGCGAGCACGTGCGAGAGAGGACCGCTGATGCGGGCGGATGCTGTCCCCGAGGCGGGTTGGATCTCCCCCGAGCTTCGCGAGGAGTTTCCGGGACTCGGCCTGCGCTACCTGCTGGTCGAGAGCGGGTCGGGCCGCAGCCCCCGCCACGTGAAGGATCGCCTCGCGCAGTTGTCCAACCGCTTCTCGGGCCCGCAGGCGATCGCCCTGCGCCACCAGCCGATCCCATGGGCGTACCGGGTGTTCTTTCGCCAGATCGGACTGGATCCGGACGAGCAGCCAACGCCGGTCGAGGCGATCGCCCTGGAGCGGATCAAGCGGGGTGGCTTCGTCAGCCAAAGCCTCCTCGACGACGCGCTGACGATCGCGATCATCGAGTCCGGCGTGGCGCTTCGCGCCTTCGACGCCGACCGCGCCGAGGGACGCCTCGGCATCCGCCAGAGCGCCGAAGGGGAGGGGCTGGAGGGCCGCCCTGGGCCGCTCCCGACGGGCACCCTCGTCATCGCCGACGAGGTCCGCCCCCTTGCGCTTCTGTTCGGAGCGACCGCTTCCGGCCGCGGCGTGAACCCCAAGACCGCGCGGATGGTCCTCACATCGATCCAGGTCAAGGGCGTCCCGGACATAGCCGTGGAGGAGGCGGTGTGGCTGGCGGCGTCCGTCGTGCGGGGGTAGCGGAGCGCCCGGGCCGGCCAGCGGTCCGAAAAGAGGGCACCCGAGAAGGGCACCCCAAGGCCCAACCAGGGATCGAGTGAACGATTGGGGACCGTATGTGTCCCCAATCCCACACTCGATCGAGGGAGCGGATAGGGCTGGATCGCCGGCCGGCACCGGGTTAGACTGTTGAGGTCCATTCAGGGCGGAAGGAGGGGCTTCGTTGCCCGAGCAGTTGCTTGAGATCGAGTCACCGGCATTGGATGAGCCGGTCGGGGCGCCCGAGCCCACCTCCTTCGACCCGGTCGTCCACCCCACTGCCGATCGCCAGGCCCGCCACGAGCTGCGGCGGCAGATCGCGCTGCTCGAGAAGCGGCTGGGCGAGCTCTTCGCATCGGCCTTCCCGCGAACGGGGATCCATTGGAATGTGCCCGCTGTCGGCGGGCCTCGCGTTCTTGGTATCGCCGAGCTCGAGCGGGTCCGCGACGGGCTCGCGGTCAGGCTCCGCGAGGCTCAGGCGGAGCTCGGTCGGCGTGGCGAGGTCGAGGAGGCGAATCGCGGGCTGCTCGAGTCCATGATCGCGACGCCCGAGCGCTATCGGTGGGTGCGGGTTGCCGCCGAGGACGTCGGCGAGCGCCCATGCCAGCATTGGCACTCCCGTCCGCGATGGGGCATCCTGGGGATGCTCCTCGGCTGGTGGCGCGTCAAGCACTCCTCGGGTTGTCCGTTAGCCATGGGGCTTGCGGCCCCTGCCTAGCTAGGTGAGCTCCAAGAAGCGGCGGAAGCGCCGTCCTCGCAGGCCGCCCCCCAAGCCGGCCGAGGAGTCGACGAGCGCCTCGATAGCCGAGGCGAGCGCATCGCCCCGGCGGCGGCGGATTCGAGCCGACCTCGACGAACGCCCGCCGGCACCGTGGGGGAACGTTCCGCTTGTCGAGCTCGTCGTCCTCGCGGGAATCATCCTGCTCGTCGCCGGCTTCATCGTCGGTGGGTCGCAGGGCGCGGTGATGATCGCGGCCGGCGCCGTCCTGTGCTCGATTGCCGGCATCGAGCTGTCAGTTCGAGAGCACTTTGGTGGCTACCGGTCCCATACGTTCGTGCTTTCCGGAGCCGTTGCCGTCGCGGTCCTGGCCGGGCTCGCCTTCCTGGTCCCCTCGGTCTGGCTGCCGATCGCGCTGGGGATCGCCGTGGCTGCGTTTGCCGCGACGGCGGTGATGCTGACGCGGGTCTTTCGGCGGCGCTCGGGCCGCACCTTCAAGCTCCGCTGACGCCGCGCGCCGCCTCGAGAGGCGATCCGTGCCCGGAGCACGGCGTCAGCGAGAGCTTGACGTCTAGCGCCGGCGGATTGCCTTTTCCGTGAGCTCGGCTGCGAGGACGTTGCGCTGGCGATCGGTGAGTCTGCCCAGCTCGCGGTTCTCGTTGAGCGCGAGTGAGGAGAGGAACTTGCGGACGCGTGTACGACCCCAGCGGCGCTGGCTTCGCAGCAGCTCACCGATGGTCATGGTCTCGACCTCCCAGGAACACTTACGGACGACGTCGGTGACGTCGATCTGATTGGCGAGGACGGCACGCTTGAGGGACGCGCGTGCAAGGCGAACACGGTTTGCGTGGGCGAGAGCCTGCATGTGCTGGGGCGCAGGGACGACCGTCGAGGCAGCGGGCATTGTCACTCTCCTCTGAGTGTCTAGAGGCTTACCGGGGATGGCTCCGGACGCTCCCCCTCCGTTCATCGGGGCCCTGGGATTGGGCGGAACGGATCACAGACTTCCTCTGTCCGTTCCGGCCGATCCCCGCCCCGGGGTGACGTCCGGCGTGCGTGGGAACCTAGGCCAGCGGGACACCGAGCGTCAACCGGCGCCCCCCTTTCGCTGCGCGAGTCGTTCGCTAAGAGCAAGGTTTTCTTGCTCCATGTTGGCTTGTCCGAAAATGCACAAGCCGAAACTACCCATCGCGGGGGAGTTCTGGGAAGTCCGAGATGACCCGCGCGAAGATCTCGAGCGCCCGGTCGAGATGGCTGCGCTCGTGGGTCGCCATCAGGCTGGTGCGAAGCAGGGCACCTCCGGGGGGGACGGCGGGATGAAGCGCGACGTTCGTGTAGACGCCGGCGTCGAAGAGCGCCTTCCAGAGGAGCACGGCCTGCCAGTCCTCTCCGACCAGCACCGGGACCACCGGAGTCACGGCCTCGGTTCCGTCTGGAAGCGTCCCCGGCTCGATCACCCGCAACCCCAGGTGACGGAAGCCCTTCCGGAGATAGCTGCTGTTGTCGAGGAGCTTTCCCATCAGCTGCGGGCCGTCCGAGCGGATGACCTCCAGCGCGCCGAGCGCGGCGCCCACCGCCGCCGGGACGGCGGCGGCACTGAACATGAAGGCCCGAGAGGAGATCTTGAGGAACTCGATCACGTCCGCCTGGCCGACGATGAAGCCACCGCACGAGGCGAGGCTCTTCGAGAACGTGCCCATGCGCAGATCGACCTCGTCCTCGAGGCCGAAGAGCTCGCACGCGCCTGCGCCGCGGGCGCCGAGCACACCGACGCCGTGCGCCTCGTCGACCATCAGGCGAGCGCCGTAGCGGTTGCAGAGCCCGACGATGTCGGGAAGGTTGCAGATGTCGCCCTCCATCGAGAACACGCCATCCACCACGACGAGGACCCCACCGCCATCCCCGACTGAGCGCTCGAGCATCTTCTCGAGCTTGTCCATCTGGTTGTGCCGGAACGGACGCAGCTTCGCGCCCGAGAGGCGGCAGCCGTCGAGGATCGATGCATGGTCGGCCGAGTCGCAGATGACCGTATCGCCGGGCTCGAGGATCGTTCCGATGCAGCCGATATTCGCCTGGTAGCCGGTGGTGAAGACGAGAGCGTCCTCCGTGCCCATCCAGTCGGCGATCTTGCGCTCGAGCTCCGCGTGGAGCGGGGTGGTCCCGTTGAGAAAGCGCGAGCCGGTCAGTCCGGTGCCGTAGGTCTCGAGCGCGTCGCGGGCGGCTTGCTTGACGCGGGGGTCGCCGGTCAGGCCCAGGTAGTTGTTGGAGCCGAGCATCACCGTCTCGTGCCCCTCGATCTCCATCACGGGCCCGGCCTCGGACTCGATGAGCCGGAAGTAGGGAAGGAGGTCGGCGTCCTTGGCCGCCTCGAGCTGCTCCTTCCTGCTGTGGGTGCGGGCCTTCTCGAACACGTCGACCGGCGCCCTTGTCGTTTCAGCCATGGTGGAAGTCTCCCACGCGCGGCCGGAACCCCATCGCCAAGTTCGACCCAATAGCGTCCATGCATGGCGCGCGTGACGGTCAGGCCGGTCGAGGGAAGGCGCGATCTCCGCGCCTTCATCAAGCTGCCGTTCCGGCTTCATCGCGGCACACCGTGGGTGCCGCCGCTGATCATGGAGCGCCGCGAGTTCCTCGATCGCGACAAGAACCCGTTCTTCGAGCACGCCGAGGCCGAGTATTTCCTCGCCGAGCGCGAGGGGAAGGTCGTGGGGCGGATCACGGCTCACGTCGATGAGCGCTGGACGCAGTTCCAGGGCGGAAACGACGGGATGTTCGGGCTCTTCGAATCCGAGAACGACCCGGACGTTGCGCGCGCGCTCGTCGACGCTGCCGCGGGATGGCTTCGGGCGCGAGGGCGGGAACGGATGCTCGGCCCGATGGACTTCACGACCAACGACGAGTGCGGGATCCTGATCGAGGGCTACGACCTCCATCCAATGGTGCTGGAGCCCTGGCATCCGCCCTACTACCGCGAGCTCCTCCAGGGCCTGGACATGTCCAAGACGATGGACCTCCTGATGTGGGAGCTCCACCTCGGGCGGCTCAAGCAGGGGGACCGCTTCCACGACTTCATTCACGAGGCGGCCCGGAAGGCGGAGGGTGAGCACGGGGTGACGGTGCGCCAGATGAGAAAGCGCGACCTGGAGGCCGAGGTGGGCAGGTTCATGGAGGTCTACAACGAGGCGTGGGGGCCGAACTGGGGGTTCGTCCCGATCACCGAGGAGGAGGTCCGCTTCCAGGCCAAGAATCTGAAGCCGATCGTGGACGAGAACTGGGCGATGATCGCCGAGCGCGAGGGCGAGGTGGTGGGCGCCGCGCTGACCCTGCCGGACATCAACCAGGTGCTGGCCAAGATGAACGGGCGGCTACTCCCGCTCGGGTGGTGGCACTTCCTCACGGGGCGGCGCAAGGTCGACAAGGTGCGCGTCTTTGCCCTCGGCGTGAAGCCGCAGTACCAGCACTTCGGAGTCGCCGCGGCCCTGTACGTCCGACACATCGAGACGGCCGCGCGGGTGCGCCAGAAGGGCGGGGAGATGGGATGGATCCTCGAAACCAACGAGCCGATGAACCGGGCGATGGAGGGGATGGGGGGCACCGTGGTCAAGCGCTACCGGCTCTACGAGCTGCCGCTCGCCGCGTAGCCTTCCGCAAAGTGCGGAAACCCCGCGGCGGGGTTGGCCGCGCCGCCGGGTTGTCACCTCTGGGAGCACCGTTACACTGGCCCGGCCGGTCGGCGCCGAGCTCAGGAAAGGGGAGTCGCTTTGGCGGCGCGCGAGGACGTAATCGACGTTGAGGAGGTCGTGTTGGAGGCGGAGGCCGTCGAGGAGCCGCAGCCCGAGGACGACACTCAGGAGCTTCCGCAGCCGAGCAGGCTGCCCGAGCCCTCGCGACGGAGCGATGTCGAGGCCTGGCGCGGCGAGGTGAGGACGGCGGCGATCGCCGCAGCCGGAGGCCTGGTCGCCGGGGCCGCCACGGTAGCCGCCATGCGCGCCGTCCGCTCGGCGGGCCACACGAAGCGCCAGCGCGGTCGCCGCATCCTCGGTCGGCGTCCGGAGCAGGCGAACATCGTCGCGAGCCGCTCCTTCCTGGTCGACGTCCACATCCTCGGCAACGGCAGGTAGCCCCGTGACTGCCCGCGGCCCCGGCCAGGCCGCCGGGTGCCTGGACGTCGAGATTGACCCACCCTGGCCGTACCGGCTACCGGCGGGGGGCGGCGGCGACGCTGTGATGCGCGTTCGGCGTGGCGTCGTGACCCGGTTTCTGCACGTGGAGGGGCGCCCCGCAGTCGCGCGCGTGGCGCAGCGCCGCGACGGCACTGTCCTGATGCGGGCCGAGGCCGACTCGGCGGAGGACCGGGAGCGGGTCGTCGAGCGGATGCGGTTCGCGCTGGGGGTCGACGACGACTACCGGGAGGTCTACGAGGAATTTCGCGCCGATCGGCTGTTGGGATCGGCGATCCGCCAGCGCCCCTGGCACAGGCCCAGGCGGCGTCCGTGGGCCTGGGAGGCGCTGGCGTGGTCGATCACGAAGCAGCTGATCGAGTCGTCGCGCGCCGCCGCGATCCAGCGCCGCCTCGTGTTTCGCTGGGGCGCGCGACGCACCGATGCGGACGGCCTCACGCTCAGGGACGTCCCGACGCCGGAGCTGATCGCCGGACGCTCGCCCGCCGAGCTTGCGTCAAAGGACCTGGCGCCCGCGCGGGCGCTCGCGATGATTCGGGCGGGGCGAGAGGTGACCGAGGGCCGCGTCGACCCCGGCGATTCAGCCGACGACCGCCGTTTGCTCGCCATCCGCGAGATCGGGCCGTGGACGATCCAGTGCCTGGGCCTGTACGGGCGGGGCGAGCCGGACTCGCTCCCGGCGGGTGACCTGGGCTACATCAAGCTGGTCGGGCGCTTGGCGAACCTGGGCCGGCGGGCGACGATCGAGGAGGTGGAGGAGTTCTTCCGCCCGTATGAGCCGTTTCGCGGCCTGGCGGGCGACTTCATGGTGTTCGCCCACCACAAGGCGGTGGCGCAGGGCCCGCCGTTGCGCATGGCTGCCTGAAAGGGCCGACTACGGCACCTGGTTCGTCGGCAGCAGGTCGTTCGTCAGCACGTCGCCGGTCGACGGCAGGGCGTTGATCACGCCGTGGTCGGCGAAGAAGTGGGCGAACTTCTCCCACTGGCTCGGGTCCATGTAGCCGTACGGATGCTTCGTGTCCTTCGGCATCAGGAGCGGCAGGGTCTTGCGGACCTCGGCGGCCGTGATCTTCGGATCGAGGCCCTTGCCGGCATCCAGGATCGCCTTGGTCGCGCCGGCGGGATCGGCCACGGCTGCCTTGGTACCCCGCTCGAGGGTGTCGATGAAGAGCCGGATCTCCTCTGCCTTGGAGTCGAGGGTGTCCGAGTTCGCCACCAAGACGAGCTCGTTGTAGGTCGGGATGCCGAGCTTGTCCACGGGGATCACCGTCGGGTCCTTGCCCCGAAGCTCCAGGTCGACGCCCTCGACGTTGAGGAACCCGCCCAGCATGGCCTGCGCGCGTCCAGAGAGGATCGCCGGGAGCAGACCCTGCTGGACATCGACGGTGTTGACGTCGTTCGTGGTCAGTCCGGCACGTTCGAGGATCGTCTGCAGATAGTCCTCCTGATAGGGGATGCCGGCGGTGGCCACCGTCTTGCCCCGCAGGTCCTTGACGTCCTGGATGCCCGAGTCCTTCAGCCAGATCAGCGAGGTGAGCGGGGTCGGGACGATCGCGGCGATTGCCTTGACCGGTAGCCCCTGATCGTGGGCCAGAAGCACCTCGGGCTCATACGAGATGGCGAGATCGGCGCGGCCGGCGGCGACCTCCTTGATCGGGGCGGAGGGATCGGAGGGCGTCTGCGTCTGGACTTCGAGGCCGGCGTCCCGGAAATAGCCGTTGTCGATCGCCTCGAAGATTCCAGCGTGATCGGGGTTGACGTAGAAGTCGAGCGCCAGGGTCAGCTGCTCGGGCGTTCCCGGGGTGGTCGACTCCGTCTTCTCGCCACAGCCCACGGCCACCGTCGTGGCGCAGACCGCCAGCGCGACGGCGATCGCTCGAACTGACTTCGCACCTACTGTGATCACCAAGCCTCCTCTTTCGGGTTACTGGCTTCTGGTTTGGGCCGGTCCCCACCACGCGACCTTGCGCTCGAGCACCGCAAGGAGCCCGAACAGGACGATCGCGAGCATGGACAGTACGACGACCGCGGCGAATGTCCGAGCCGTCTGGAGCTGTGCCGAGGCCTGCTGAATCAGATGTCCGAGCCCGGAGCTCGACCCCGCCCATTCGCCGAACACCGCGCCGATGACGGCGACGGCCACGGCGATCTTCGCCCCGCTGAAGAAGTACGGAAGGGCGGTTGGGCCCTCGACGCTGCGAAGCGTCCGCCAGCGCGTGGCGTCGAGCGTGCGCATCATCTTCACGAGGTCAGGATCCACGGAGCGCAAGCCGTCGAGCGTATTCACCGTGATCGGGAAGAAGCAGATCAGCGCGATGATCGCCAGCTTGGGGCCGATCCCGAAGCCCAGCCACACCACGAGGATCGGGGCGACCACCACGATCGGCACGGTCTGCGAGGCCACGAGGAGCGGGTAGAACGCTCGCCGCAGCGTGGGCGAGACGTGCAGAACAATGGCGAATGCCACCCCGGCGGCGACCGACAGCGCGAACCCGGCAAGCACCTCCTGGAGGGTCACCCAGCCGTTGTCAGCGAGCAGGGCGCGGTCGGTCCAAAGCGATTGGGCGATCTCGCTCGGCGACGGCACCAGGAACGGCTCGATGTGAAGCGCGTTCGCGATGACGTCGAGGTTGGCGGCGAGCTGCCAGAGCCCGAGGAGGATCGCGATGATCGCGATCGGGGGAAGCCAGCGCCTCACCGCGAGCCCTCCGTCAGGGCCTCGAGCGCACGCTCCCGGGCATTGGTGAAGCCGGACGCGGTCACGGCCTCCAGCCGCGGTCGGGCTCGGGGCGCCGGCGCGGAGATCTCGGCCACGGCGCGAGCCGGCCTGGGCGACAGCACCAGCACCCGATCCGACAGATAGAGCGCCTCCTCGACGTCGTGGCTGACCAGGATCACCGAGCGCGACTCGGCAGCGAGCGCACCCGCGAGCCATTCCTGCATCTCGGCGCGGGTGATGGCGTCGAGCGACGCAAAGGGCTCGTCCAGCAACAGGACCGGCTTCCCGGCCAAGAGCGTGCGAAGGAAGGCGACGCGCTGGCGCATGCCGCCCGAGAGCTCGGCGGCGCGCGTGCGCTCGAATCCGGCGAGGCCGAAGCGCTCGAACAGGGGATGCGCTGCGCGCCGGGCGACGGCGCGCGAGGAGCCGCGGTTTCGAAGCGCGATCGCGGCGTTGTCGATCGCCACCAGCCATGGAAGGAGCAGATCGCGCTGCGGCATGTACGCGCAGCTCGAGAGCCGGTCCGATGGCAGCGACTCGCCATTGACGGCGATCTCGCCCGCGGTCTGCTCTCGCAGGCCGCTCACCAGCTCCAGGAGCGTCGACTTTCCGCAGCCGGAGGGTCCCACGACGCCCAGCACCTCGCCCGGGCCGAGTCGAAGATCCAGACGCTCGATCACCTCGAGCTCGCCGAAGGAATGGGCGAGGTCGGCGATGTCCACTGCGACGCCCGGCGGCGTTTCAGGCTTCGACCGATCCACGACGCGCGCGGCGCTTCCGTTCGCGGTCCGCTTAACCGATTGAGGCTCCGCCACGGGAGCCTCGGAAGTCGTTCGCATGCTCCCTCCGCGCGCATTACCGCACAGGTTCGAAGGGTCAGCGCCGGGTGGGTGTCCAGAGGCGCTATCTCAGCCCGCTAGCCCGCGAGCACCCCTGTGTTCAACTGATAGGAGTCTACCCGTCATCCGCCGCGGTCCCGGCTTGGACCCGGCCGATCACGGGAAGATCCGCGAGCGCGGCCCGCAGCTCCGCCAATCCGGTGAACACCTTCACGGCGCCCGCCTCGCGCAGCTCGGAGGCGGCGAACCCGCCGGTGATCACCGCAACGGCGGGGATGCCCGCCCGGGCCGCCGCCTGGCAGTCCCAGCTCGTGTCCCCGATCATCAGACCCGAGTCCGCGCGCGCCTTCTCGAGCGCGGCGTGTACGAGATCCGGCCGCGGCTTGGTCGAGTCGACGTCAGCGGAGGTCGTCCAATCGCTCGCCAGGTCCCTGGCATCGAGCAGGTCGAGGTAGTGGTCGACCTCGTGCTCCTTGGCGGAGCTCGCGAGGATCACGGCGTCGGTCAGCTCCCGCAGCTCGGCGATCAGCTCCCGCGCGCCGTCGAAGGGCTCGATCTCGTCGATCATGCTCATGTAGAGCTCGCCCTCCGCGTCGCGGATGTCGTCGCCCGCCCGACGCTCGACCTCGTCGCCCGCCACGGCAGCGACCAGCTGATCCCCGCCCATGCCGATGTGGCGGTGGATGCGCCAGATCTCGGGCGTCACGCCGTTTTTGCGAAAGGCCCGGTACCACGCGATCGCGTGGTGGTAGTTGGTGTCGACGAGCGTGCCGTCGACATCGAGGATCGCCGCGTTGGTCACGGCCTCCCGCTACCCATCTGCGGGCCTAATTCCCAGCGAGTGGCGTTTTATTGACCCTATGGGTGCATAAAGCGCCACTCGTCCCCCTGACCGTTGGTCGATGGCACCCAAGGGGCGA
>DATFON010000100.1:0-3793 GCA_035265465.1 Solirubrobacterales bacterium | reverse complement strand
TCCGAACGCCCCGTGCGTGGACGTGTGGCTGTCGCCGCAGACGATGGTCAGGCCGGGTTGGGTCACCCCGAGCTCCGGGCCGATCACATGCACGATGCCCTGGCGATCCGAGCCGAGCGAGTAGATGGGGATGCCGAACTCCGCACAGTTTCGCTCCAGGGTCTCCACCTGGATCCTCGAGAGCTCGTCAGCGATCATGCGCGCCGCCGGGGTGCCGTCCGTTGGCACGTTGTGATCAGCCGTGGCGATGGTCTTGTCCGGGCGCCGCACCGACCGGCCCTCCAAGCGCAGCCCATCGAAGGCCTGGGGCGACGTCACCTCGTGCACGAGGTGCAGATCGATGTAGATCAACCCGTCGCCGACCTCGTGCGCGTCCCAGGTCTTGTCGAACATCGTCTTCGGCACGTTCAGCTTCTCCTCAGGCCGGCGGCCACCACGGCGAGCAGCTCGGCCGGGTCGCTCGCATTGTTCTCGAAATGGTGAGCGAGGTCCGCGTCGAACGTCACGCTGTCCCCCGCCCGCAGCTCATGGCGCTGGCCATCAACCACTAGTGTCGGAGAGCCGTCGAGGACGACGGCGGTCTCGCGACTCCCCGGCTCGTGGAGCGGGGGATCGCCGGGGCCACCGGTGACCGTGCCGGGGTCCAGCCGATGCAGGGAGACGTCCGCTCGCTGCCCGGGTAATGGCGGGGTCAGCTCCTCCACCCTGTGCCCGCTGCGGCGGCGCTTGCGCCCCTCGCCTCGGCGAACGACGATCACGTGGCGGTCCTCGTCCAGTCGCAGAAGCTGGGAGAGCGTCAGCTCCAACCCGGCGGCGATCCTCGCGGCGATGGCAAGCGTGGGGCTCGTCTCGCCGCGCTCGACCTGGGAGAGCATCGGCGCGCTCACGCCGCTGCGATCGGCCAGGTCGCGAAGCGACAGCCCCATCGCCTCCCGGAGAGCCCGAACCCGAGTACCGACCGCGGGTGTATCGACGAGCGTTCCGTCCGCTCCGGAGCGCTCTTCCTTGACCGCGATCGCCATCAGGGTGCGTACGTTATCACGTACATTTGTTCAGGACCCCGCGGGGAGGCGGCGCTCGTCTTGACATCGCGGTGACGTTGTGGGAGGGTCGCTTGGACCAAAGGTGACCGGTCGTGCTCGGCCTGGGAAGCCGCTGGTGTGGCATTCGGCGCGGGGTAGTGACTCGTGACTGGGCATGTCAGCGGCTCCGCAGGCCGAGCGGCCGGGGTCCGAGGGGTTGGACGAGTGAACGGGAGTCCCAGCACACGACGCAACTTCCTGACGCGCGCCGGGGTGGCCGCGGGCGCATTGGCCGCCACCTTCGGTCTCCCCGCTGGGGCGCTTGGCGAAGGGCGCCGGCACCACAAGCGCGTGTGGAAGCTCGCTCCGGACGGGCCGCAGTACGACTGCAGCGCCTCGCAGCAGGCGCACCACAACTGCCATGGCTGCAACGCGTGCCAGTCACATGCGAAGAACAAGCTCTTTGCCAGCAAGAAGGCCGCGAAGCGCAACCGTCACCGTGCACACCCGGGTTGCCGCTGTGGCGTCAAGCGCGGACGCAAGCTGAGCCGGGCGAAGTGGCAGGACCTGTTCCGTCCTGGCGACAAGAAGCGGGGCATGGTGGACAAGCGCGACCCCCGCGTGCGCCGGATCCTGGACTCCTGAGTCCTACCGCCTCTGCCTGGTGGGCCGGATGAGAGCCGGCCTTCGTTAGGGCCCGGGCCTCGCCGGCTCGACCGCGGCCTCCGCGGCGACCTCCTCGGCCTCCCGCACGGCCGCGCCCTCGAGCGCGTTGGAGAGTGCGCGGACGTAGGCTCGAGCCGAGGCCTCGAGGATGTCGGTGGCCACGCCCTGGCCGCTCGCGAGCCTGCCGTGGACGCGGACCATCACCGTCACCTCCCCAAGCGCATCCTCGCCCTCGGTGACCGCCGAGACGGTGTAGGAGCGAAGCTCTGACTCCTCATCGGTCGCCGCGCGTATGGCGCCGAAAATGGCGTCGACCGGGCCGTCGCCGGTCGACTCGCCGACGGAATCCTTGCCGGAGGGCGCGCGGACGGTCACCTTCGCGCGCGGCTCGGTGTGGGAGCCCGCCGTCACCTCAAAGGACTCGAGCACGTAGCGCTCGGCCGACTCGCGCATCTCCTCCGAGACGATCGCCTCGAGGTCGAGCGAGGTCACCTGCTTCTTCTTGTCGGCGATCTCCTTGAAGCGGGCGAACGCCTGGTTCAGCGCGTTGCCCTCGACCTTGAACCCCAGCTGCTCCAGCGCGTCGCGTAGCGCATGGCGGCCGGAGTGCTTGCCCAGGACGATGGAGTTGGACTCGAGCCCCACGTCGCGGGCGTCCATGATCTCGTAGGTCGTGCGCTCCTTCAGGACACCGTCCTGGTGGATCCCCGACTCGTGGGCGAAGGCATTACGGCCCACAACCGCCTTGTTGGGCTGTACGGCGTAGCCGGTGAAGCGGGAGACCATCCGGCTGCTTCGAGCCAGCTCGCGCGTGTCGATGCCGGTGTCGAGGCCGTGGACGTCGCTGCGGGTCCGCAGGAGCATCACGATCTCCTCGAGGGAGCAGTTGCCGGCCCGCTCGCCGATGCCGTTCACCGCGCACTCCACCTGGCGGGCGCCGGCGAGCACGCCGGCGTACGAGTTGGCGACGGCGAGGCCCAGGTCGTCGTGGCAGTGGACCGATGTCCGCACGCCGGCGAGCCCCGGTGCGAGCTCGTACAGGCGCTCGAAGTAGCGCTGGTACTCGGAAGGCGTCGTATAGCCGACGGTATCCGGGATGTTCACGACGGTCGCGCCCTCGGCGACGGCGATCGCGCAGACCTCGGCCGTGAACTCGACGTCCGCCCGCGTGGCGTCCATGGGCGAGAACTCGACGTCATCGCAGTAGGAGCGCGCGAGGGCCACGGCAGCGCGAGCCTGGCCCTTGACGTCGTCGCGAGTCGTCTGGAGCTGGTGCTCGATGTGGATGTCGGACGTCGATACGAACGTGTGGATTCGCGGGGAGGCCGAATCCTTGATCGCGCCCCACGCCGCGTCGATGTCGGCCTTGTGCGTGCGAGCGAGGCCGCAGATCACCGGTCCCTCGACCTGGCGGGCGATCGACTCGACGGCCTCGAAGTCCCCGGGCGAGGTGATCGGAAAGCCCGCCTCGATCACATCCACGCCGAGCCGCGCGAGCTGCTGCGCGATCTCGACCTTTTCATGCGTGTTCAGTGAGATGCCCGGCGACTGCTCGCCGTCCCTCAGCGTCGTGTCGAAGATGTGGACGCGCTTGTCGTCCGGTACCTGCGGGCCGCTCATTGGCCTTTCCTCCTTCTCCTAAGAACTTCGATGACCTTGTCAGTTGCGGCTGTCGCGCCGCCCAGCGCTAATCCCCCCGCGGGGGGAGGAGAAGGAGAAGCGTCAGGTGCTGGGCGGGACGGGTCATCGGGCAGGGACTCTAGCGCACGCGCTGAATTCCCCTGCGAAGGAGGGACGTCCATGGAAGCCGCCCGGATCCAGGCCAGAGCCGTGATCAAGGTCGCGGCGATCTCACTCGCCGTGATCGCCGTCGCCGCTCTGCTCGTGATCGTGACCCTCCACGTGCAGACGACGATCCGGTGGCTGGTCGCTGCGATCTTTCTGACGCTGGCGCTCTATCCGGCGGTCGATCGGATCGAGAGCATCCACGTGCGGGGGCGCCACCCGTTTCCGCGCTGGCTGTCGATCCTGGTCGTGTACGTGCTCACCTTCGCGGTCTTCGTCTTCCTGGTGCTCCAGGTTGTGCCCCCGATCGTCAGCGAGGC
>DATFON010000099.1:0-24224 GCA_035265465.1 Solirubrobacterales bacterium | reverse complement strand
CGCCACCGCTTGGAGCTGGCCCCGGTGATGAACCAGTTCGATCCGGTGCCGCCGTTGTCCGCGTTGATGATGCCGTAGCGGTACAGCGCCTTGAAGATCACGCGCGATTGACTCCCGCGGGGGAAGCGATCGAGGTTGCTGGCGTAGTAGCGGTCGCTCAAGCGCATGCGCAACCCCATCGGCGGCAGGTCGCGCGCGCACTGGTCGGACGCGTAGTGGGTCGCCGGGTGGATGTAGGCCCGCCGCGTCTCGGCGAAGGTCGCCCTGATCGCATGCCGCACGTGCCCGTGCTTGACCTCGCGGTAGCGGACGAGACCGGGGAGGATCGGCAGGCCGGCTGCGTCGGCGGAGGTCCAACCGTCGTGGCGAAGCTTCGCCGAGTGCAGGTTGAACTTCGCCGTCGATGCCGCCTTCCAGCGATGACCGCGGCCACCCACGTAGCGGGCGCCGAACATCTCGAACAGGTCACAGCGGCCGCGCTGCACCACGAGCACGTGACGATCGGAGCCCTTCTCCACCGGGGCATCGCGTGGGATCGGGGCGCGACCGAAGTCGCTCTCGCCCGGATAGGCGGTGACCTTGACCTGGACGCGACGCTGATGACGGCCCACCTTCGTGTAGGGGATGCCGTAGCGGCCGTTTCCGCCGAAGTCCGGGTGAACCACCTGGTTGCCCCCGAGCCGGGTGATCCGCCTGATGTAGTCACCCGAGCGCGGATCGACGGGTGCCTTGGAGACGTTCTGGTTCCAGGCGGTCTGATCCGAGGCGGACGGCGCGGTGGGGGACCCGTCGAAGGCCGGAAAGACAGGACATCCGCCGATCCGCGGCGGCTTCGCCGCGATGGCGGGGGATGCCGCGATGCCGAGCGCCAGCAGCGCGATCAACCCGGCTACCGGCCCGAGGGGTCCGCGAATCCCGCCAAGTCGCATAGCCTGATTATCGACGGCCGCTCCAGAATCCTTGATGTGGCGACAATCGTGGGCATGAGAGATCGGCTGGCCGCGTGGCTCGTGACCGGTCCGGTCGGCCGCCTCGTGGCCTTTGTCGCCGACCTGGCCGTCGCCTTGGCTCGCGGGGCGATCAATAAGGTTGTCCGTCGATGAAGACCGCTGTTACCGAGCTTGGCGACTCCCGTGTTCGAGTGGACGTGGGCATCGAGCCCGACACCATCGAGAAGAGGGTCGAGCGCGCCGCCCGGCAGCTCGCCGGTGACATGCGGGTGCCCGGCTTTCGCAAGGGCAAGGTGCCGGCGGACCTCGTGATCCAGCGGGTGGGCCGGGAGGCGGTGCTCGAGCAGGCGCTTCGTGACTCCCTCGCGGAGTGGTACGAGCGCGCATTGCTGGAGACGGGGATCACGCCGATCGGCGACCCGCAGCTGAACGTCGAGTCGCTGCCCGGCGCGGGGGAGGAGCTTGCGTTCTCGATCGAGGTCGCCGTGCGTCCGCCGGCGAAGCTCGGCGAGTACAAGGGCCTCGAGGTCGGCAAGGTGGAGCCGGATATCCCCGATGAGGCCGTCCAGGAGGAGCTCGACCGCCTGCGGGAGGGTTTCGCCGCACTCAACCCGGTCGAGCGTCCCGCGGCCCCGGGGGACATCGTGGTCATCGACTACGCGGGAACCGTCGACGGTGAGCCGTTCGAGGGATCGGAGGCAACCGACCTGACGGTTGAGGTGGGCAGCGAGAGCCTGCTGCCGGAGTTCGACGAGGCGCTGGCCGGCACGTCCGCAGGCGATCAGGTCACGGTCGAGATCCAGTTTCCCGACGACCACCGGCCCGAGAGCCTGGCGGGCAAGCAGGCGACGTTCGCCGTGACGGTCAAAGAGGTCCGGGAGAAGGAGCTTCCGGAGCTCGACGACGAGTTCGCCTCCGAGGCATCGGAATTCGACACGCTCGAGGAGCTGCGCGAGGAGATCCGCAGCCGCATCGCGGCGGCGGTCGAGCGCCGGGCGGACGACGATTTCCGCGCCGCCGCGGTGGACGCCGCGGCCGAGAACGCGAGGATCGACCTTCCCAAGGAGCTCGTTCACGCTCGGGCCCACGACATGTGGGAGCGTCTGGAGCGTTCCCTCAGCGCCCGGGGAATCGACCCCCAGGCCTACGTGCAGATGCAGGGCAAGTCGCGAGAGGAGCTCGTCACCGATATGGAGGGCGAGGCCGAGCGTGCCCTGAAGCGCGAGGCGACCCTGGCGGCGGTCGCCGACGCCGAGGGAATCGAGGTGACCGACGAGGAGCTCCTCGGGGCGCTGGGCCCGGGTGAGGGAGACGAGGCCCCGGAGAAGCTCCTGGGCAGTCTGCGGGAGACGGGCCGTGATGCCCTCCTCCGCTCGGAGGTCCGCCTCCGCAAGGCCGCCGACCTGATCGCGGACTCGGCCAAGCCCATTCCAGCGGAGCAGGCCGCGGCGCGCGACAAGCTTTGGACTCCGGAGAAGGAGCAGGCTGAGTCCGAGGCCGCTGAGACCGGGCTCTGGACCCCCGGCTCCGACTAGGGACCTATCTAGGTGCGGCTCGGATCCAGCGGGTAGTAGTCTTTCTCGTCCGGAACGCCGTCCCGGTCGGCGTCGGGAAGTGGCATGCCCGGACAAGCCATGAGCGTGGTCGTCGGAGCCTCGGTCGCCAGCTCGCCCCGCATCAACTTCGCGCTCTCCGAATAGGCGAGCGCCGACGGATAGGGCCGGGCGGTCGTGGGGTCGGCGATCCCATACCAGTCCTCCGGGTTGTCGGTGCTCTCCTCCGGGCTGGTCCAGGTGTGGGGAAGGATGCCGTCGACGTTGCAGTTGGTGCGCGCGATGTTCGACGCCATCCGCGAGTAGGCGTCGGCGCGGTCACTCTCGCCGACCGGATAGGGGCCTCCCCGCGTCGCCCAGCCGATCTCATTGACCAGCATCGGGGTTGAATCCGCGATCCCGCCGTCGCGAAGCTGCGAGCGGAACCAGGCGAGGCGCCCGAGCTGCTGCAGTGCATCCGTCGGCGGGTAGACGTGGACTGCCGCCGCGTTCAGTGCCCGCGCCACCTGCGGCTCATAGGCAATGGCGCGAGCGAAGAAATCGGCGATGCTGAGGACGTCGCCGTTGTTGCTGGTATTGGCGGCCGCCACCCCGCCCGTCATGACCTCGGCATTCGGATCCACCGCGCGGATCGCCGCCGCCGCGTCGACGAACATCCTCGCGTAGTGCTCGGGTTGGGGCTTCGGGCACCAGCCCCCCTTTAGATTCGGCTCGTTCCAGATCTCGTAGCGGACCACCGGCTTGGCGGGCAGACTGGGATTCGCCTGCCAGAAGTCGCCTCCCCGGCCATAGCGTCGTGCGAATGCCTTGACCAGGTCGACATAGGGCGCAATCGACAACGGGGCCCGGCTTCGTGCCTTCGCGCATTGCAGGGTGGTCCAGAGGTTCTGTTGGGCATCCCAGAACGGTGTTTGGGTGATGGTCGGCTGGGCGCGCACCCCATTACGCGCCATCGCCGCGATCTGGTCGTCGATCGCGCCCCACCGGTAGGAATGTGTCCCGCCGGTCGGTGCGAGCGGCTCGATCGCGGCCCACGACACGTTGAAGCGGATGTCGCGGACGCCGAGTCCGACAATTGCCTTTAGCTGCAGCTCGCGGGCATAGGACCCAGGTCCTTGATCCGCTGGAAGTTGACGCCGTAGAAGTCGGCGGGGACGCGAACGCTCGAGGCATCACTCGGGCAGGCGCCAATCAATGCCGCGGCGGCGATGAGCAGGACGGCGAGACGGCTCCCGAACCGGCTCGACGTCTCGATTCCGGGCGACAAGGTCGGCGCACGCTAGCCGGGCGCTCAGGAGATGTCAACCGATATCCGTCGGGCGGGGGCGCCGGATCAAGGGATAGGATCGGCGCCCACACTCAAGGAAGGGAATCCGATGATCATCTACGGCGGCGGCGGTTGGAAGATCTGGCTCGCGGGCCTCGCGGTATCGCTCGGCATCTTTGCCGTCCTCTACTTCACGGTGATCAAGCCGACCACCGACACGGCCAACGACGCGATCAAGACCAGCCTGAAGCAGTCTCAACAGCAGCTGAACGAGGCTAAGGAAAACGCCCCTTCGGCGCAGGCGAAGCAGCAGCTGAGCGAGGCCGAGAGGCTGACCGCCTGCCTTCAGGAGGCGGGCATCGACACCAGCGCGGTTCAGGACTGCCAGGCCCAGTTCACGCCGTAGCCCGCTCGGCTAGCAGACGGCCAAGATCTGCGTTGGCGGCGCCGTCGCGAGCTGGCCGCTCATCAAACGCAGTCCGTACGAGAAGCGGCGAGCCGAGTCGTAGGGCTTCCCCGTGCTCGGGTTGGCGATGCCGTACCAGTCCTCGGGATTCTTGTTGCTCTGCTGCGGACTGATCCAGGTGTGGGGGAGGATGCCCCCCACGTTGCAGTTCGTGCGCGCGTAGTTGACCGTCATCTTGGCGAATGCCGCGGCGCGATCGGTTTCGGTGAGGGGAACCTTGCCGACGTGCGTGGCCCAGCCGATCTCGTTGACGATCATTGGGGTCCGGTTGGCGATCCGGCCATCGTGCAGCTGCGAGCGAAACCAGGCCAGCTTTTCGAGCTGCTTCTGGCCGTCCGTCGAGGGATAGATGTGCACGGCGGCGCCGCTCATGTACTCGTTGAGCTTCGGTCGGCGTGCGGTGGCTTTGCCGAAGAATTCGGCGACACCGAAGTACTGCTTGTGGTTCTTCACGTTCTTCGCCGAGGGAGGTGCCACCCCGCCGGTGTTCACCAGGGCGCCGGGGTCGACGCTGCGAACCGCCTGGGAAGCCGCCACGAACATGTCCGCGTACAGCCACGGCTGGGGGCGCGGGCACCAGCCGCCCTTCAGGTTCGGCTCGTTCCAGATCTCGTAGCGGAGCACCGGGAGGTAGGGGAGGTTGGGATGCGCCGCCCAGAAGGCTCCACCCCGACCGTAGCGGCTCGCGAATGTCCGCACGAACCGGACGTAGGGCTCGGTGGCGACTGGCGCGCGACTCGACGACTTCGCGCACTGGAGGTCGACCCAGCTTCCCTGCACCGCGTCCCAATCCGGGGTCTGCGTGAGCGTCGGCTGCGGACGGATGCCATGACGGGCCATCGCCGCGACCTCCTGGTCCGTCAGCCCCCAGCGATAGCTGTGCACGCCGTTCTTCGGCGCGAGCGGCTCGATCGCCGCCCACGACACGTTGAAGCGCACCTGGTTGACCCCGAGCGATGCGATGCTCGCGAGGTGCACGTCCTGCGCCGCGGGCCCGAGCTTGGCCATCCGCTGGAAGTTCACCCCGTAGTAGCCGATGGGCACGGGGATGCTGGACGCCTGGGCCGGCGCCGCCGTGAGCGCGAGAACCAGAGCCGCGAGGACGCCCAGGATTGTCCGGTGGGTAGCGCGCCGCAAGGCCGCCGGACGGTAGCCAGGCCGAGGATGTCTGTCAACTGACAAAACAAACTTGCGGCGGTTTTACCGCCTGACCTGCCTCTGCGGCGACACAGTCGCCGCCCAACACACCTGCGGCGGCTGCGCCGCCGGGAAGCGGATGCCCGTTTTATAGACTCATCGCCTCGTGAGCCCCCTCGTTCCAATGGTTGTCGAGCAAACGTCGCGCGGCGAGCGCGCATTCGACATCTACTCGCGCCTGCTCAACGAGCGGATCATCTTTCTCGGCACGCCCGTCACCGAGGACATCGCGAACCTCGTCGTGGCACAGCTCATCCACCTGGAGTCGGAGGATCCCGACAAGGACGTCTCAATCTACGTCAACTCCCCGGGCGGGTCGGTGTACGCGGGGCTCGCGATCTACGACACGATGCAATACATCAAGCCGGACGTGCAAACGATCTGCGTCGGCGTCGCGATGAGCATGGGCGCCCTGCTCCTCGCCGGAGGGGCCAACGGCAAGCGAATGGCCACCCCGAACTCCAAGATCCTGATCCACCAGGTGACCGGCGGCTTCCAGGGCCAGGCGACGGACATCGAGATCCACGCCCGGGAGATCATCGACGTGCGCAGGCGGCTCGACGAGATCATCTCCAAGCACACCGGCCAGGAGCTGGAGAAGGTCGCCAAGGACACCGAGCGCGACTACTTCATGAGCGCGGAGGAGGCGAAGGAGTACAGCATCGTCGACCGCGTCATCGAGCACCACTAGGCGCTCCACTCGGGCATCGGGGTTCGAAGCGGGGGCTCTTGACTGGCCGCAACGGTCGTGTAGCCTCGCGCCGTGGCGGTGACCAGGGAAGGCAGGGCACCGAGGACGGCGCTGGCGGCAGGGGTCGCGGGCGCGGTCGTTCTTGCCCTCGCGCAGTTCGCTCCCCTGGCGTCGGCGGCCACGATCGAGGTGACGCCCGGGCCCAACGCCATCAACAAGGCCATCGATAAGGCGCACAACGGCGACCTGCTCCGGATCCACGATGGGACCTACCGGGGTGCCGTCATCGTCGACAAGCGGCTGACGCTTCGCGGGGTGGGCGGGCGGCCGCTACTCGACGCTCGCTGCAATAACCGGTTGGCGACCAGGATCACGCACGCGGGTGTGACGCTGGATCACCTGAAGGTTGTCGGCGCCGCCGAGAACCCCTCAGGGCCTTTTCCCTCCGGGGTGGACTTCGAGTTCGTGGCTACCGGCACCGTGCACGACGTCATCGTCCGCGACACCTGTGGAGCCGAGGGCGCCGAATACGGGATCAACGTCTTCGACAGCGGTCCGATCGAGGTGAGCCAGAACCTGGCGACCGGCGGGTTCAGCGACGCCGGCATCTACATCGGTGGCATCACAGATACCGGGGGCAGCCCGCTGCGGGTCGTGCGCAACGCCTCGTACGGGAACCACCAGGGGATCATCATCGAGAACTCCGGCCTCGACGCTCGCATCCAGGTCGCCCACAACAGCGTGCACCACAACACGATCCCCGGCGAAGCCCACCCGGACACGGGGATCTTCATCAACAACAGCGATCGCGTGCGGCTCAGGGACAACAGCGTGAGGAACAACGGCCACTTCGGAGTGAACATCAGTCCGACGTCGGATCACAACTTCCTGTTCGACAACACGATCACCGGCAACGCGATCGACCTGAACAACGAGGGCTCCGCCAACTGCGGCTCGGGCAACACGATCGGGACAAGGAGCGGTAACCCGCTCATCCCCTGCCCCTGAGCTCAGCATGCAAGTCGTCGCGCGCTTGAAGGGACGGCCACCTCGGCCGAGTAAGAAGCAGGGTCGAGCCAAGGGCCCGCGTGTCGTAATCTGAGTCGAGGCGCCGGGCCGCGCCATCGAAAGGGGAGACCGCTTGGCACGCCCAACCGATTCGAACGAGCAGCTTCTCTGCAGCTTCTGCGGGAAGTCGCAGCGTCAGGTCAAGAAGCTCATCGCCGGGCCTGGCGTCTACATCTGCGACGAGTGCATCGATCTCTGCAACGAGATCATCGACGAGGAGCTCGCGGCGCCCCCCTCGTTCGAGCTCGAGAGCCTCCCCAAGCCCAAGGAGATCCACGCGGTCCTAAACGAGTACGTCGTCGGGCAGGAGACGGCGAAGCGCGCGCTGTCGGTCGCGGTCTACAACCACTACAAGCGCGTTCAGATGTCGCAGTCAGACGACGAGGAGGTCGAGCTTCAGAAGTCGAACATCCTTCTGCTCGGCCCCACCGGCTGCGGCAAGACGCTGCTCGCCCAGACGCTCGCGCGCATCCTGAACGTCCCGTTCGCGATCGCCGACGCCACGGCGCTGACTGAGGCCGGCTACGTGGGGGAGGACGTCGAGAACATCCTCTTGAAGCTGATCCAGGCGGCCGACTTCGACGTGAAGAAGGCCGAGACCGGGATCATCTACATCGACGAGGTCGACAAGATCGCCCGCAAGGCGGACAACCCGTCGATCACGCGCGACGTGTCAGGCGAGGGCGTCCAGCAGGCGCTCCTGAAGATCCTCGAGGGAACCACCGCTTCGGTCCCCCCACAGGGCGGTCGCAAGCATCCCCACCAGGAGTTCCTGACGATCGACACGACCAACGTCCTGTTCATCTGCGGCGGCTCGTTCGCACAGCTCGACAAGGTGATCGAGCGGCGGATCGGCCACAAGGGCGTGGGATTCGGCGCCTCGGTCCTCACTCGCGACCAGCGCGACACCGGCGAGCTGTTCGAGAAGGTGCTCCCCGAGGACCTCATGGAATACGGCCTGATTCCCGAGTTCATCGGCCGCCTGCCCGTGGTGGCTGCCATCCATCAGCTGACCCGGGACGACCTCATCACGATCCTCACCGAGCCGAAGAACGCGCTGACCCGTCAGTTCGAGCGCTTCTTCCAGTTCGACGACATCGAGCTCGTCTTCGCGCCGGATTCGCTCGGCGCGATCGCCGACAAGGCGCTCGAGAGGGAGGTGGGCGCGCGTGGCCTGCGTTCCATCCTCGAGGAGACCCTGCTCGACGTCCAGTTCGAGCTCCCCTCGCGCCGCGACGTCCGCAAGTGCGTGGTCACCAAGGACACAATCCAGCGAGCGATCAAGCCGACCCTGGTCACCGAGGCCGCGCCTGACGAGCCGGGCGACGAGCTGGAGCAGCTCGAAGAGGAGTCGGCCTAGCAGCGAGGGCGGCCCCGTTCGGCCGCTCCGTCGGGATCGAGAGTCGATCTATTCGGCTATGGGCCGAATAACTCGCCTCTCGGCTATGCGGGGGCTGCGGCTTCGTCGCCGGTGAGGATGAGTCGCCTCATCGGATCACGGAGCCGGCGGATAGTCGACGTCGGCGCCGCGGTGCGCTCGCCAATTGAGTCCGCCGGAATAGCACTTGCCGAGCGAGTCGCTGTGTGTCTTCACCTGGATATAGCCCTGCGACTTGCCATGACGCCTGACGACGCCCTACAGGTACGCCTCGCCAGAGCCGTTGGCGGTCTCGACATCCGCCTCGCCGAAGAACAGCTTCGCGTGCCGGCGGCCGTGCCCCGCCTGTTGCGAGAGCTTGATGTCCCACCAACAGTCCAAACGCCGCCGAGGAGGCCGCAACTAAACTCGCCGGGGATGTTTGTCGAGGAGCGTCTAGCGACGAGTCAGGCAGGTCAGGCGGCAAAGCCGCCGCATTAGCGTGGACGACGAGCGCCGAAAGCGGCTCGAGGACACCACTCGTTACGACCCCTCGGAGGTCGAGGGCAGGATCCTGGAGCGCTGGCTGGATGGGGGCTATTTCCATCCCGCCGCGGAGGGCAGCCCGGACGAGAACTTCTCGATCGCGATCCCGCCGCCCAACGTCACCGGCGCCCTTCACATGGGACACGCGCTCAATGGCACGGTGCAGGATTCCCTGACGCGCCTCAACCGGATGCGAGGCCGGAACACCCTCTGGGCTCTGGGTACTGACCACGCCGGAATCGCCACCCAGGCTGTGGTCGAGCGCGAGCTTCGCGAGGAGGGCATCTCGCGCCAAGACATCGGCCGCGAGGCATTCACCGAGCGGGTCTGGGAGTGGCGCCGCAAGTACGGCTCGACCATCATCGAGCAGCTCAAGCGGCTCGGGGCTTCATGCGACTACGAGGGCGAGCGGTTCACCCTGGATGAGGGCTACGTGCGGGCAGTGCAGCGGGTTTTCGTGGCCCTCCACGAGAAGGAGTACATCTACCGCGACAACTACATCGTCAACTGGGACCCCGGAACGCAATCGGCGATCTCCGACCTCGAGGTCGAGAACCGTGAGGTCGAGGACACCCTGTACTACATCGACTATCCCTTCGAGGGCTCCGACCGCGTCTTGACGGTCGCCACGGTCCGCCCCGAGACGATACTCGCCGACACCGCCGTCGCGGTCAATCCGAAAGACGACCGATACCGGGATGTCGTCGGCGGACACTGCATCCTGCCGCTGGTTGGTCGCCGCCTTCCCATCATTGCCGATGACCACGTCGATACAGAGTTCGGGACCGGGGCCCTGAAGATCACGCCGGGGCACGATCCCAACGACTTCGAGATCGGACGTGCGCACGGCCTCGAGGAGATCGTGGTGATCGGCGAGGACGGCACGATGAACGCCGAGGCGGGGGAGCGCTTCGAGGGGCTGACGACCGACGATGCGAGGGCGGCCGTGGTCGCGGCCCTCCGCGAGGAGGGTCTGCTGCGCTCGGAGGAGCCCCACGCGCACTCGGTCCCCTACTCGCATCGCTCGGGCAAGCGCGTCGAGCCGCTGATCTCGCTTCAGTGGTTCTGCCGGATGGACGAGCTCGCCAAGCCGGCGATCGAGGCCGTCGAGCGCGGACGGGTGCGCTTCGTGCCGGAGCGGTGGGGCCGCGTCTATCTCGACTGGATGCTTGGCTTGCGTCCGTGGTGCGTCTCGCGCCAGCTGTGGTGGGGGCACCGGCTGCCGGTCTGGTATTGCGACGCGTGCGACGAGACGTACGTCGCGGAGACGCCGCCCGAGCGCTGCGGCTCCTGCGGCGGGGAGCTGCGCCAGGAGGAGGACGTCCTGGATACGTGGTTCAGCTCGGCGCTGTGGCCGTTCGCCGTCCTGGGGTGGCCCGACGACACCCCCGAGCTTCGGGCCTTCTATCCCACGGACGTCCTCGTCACCGCCCGAGACATCATCTTCCTCTGGGTCGCCCGGATGGTGATGATGGGACTCGAGTTCGCCGGGGACATCCCCTTCGATGACGTCTACATCACACCGGTGATCCAGGCGCCCGACGGGCGACGGATGTCGAAGAGCCTCGGCACCGGCATCGATCCGCTGGACGAGATCGAGGCCCACGGCGCCGACGGGGTCCGATTCGGCCTCCTGGCGATGTCATCGACCCAGGACGTCCGCTACAGCGCCGAGCGCATCCAGCAGGGCCAGGATCTCGCCAACAAGATGTGGAACGCCTCTCGCCTGATCCTGCTGAACGCGTCGCCGGGAACAACCGCCCGCCAGGAGCGAGCTCCTGTCGGGGCTCTGGGCGGGATGGGGTCGCCCCCGACTCGGGTCGAAGACCGGTGGATCGTTTCGCGGCTTCAGCGGGCGATCGCGTCCACGACGGCCAACCTGGATGACTATGACTTCGCCCACGCCGCACTCGGGCTCTACGACTACTTCTGGTCGGAGCTCTGCGACTGGTACCTCGAGATCGTGAAGCCGCGGCTCTACGACTCAGAGCCCGAGGCGACGGCGACGCTGCTGTGGGTGCTCGAGCGCACGCTTGCCCTGATCCACCCGATCATGCCCTTCGTGACCGAGGAGATCTACTCGTACCTGCGCGCCGAGCTTGGCGAGCAGGCGGCCGAGATGTTGGTCGTACACCCCATTCCAGAGGTCAGCTCCGACCTCGTCGACGAGGAGGCCGAGCGACAGGTCGAGAGCTGGATCGAGCTGACGCGCCGGGTCCGTCGCTGGCGCGACCTCGTGGGTGTCGCGGCGGCCAGTGTGCTTCCGGCGCGGGTCTCGGGCGCCATCGGGGCGCCTCCGCACGAGCTGGTGGGGCGACTCGCGCGGCTGTCCTTCGATGGTGCCGAAGGGGAGGCGCTCGCGACGTTCGGCCCCGTGGAGATACTCCCGTCCGAGGGGGTCGACGCCGAGCAGGTCCGTCAGCGGATTGCCGAGCGGCGAGACGCGCTGCGCGCCGAGGTCGAGCGCGCACAGGGCAAGCTGGCCAATGCCGGTTTCGTCGACAACGCCCCGCCCGACGTGGTGGAGGCGGAGCGCGCCAAGCTCGCGCAGTACCAGGCTGAGCTGGAAGAGCTCTCCTGACCTGGACCTACGAAGACGCGGAGCGCTATCTGCTCTCGCTCGAGCCCCTTGGGTGGCGGTTCGGCCTCGATCGGATCCGGCGGCTGGTCTCCATCCTGGGGATGCCCCAGCACCGGTTCGCGTCGATCCACGTCGTCGGCACGAACGGGAAGTCATCCGTGGCCGAGATGACCGCGGCGCTTCTCGAAGCTCACGGTAGGAGCGCGGGCGTCTACGTCTCCCCGCACACGGACCGGTGGTCGGAGCGCGTCAGGGTTGGGGGCGCGGAGATCGGGGGCGGAGAGTTCGGGGGCGCGGTGGAGCGCGTCGCGCAGTCCGTGGAGGTCGTCAACCGCTCCCTGGACGAGGGCGAGTCGGTGACCCAGTTCGAGGCCGCGACGGCGGCCGCCTTCGTCGCGCTGGCGCAGGCGGGGGTCGAGTTCGGCGTGATCGAGGCGGGGCTCGGCGGTCGCCTCGACGCGACCAACGTCCTGCCCTCGAGGGCGACCGTGCTCACCTCGATCGGCCTCGAGCACACCCAATGGCTGGGAGAGACCGAGGAGGAGATCGCGGGGGAGAAGCTGGCGGTCCTGCGCGATCACTCGACGCTGGTTCTGGGCGAGGTGGACACCGGCGTACGCGGGCTCGCCGAGCGGACGGCGCGCGAGCGCAACGCGAGCTTCGTCGTGGCGGGCGAGCACGATCCGGACCTTGAGCTCGCGGTACCCGGTGCCTACGCGCGTCGCAACTTCGCCGTCGCGAGCGCCGCCGCCGCGGCGGTGCTCGGCCCGCTCGATCCCGATCGCGTCCACGCCGTGGCGACAGGGCTCGACCTACCCGGGCGGATGCAGCTGCTGGATGGAAACCCTCCGCTCGTCCTGGACGCTGCCCACAACCCTCCGGGCGCCGGCGCCCTCGCGGAGGCGCTCCCGGAGGCTCTCGGCGGGGTGCCGGTCGTCGCCTGTCTCGCGCTGCTGGCGGATAAGGATGCGGCTGGGGTGGTCGGTCAGCTCGCACCGCGCATCGACGTC
This sequence comes from Solirubrobacterales bacterium, assembly GCA_035265465.1. GTDB lineage: Bacteria > Actinomycetota > Thermoleophilia > Solirubrobacterales > 70-9 > AC-56. The sequence continues at coordinate 11,538 of DATFON010000099.1, read as the reverse complement.
GTCGTATGCACCGAGTTGCCCGCGGAGCGGCTCGCGCATGCCGGCCGGCCCGCGGCGCGATCCCTGGACGCCGAGCAGCTGGCCTCAGCCGCTAGAGAGGCCGGCCTCGCGGCTGAGGTCGTCCGCGAGCCGGTCGCCGCGGTGCGCCGGGCGGTCGAGGAGGCACGTGCCCGTTCCGGCGCCGTGCTTGTCAGCGGCTCGCATTACCTCCTCAGGTACGCTGTCGAGCGAAGTTCCCAGGCGCGACGACCAACCGGGTCGAGCGCAAGCGATTAGCGTCATGGATCGAGAGGCCCGCTCAGAGCTGTTGCAGATGATGGGCTTGGTTGCCGCCGTTGTGGCGATCGTGATCCTCGTCTTCTTCGGCCTCGGGTACCTCTTCGGGCGGCTGTTCCTGTAGCTGGGGCAGCGGGCCACGGACCGTTACCAGGGATTGAGCCGTAATTGACGAAGTAGACTCCTCGCTCCCGATCATGCGCCTTCAGCCATGCCCGTAGTCGCGCTCTTCGGCATCACGAACAGCGGTCTCAACCTGTTCGTGAACCTCGTCGTGCTCTTCCTCGTGGTCGTTTGGATCGCGCTGATCGCTTGGACCTTCCTCGACGCCCGCAGGCGAATCCGGGATCCGGTCCTTGTCGCGTGCGCGACGGGGGCGTCGCTGTTTCCGTTCGTGGGCTCGATCGTGTATTCGATACTGCGGCCGCCGGAGTTCCTCGATGATGCCCGCGAGCGAGAGCTCGAGATCCGGGCTTCGGAGCTACGGGTGAAGCAGCTCGAGGAGCAGTCGTGCCCCAATTGCGCCTATCCCATCGAGCGGACCTACCTGCGCTGCCCGAACTGCCGCGCACGGGTCAAGGACCCGTGCGAGAACTGCGAGAAGCCGATCGACCCCCGGTGGGTCGTCTGCCCGTACTGCGAGATGCCACAGCGTCGTGCACCCGAGCCACCGCGCCGGGTCCCGCGCGAGGAACGCGCCCGCGAGGAGCGTCCCCGCGAGGAGCGAGCGCCTCGGCCGGCAACGCGCTCGAAGCGTCCGGCGACGCGGCCTGCCGCTCGGACGCAGGCCGCATCACAAACCCGCCAGCGCCCCACGCGGTCGACCCGCTCCGGCCAGTCGACCGCGCAGGCTCCGGCCACCAAGCAGCGGAAGTCGCCACCGCGCGAAGGGTCGGGCCCTGGGCAGGGACGCGACGGCTCGCCTGAGGACAGGCCGCGCCCCGCTCCCGCGTCCTGAGCCACGTCGATAGATTCCCGCGCCGTGGCTGACGTCTCCAGAACCCTGGTCCTGGTGAAGCCCGACGCCTTCGAGCGCGGGCTCACGGGCGAGGTTCTCGCGCGGTTCGAGCGCAAGGGGCTTCGCATCGTGGGGCTGCGCCAGCTCAGCATCGACGAGGAATTCGCCGGCCGCCACTACGAGGAGCACACCGACAAGCCGTTCTTCGGCGAGCTCATCGAGTTCATCACGGGCGGCCCGCTGGTTGCGGCCGTTCTGGAGGGCCACGATGCCACCACCGCCGCCCGCCAGATCATCGGCGCGACCAATCCGCTCGAGGCCGCCCCCGGCTCGATCCGCGGCGAGTTCGCCCTCGAGGTGACGTTCAATCTCGTCCACGGATCCGACTCCCCGGAATCCGCCGAGCGCGAGATCCGGCTCTGGTTTCCCGAGCTCGACTGATCCTCGCCTCAGCGTCGCCTCGCCGGCGCGAGATCCTGAGCGCGCTCGGAATCTCCTTCGAAGTCGTGGTCCCGAACGTGGGCGAGCTGACCGCGGGCGAGCCCGAGCACGCCGTCATCGAGAATGCCCGCCGCAAGGCGCGCGCGGTGCTCGAGCGCGTCGAGGCGCGCGAGCCGGTGCTCGCCGCCGACACCGAGGTGGTGCTCGACGGCCGGATCCTGGGCAAGGCTGGCGATGAGGGGGAGGCCCGGGAGCGACTCCAGTCGCTGTCGGGGCGCACCCACGCCGTGCTCAGCGGACTCGTCGTCCTGATGGCGGCCGAGAGGGGCGAGCCGATCGAGCGCGCGGGGCTGGCGCGCTCGGAGGTCACCTTCCGCGAGCTGCCTTCGAGGCTCCTCGACGCATACCTGGCATCCGGCGAGTGGCGGGACCGTGCCGGGGCGTATGCCGTGCAGGGACTCGGGTCGACCCTGGTCGAGCGCGTCGACGGTGATCTGTCGAACGTCATCGGGCTTCCGGTGAGCCTCCTCGTCGAGCTGGTTCCGGAGTTGCTCGACCCAGCAGCGGATTCCCGCTCCCAATAACGGTTCGTCGCTAACCCTAAGGTCTACGTTTAGATGCGGAATCGGGCCTCATTCTTGCGTTGAGAGTGCTCGTGGGTTCGCTACACTCGGCGCGCGGTGCGGTCGCTGTTGCTGCCCGACTCATCACCCCTGGGACGGAGGAGCGCGGCGCCGCGTGTAATGCGAAGGCCGCCCCGCGCCGTGAGCAGGTCCCGTCCGTTCCCCAGACGCTCCTTTTGATAACCCACCAATGGGCTTCTTTCGCAACCTGACAGGCTTCGGCGGCCGCGACATGGCGGTGGACCTCGGCACGGCGAACACGCTCGTGTATGTCCGCGGCCGCGGAATCGTGCTCTCCGAGCCCTCGGTGGTGGCCGTCGACGCCCGGAGCGGCGAGGTTCACGCGGTGGGTGTGGATGCGAAGCGGATGCTGGGCCGCACGCCGGGAACGATCCGTGCCATCCGGCCGCTCAAGGATGGTGTGATCGCCGACTTCGACGTCACGGAGGAGATGCTGCGGCACTTCATACAGCAGGTTCACCAGAACCGCTTCGCCCATCCTCGCGTGGTCGTCTGCGTTCCGTCCGGCGTCACCGGGGTCGAGAAGCGCGCGGTGGAGGAAGCCTGCCTGTCCGCCGGGGCCCGTCAGGCCTACCTGATCGAGGAGCCCATGGCCGCCGCGATCGGCGCCGGCCTTCCGGTCGCGGAGCCGACCGGCAGCATGGTGCTCGACATCGGCGGCGGTACGAGCGAGGTCGCCGTGATCTCGCTCGGCGGGATCGTCGTCTCGGAGTCGATCCGGGTTGGGGGCGACGAACAGGACGAGGCGATCGCCAACTACTGCAAGCACGAGCACAAGCTCTTGATCGGCCAGCAGACCGCCGAGGAGGTCAAGCTCGAGATCGGCTCGGCCACGCATCTGCCCGAGGAGGTCACGACCGAGATCCGGGGTCGCGACATGGTCACGGGCCTGCCGAAGACGATCATGCTGACCTCCGCCGAGGTCCGCGGCGCGCTCGAGGAGCCGATCAGCCAGATCGTGGCCGCCGTGAAGGACACCTTGGACCGCACGCCCCCGGAGCTCGCGGGCGACATCATGGACCGCGGGATCATCCTCGCGGGCGGTGGGGCACTCCTTCAGGGGATGGACCAACGACTTCGCGACGAGTGCCAGATGCCGGCTCAGGTCACCGAGTCGCCGCTCACCTGCGTCGCGGTGGGCTCGGGCCGCTCCCTCGAGGAGTTCGAGGTGATCCACCGGATGAGCCGCAACTCCCACCGTCGCCTGGTCGCCACCGGGTAGGCGCTGGAGGTACTGCGGTGTACCGCAAGCAAGTCCGAAGGCGCCGCGCGGTGCTGGTGATCCTGGTCGTCCTCGCCCTGGTCCTGATCTCGACGACGTTCTCCGAGTCGAAGAGTGGCCCGCTGCACACCGTCCAGCAGGGGGTCGCCTCGGTGTTCGCTCCGCTCGAGGAGGGCGCGACTCGGGCCCTCAAGCCCGCGCGCGACCTCGTGAACTGGGTCTCGGAGACCTTCAACGCCCGCGGCGAGAACAGCGAGCTGAAGACGGATGTGCAAAAGCTGCGCAGCAGACTGGCCAGGGCGCAGTCGGCGGTGGGGGAGAACCAGCAGCTCAAGAAGCTTCTGAACCTGGACCGAGGGGGAGCGCTCGCGGACTACAAGCCCATGACCGCCAGGGTCATCGGGCGCCCGCCAACCGTCTGGTACTCGACCGTGACCATCGACGCGGGCTCGGGTGACGGAGTGGCGGTGAATGACCCGGTCATCAACGGGGACGGGCTCATCGGCCGGGTCACCGACCTCACGCACTGGACGTCGAATGTCACGCTCATCACCGATCCCGAGAGCGCGGTCTCAGGGCGCGTGCTCCCGAACGGGCCCGATGGCGTCGTCCAGCCGGAGGCCGGCGATCCGGGCACGATGCTGCTCGACTTCATCGACAAGAACGAGCCCATCCACGAGGGACAGATCGTCCAGACCGCCGGTTGGAGCAACGGCACGATCTCCTCCGCGTTCCCCCCCGGCATCCCGATCGGGGAGGTACGCGACACCACCATCGGCCAGCAGGAGACCTACCAGCACATCCGCATCAATCCGTTCGCCGACATGCGCGACCTCGACTACGTCCAGGTGGCGACGAATGGGCCGAAGCGGCCGGGGGTTGGTGGATGATCGTCACGTGGCGCATCGGGCTGCGCATCGCGCTGACGATGGTCGTCGCCGTCGTTCTGCAGGTCTCGTTCTTCTCGTACCTGACGCTCTTCGGCACGACGCCCAACATCATCCCGCTGGTGGCGGTCTCGCTCGGTCTCCTGGGAGGGGCCATGGTTGGGGCGATCTGCGGCTTCGCGCTCGGCTTCGTGCTCGATTCAACGCTGTTCGCGACGCTCGGAGTTTCGTCGCTCATTCTGCTTGCGGTCGGATATCTCGCCGGCCGATATCGCGAGGGAACCGAGATCTCCAACACGCTCATGCCACCGCTCCTGATCGGGGCCCTGACGATGGCGGCCTCGGCCGGCTTCTCGGCGATCCAGCTCATGCTCGGCGTGGAGACCCAGGTGAGCCTGCTGATCCTCCGGGAGATCTTCGTGCAGGGACTCTTGGCCTTCCTGCTCGCAATCCCGTTCTATCCGCTGATCCGCCGCGTCCTGCGTCCGGCGATCGTCGACGACGTCGTCGCTGGCCGCCGAATGCGAACGCCGATCAGCGCCGCCGCCAAGGGTCGCAAGCGCCGCTCACGCCGGCGCGTTCCGCGAATGCGACGCGCGACCGGGATGTCATGAGACGGGCTGCCTGATGTTCAACGAGCGTGAGCGGCCACTGTTGCCAGCGCAGTTCGCGCTGCGCGTCGCTGTCCTGAGCGGGCTCGCCCTGGTGATGTTCTCCATCATCTTCTTCCGGCTTTGGTACCTGCAGGTGCTTTCCGGGGACAAGTACCTGGCGCAAGCGCAGAACAACCAGGTTCGCGACATCACGGTGCGCGCGCCCCGAGGGGAAATCCTCGATCGCGACGGGAAGGTCCTGGTGGACAACCGCACGTCACTGGCCCTCCAGCTGTTGCCCACCGAGCTGCCGAACAAGCGGAAGAAGCTGCAACAGGAGATCGAGCGGCTCGGACAGGTGATCGGCATGTCACCGGACAAGATCAACGAGCAGATCCGCAAGCAGACCAAGGAGCTGCCGGCGAATCCGGTGACGCTGAAGCAGGACGTGAATTACGACCTCGTGTACTACCTCCGCGAGAACCAGGAGCAGTATCCCGGCGTCGCTGTGCAGCGTGTGTACGTCCGCAACTATCCAGCCGGCAACCTGGCTGCCCAGATCTATGGGTACGTGCGGGAGGTCACCGGGCCCCAGCTGAAGGAGGCGCGCTATCAGGGGTTGGAGCCCGGCGACCAGGTTGGTCAGTCAGGAGTGGAGAACACGTACGACAACGTCCTGCGCGGGACGAACGGCATGAGCAAGGTCCAGGTGGACGCCGCCGGCAATCCGACCGGCCGCGTTATCAGCGAGACCCAACCGCAGCCGGGTGACAACCTCGTCCTGTCGATCGACCGGCCGGTTCAGCAGGCCGGTGAGGCCGCCATCGGCTCGTTCAGCACGCCCGGCGCGTTCGTCGTCATGAACGCCCACAACGGCGAGGTCCTCGGGCTCGGCTCCTCGCCGACCTTCGACCCCTCGATCTTCGCGAAGCCGGTGATCCCCACCTCCGTCTACACGGCGCTCACCGACGTGGACAACGGAGCGCCGCTGTCGGACCGCGCGATCCAGGGCCTCTATCCCACGGGGTCCACGTTCAAGCCGATCACGGCGATCGCCGCGCTCGAGAGCGGCGTGCTCACGCCCAGCACCACGATCGTCGACGGTGGGTCGTTCAGCCTCGGACCCGGCACGCCGCCGCTTCAGAACGCCGGCGGCGCCGCCTACGGCGCGCTCCAGCTTCCGCAGGCGCTCCAAGTCTCCTCGGACGTCTTCTTCTACAACGTCGGCGCGATGCTGTTCCGGGACGGCGGGGACGCGCAGCAGAAGTGGGCCTACGACCTGGGCATCGGCCACCCGACCGGCATCGACCTGCCGGGCGAGGTCGCCGGGCTTCTGCCGACGCCCGAGTGGCGCAACCAGCTCTTCAAGGACGGCGACACCGACCGGCCGTGGACCATGGGCGACAACGTCAACCTGGCGGTCGGCCAGGGCGACCTGCAGGCCGATCCGCTCCAGATGGCGGTGGCCTACGCGGCCATCGCCAACGGCGGCGACGTCGTGCGCCCGCACGTGGGCATGGAGGCCCAGGACCCGAATGGCAGCGTCGTGCAGGAGATCGACCCGGCGCCGCAGCGCCACCTGGACATCGATCCCTCGTACCGCTCGGCGATCCTGGAGGGTCTGCACGCAGCCGCACAGGAGCCGTCCGGGACCTCATACGACGTGTTCGCCGACTTCCCGGTCCCGATGGCGGGCAAGACCGGAACGGCCGAGCGTCCGCCGACGGGCGACCAGTCGTGGTACGTCTCCCTGGCGCCGTATCCAAACCCCAAGATCGTCGTCGCGACGACGATCGAGCAGGGAGGCTTCGGCGTCGAATCGGCGGCGCCGGCGGCGAAGCAGATCCTCGAGGCCTATTACAACGCGCACCCGGAGCAGGCCAAGGCGGCCGGCGGCAAGGCGCCGAACCTCGACCCGATCGAGACGGGCGTGATCGGCGGGTACGACTGATGGTGTCCGACGCCTATCCGCGCCCGTTCGAGGGACAGCGCCGGGCTAGCGCGGCGGAGCGCGGCGGGCTGCTCGCCATGGACCCGCTGCTCCTCGTGGCGGCGCTCGGCCTGATCGGGTTCAGCCTCGTCACGCTCGGCGCGACCACCGGGGAGGACATCGCCCACAACCCGCACTTCTACGTCATTCGTCAGGCGATCTATGCGGTTTTGGGCATCGCCCTGATGCTTGCCATCGCCCGCGTCGACTACTCTCGTTTCAGGGAGCTGCGCGTCGGGCTCTACACGGCGATGATGAGCACCATCATCCTGGTGCTGCTTTTGGGCGAGGCCACGCGCGGCTCGAGACGATGGATAGAGCTTCCCTTCTTCACGTTCCAGCCGTCCGAGCTCGGCAAGGTGCTGTTGATTACAGCCCTCGCCGGGTTCGCGATCGATCGCGGACGGCGCATTGGCGAACGCCAGCGGACCGCGCGGTTGCTCCTGCTGGGCTTCGTGCCGGCGCTGATCGTGATCATGCAGCCGGACCTGGGGACGGGGGTCGTGTACATCGTGATCACCCTGGCGACGCTGTTCATCGTCGGGGTGCGCTGGACGCACTTCGCGCTGCTGGGGGGACTGCTGGCAGCCGCCGTCGCGGCGGTGCTGGTGATCGCCCCGGCCATCGGACATCCGGTGCTGAAGGACTACCAGCAGGAGCGGCTCACATCGTTTTTGAATCCCAGCTCGGACCCTCGCGACGCGACGTATCAGATCGATCAGTCGCTGATCGCGATCGGGTCCGGCGGCAAGACAGGGCGCGGACAGGACTCCACGCAAACGGAGCATGGCTTCGTGCCCGACCGCACCACCGACTTCATCTTCTCCGTCATCGGAGAACGCTTCGGCTTCGTCGGTGCTGCTTTCGTACTATCCCTTTTCGCCCTGCTGATATGGAGGGCGCTGCGCATAATGACGCTTTCGAAGAACTTGTATGGGAGCGTGATCGCCGGCTCCATCGCGGCCATGCTCATGTGCCAGGTGTTCGTGAACGTGGGCGTCGCGATCGGGATCATGCCGGTGACCGGCATCCCGTTACCGCTGATGAGCTTCGGAGGGTCCTCGGTCGTCGTGACGTTCATGGCGATCGGGCTCCTGCAGAGCATCTACGTGCAAGCGCGGCTTACCTCCAAGAGCAGGGCGGACCTCTTGCGCTGATTTCGCAAGAGGTACCTACCTACTCTGAGGTGAGTTAACTGAGAAAGCGAATACTGGTTTCAGTCGACGCGGGCGAGACCCGCGTGGCGGTGCTCGAAGGCAAGGGCTCGGCCCGGTCGGGGGGCGATCCCTCCTTCAAGGTGGCCGAGCTCTACGTCGAGCGCCGCGGCCAACGGTCGATCGTTGGCAATGTCTACAAGGGAGTCGTCGACAACGTGCTTCCGGGAATGGAGGCGGCGTTCGTCGACATCGGCCTCGACCGCAACGGGTTCCTGCACGTCGACGAGATTGTGCTGCCCGGCGGTGAGGCGGCGCCCCGCAGGGGCCGCGGCCGCGGCCGCCGGATCGACGAGCTGATCAAGCCCAAGCAGGAGGTCCTCGTGCAGGTCGTGAAGGACCCGCTCAAGACCAAGGGCGCGCGCCTGTCCATGCAGCTGTCGATCGCCGGCCGCTACCTGGTCTACATGCCGAGCGGTGGCGGGGTGGGCGCCAGCCGGCGCCTGTCCGATGCCGAACGTGACCGGCAGCGCAAGCTCCTCCAGAAGATCCACAAGGGCCCCGGCGGCGTGATCGTGCGAACCGCGGCGCAGGGTGCACGCAAGGCGGACTTCGAGCGCGACATCGAGTACCTGAAGAAGCTGTACGAGGTGGTCCAGCGCCGGGCCGAGGAGGTCAGGGCGCCGGCGATGGTCTTCCAGGAGGCGGACCTGTCGATCCGGGTGCTGCGCGACGTGCTCGCCAAGGAGTTCGACGGCGCGATCATCGACGATGAGAAGCAGCATCACCGGGTCACGAGCTTCTTCCAGCGCACCGCACCCGAGCTGGTCGAGCACGTGGAGCTGTACAAGGACAGGCAGCCACTGTTCGAGAAGATGGGCATCGAGGAGGCCTATCGGTCGGTGCTCTCCCGGCGAGTGGATCTGCCCTCGGGCGGCTACCTGATGATCGACTACGCCGAGGCGCTGACGGTGATCGACATCAACACCGGAAGCTTCACCGGCCGCGGCAAGGGCCGCCTGGAGGACACGATCACCCGGGTCAACGTCGAGGCCGCCGAGGAGGTGGTGCGTCAGCTGCGCCTTCGCGACATCGGCGGGATCATCGTCATCGACTTCATCGACATGGCGCGGGCCCGAAACCGCGATCAGGTCCTGAAGACCCTGCGCAAGGCGCTCGACGCCGACAAGACCAAGAGCTATGTCATGGACGTCTCTCCGCTCGGCCTGGTGGAGATGACCCGCCAGAACGTCACCGACGGCGTGCGCGAGATCCTGACGAAGCGCTGCCCCACCTGTGACGGCGAGGGTGTGGTGAAGTCCGAGGAGACGGTCGCCATCCAGGTTGTACGCCAGCTTCGTGACCTGGTGGAGGAACGTTCCCGGCCCGAGGCCTTCCTGGTTCGCGTGAACCCGAAGGTGGCCGCCGAGCTCCTGCGCGAGGACAGTCCTCTGCACGAGCTCGAGGAGGCGTCGGGAAGGCATTTCCACTTCGAGGGCGGCGACGCGTTGCCGCTGGACACGTTCGACGTCGTGGACAGCGGGACCCGCGCGCAGATCGAGGAGCGGGCGCTGCCGTTCCAGGTGGGAGATGAGGTGCTGGTGCGGATCGAGGAGCCGCACATGTACAACGTGGACGACGCGGTCGCGCGAGTCGACTCCTACATCGTGAGCGTCACGGGCGGAGGGCCTCTCGTCGGAAATCGCCGGCTGGTGCGGATCGAAAGCGTCGGGCGGGCCGCCGCCACAGCCTCGCTGGTCGGAGGCCCGGAGACGCCGAGCAACGGGGAAGCTGCCACCGACGGTGGTGAAGCCGACCACACCGACGGTGGGGAAGGCGACCGCGCTTCGGACGGGGACCCCCTAGAATCCGGTTCCTCGCGACGGCGCCGCGGCCGAAGGGGCGGTAGGCGCCGTTCGCGCGCTCGGGCCCAGAACCCCTCCAACGGCGACTAGTCACCCCGATTCGGATTGAAGATGGCGAACAGCTACGCGATAGTCGAGACAGGCGGCAAGCAGTACCGCGCCGAGAAGGGCGGAAAGCTGCTCGTCGAGAGGCTGCCCGACGAGGAGGGCAGCAAGGTCAATCTGCGAGCGGTCATGTTCAAGGGCGACAAGGAGGCCGTGCTCGACGGCGGCCAGCTCGAGAAGGTGAAGGTGGAGGCCGTGGTGACCGAGCACGTGCGCGGCCCCAAGGTCCGGATCTTCAAGTACAAGGCGAAGAAGGGCTATCGCCGGCGCGGCGGCCACCGCCAGGGGCTGACGCGACTCGAGGTGACCGACGTGCGGATGCTCACCCGCAAGCCGGCGGCGGGCGCCACCAAGAAGCCGGCGCCCAAGAAGCCTGCAGCGAAGAAGCCGGCGGCGAAGAAGCCCGCAGCGAAGAAGCCGGCCGCCAAGAAGCCCGCCGCGCGGCGTTCCTCGTCTGCTAAGAAGGAGAGCTAGTCATGGCGCACAAGAAGGGACTTGGATCAAGCCGTAACGGGCGCGACTCGAACCCGAAGTACCTCGGGGTCAAGATCTTCTCCGGCCAGGAGGTCGGTGGGGGCGAGATCATCGTGCGCCAGCGCGGCACCCGATTCCGGCCAGGCGAGGGCACCGGCCTCGGCCGCGACCACACGATCTTCGCCACCCGCCCCGGCGTCGTCGAGTTCAAGATCGGCCGCCGCGGCCGCACCGTTTCGGTCGTCGACGGGCAGTAGCACCCTGGCGTCTCCCTCCGACCACGTAGCCAAGAACCGCGCGTACTGGGAGCGGGACAGCGACGCCTACCAGGAGCGACACGGCGACCAGCTAGCCGAGAAGGCCGGCCTTGCCTGGGGCGTATGGCAGATCCCCGAGGCCGAGCTCAACGTCCTCGGCGACGTCGCCGGGCTTGACGTGCTGGAGCTGGGTTGCGGGGCAGCGCAGTGGTCGATCTCGCTGGCGGGCCTCGGTGCCCGACCGGTGGGGCTGGACCTCTCGCCGCGCCAGCTGGAGCACGCGCGACGGGCGATGGCGGACGCGGGCGTCGAGTTCCCGCTGGTCGAGGCGAGCGCGGAGGAGGTGCCGCTCCGGGACGGGAGCTTCGACATCGTCTTCTGCGACCACGGCGCCTTCAACTTCGCCGATCCCCGACGGCTCGTTCCCGAGTGCTCCCGCCTGCTGCGCCGCGGCGGCCTGCTGGCCTTCTCCATGCCCTCGCCGATCCTCGACATCTTCTGGAACGAGCAGCGCGAGGAGGTCGACGAGCGCCCGCAGAACGACTATTTCGAGCTGCGGCGGTTCGAGGGCGACGAGGGCGTCAACTTCCAGCTCCCGTACGGGGAATGGATCCGCCTCTTCAATGCGAACGATCTCGCGATCGAGGACCTGATCGAGCTGCGTCCGGCCCC
>DATFON010000098.1:0-5038 GCA_035265465.1 Solirubrobacterales bacterium | reverse complement strand
CCACCCGGCATGACTGCGAAGCCGCGCCGCTCGCCCCACAGCTCGCCTGCCTCCTCCACCTGAAAGCCCGCATCGCGCAGGCGGGCGACTGCGGATTCGAAGTCGTTTGCCACCACCGCCGGATGCCCGAGGCTCGGGGTGGTCGGCTCCGGGGTGTGGATCAGGTGGACTTGCGTCGTCCCCGCCTCGAGCCAGGTCACGAAGGGCGCGATCGGATCCGGGGCCGCGATCCAGTCGAAGCCGAGCAGGCCGAAGAACTCGACGGCGCGTTCCACCTCGTCGGGAGCGATCTCGAGCGACACGTGATGGAGCACGCTGAAAGCATCCCAACTTGCCTGACCGATGAGTTTCGCGACGGCGGGCTGTCTAAAACGATGCAACCAACCGACAGGAGGCCCGAATTGACCGAGACCGAATCCACCACGCACGTCGCTCAGATCGGAACCGTGATCGTTCCCGTCAGCGACCAGGATCGCACGCTCGAGTTCTTCACCGAGAAGCTCGGGTTCGAGAAGCGTGTCGACCTTCCCTACGGAGGCAGCGAGCGCTGGCTCGAGGTTGCGCCACCCGGTGCGGAGACGTCGATCGCGATCGTCCCGCCGAGGGAGGGCGACCCCGTGGGCGTCGAGACGCGCATCGGGTTCGCCACGGACGACGTCGACGCCGACCACGCGACCCTGGGCGACCGGGGAGTGGATGTCGACGAGGAGGTCATGCGCATGGGCGACGACGTGCCGCCGATGTTCTTCTTCCGCGACCCGGACGGCAACCGCTACCTGATCGTCCAGCGCGACTGACGCTCACGTCAGCAGCCCGATCGGGACGATGGCGACGACGGCAATCGCCGTCGACCATGCGACCGCGCCCGCGGAGACGCGCAGGTCCAGGCCGTACGCATGTGTGACCACCATCGTGTTGATCCCGCACGGCATCGCTGCCAGCAGCAGGTATGGGTCGGGGAGGTCGATCAGCCACAGCGCCAGCAGGTACAGCAGACCGGGGGCGACGATAAGGCGGATCGCCACGGCGAGCGCAACCGGGGCGTCGAGGGGCGGCGGGATGGGCATCGAGCCCTCCTCCGCCTCGGCGGCCAGGGCGGTGCCGACCGCGAAGAAGCCGAGCGGGAGCACCGCGACGATCGCGATCCGGGACGCGTCGACCAGGGCGGTCGGCGCGAGCGCGTCGGGGGCGATGACGGCCAGGGCTGCCGCGTACAAGGCCGGATTGCGGGTGAAGAACGCCGCGATCCGCCGGCGCGGCCCTTCGCCCGCCCGGTCGCCGAAGGCGGCCCCGATGGAGAAAGCCCCCAGGAGCAGGGCCGTCCCCGACACGAGCACGTCGTAGACCACCGCCTGGGACAGGTCGTCGAAGCCGAGCACGGCGGCCACGAGCGGATAGCCGAGGTACCCGGTGTTCGCCACCACCACGCACACGAGGACCGAGCCGGTCGCCGGCCGGGAGAGATCGAGGAGGCGAGACGCGACGAGCCACGCGACGAGCGCAGCGCCCGCGAGCGCGACGAACCCGAGCGCGATGCCGATGCCAACGTTGGCATCGAAATGGACCCGGACGAGGTTGAAGAAAGTCGTCGGCGGGAGGACGAAGTAGAGGACGAAGAGCAGCGAGCGCCGGGCCGCCAGCCCCGCCCGGTCGCGGTAGCGGCGCTCCGCCCAGATCCCGGCTCCGGTCGCCGCGATGATCGCCGCCACGATGCCCAGCATGGAGCGGGAGGCTTACCAGGCTTGGAGCAGCGCTCGGGCCGCTAGCGTGATTGCATGAGCGTCAACCGCGGGATCTTTCTGGCGCCGTTCGACGAGCTGTCGGATCCCCGCAAGCTGGCGGATCTGGCAGCCAGCGCCGAATCGCGCGGGTGGGACGGTGTCTTCCTATGGGACCACGTCGCGTATCGGGCGCCGGTGCGGGCAGTTGCCGACCCCTGGGTGGCGCTCAGCGCCATCGCCTATGCGACCGAGCGTCTACGGCTGGGTCCGATGGTGACGCCCCTTGCGCGGCGCCGGGTACACAAGTTGGCGCGCGAGACGGTCACCCTGGATCACCTCAGTCGTGGGCGCTTGACGCTCGGGGTCGGGTTGGGCAGCGATCGCAGCGGGGAGTTCGATCAGTTTGGCGAGGCCGTGGACGCTCGCCAGCGCGCGCGACTTCTCGACCAGGGACTCGAACGGCTCGAGGCGTTCTGGGACGGTGAGTTCGAGCCGCTCCCGTTGCAGAGACCTCGCATCCCCATCTGGGTTGCGGCGCGGTGGCCCAACCGGCGACCGGTGCTCCGTGCAGCTCGCTGGGACGGCCTGTTTCCGATCGAGCTCCCTGGGCCGAAGGCCCTGGCCGAGCTCGGTGACGAGGTGCGCGGGTTGCGGGGACCCGGCAACGCGCCGTTCGACCTGGTGGTGGAGATCCAGGCGGGAGCCGACGTCGATCCCTGGACGGCAGCGGGAGCCACCTGGGTGCTCACCGGGTTCGGGCGACAGCCCCGGGAGTCGGACGTGCGCCAGGCGATCGAGGCGGGACCTGGCTAGGCCTCTTACCGAGAATCGATGCGGAAGATCGGGTGGTCGCCGGCGATGGCCCGGAGCTCCTCGTCGGTGGAGTCCGGGCCGACCCCGGCGAAGAAGACGCCGACCTCCCACTTCCAGCGTTTGAGGTAGGCGCGCAGGATGGGTGGCTTGTCGTCGTCTGGGAGCTCGGCCGCCGTGAAGTCCTCAGCTCGCCGGCCGGCGAGCAGGCGCCCCTCGCCTCGCGCACGCAGGTTGCGCACCCACTGGGTATTTCCGCGGGGGGCGACCAGGTATCGGGTGCCGCCGAGTGTCAATGGATTGACCGGCGTTTGACGCGGCTGGCCTGTCGTTCGTCCGCGAACCTCCAGAACCCTGGATCCGGCGACGCTCAGGCCAAGGCGCGTGAGCACGGCGACCGCGGGATTGAACACATGCGCGGTGAACCAGCCGGGACGTTGATACCGCTGCGCGATGCGGCGATTCTTACAGCCCTCAGAGGAAGGGTGCCAGGGCGCCGCCGGCGTGGTTCGCCCAATCGACTAGGGGTGAGGGGATGACGCCGAAGAACACCGTGGCGGCCGCGCATATTGCCGCCGGAACGAGGATCGCCAGGCAGCGCGTACCGCGGGGCGCGCGGGCTTCTCTCGGGTCTGCCTCCGGCGATCCGCCGGCCATGGCTGGGGCGGGCTCCGCCTCCGGCCGCATCCACACCGCCGCCACGACGCGCAGGTAGTAGGCCAGGGAGATCATCGTCCCGATCGCGATCGCCACGCCCAGGTAGGTGTGTTCGGCATCCACGGCCGCCTCGATGAGAAAGAGCTTGCCCATGAATCCAGCCGTTGCGGGCAATCCGGCCAGCGCCAGCATGGAGATCGTCAGCGGCCAGGCGAGCTCCGGGCGCTCCCGGCCGAGGCCCTGCACCGACTTGATGTCGTCGCCCCAGCCCGTCTCCCGCTCTCGGATGACGATGACCGCGAATGCGGCCAGGTTCATGAGCGTGTACGCGGCGAGATAGAAGACCAGGGCGTTCACCCCGACCTCCGACGCGGCCGCGACGCCAACGAGCATGTAGCCGGCCTGGGCGACTCCGGAGTAGCCCATCAGGCGCTTCAGCGAGTCCTGGCCCAGCGCCCCGATATTGCCGACCGCGATCGAGATGATCGCCAGCACCGAGAGCGCCGGCTGCCAGTCGTCGACGATCGAGCCGAGGGCGAAGTCGAATAGGCGCACGAGCGCGACGAACGCCGCGGCCTTCGTCGCCACCGCCATGAACGCCGTGACCGGCGTCGGGGCTCCCTGGTACACGTCGGGCGTCCACTGGTGGAATGGGGCGATCGAGATCTTGAACGCCAGGCCGGTGGCGATCAGCGCGACGCCCATCAGCACCAGCGAGTCGGACGCGTTGCCGTTGGTTAGCACCTGGTCGATCGAGCCGAAGTCGGTCGATCCAGCGACGCCGTAGATCAGCGCAAGGCCGTAGAGGAGAGTCGCGGAGCCCAGCGATCCGACGATCAGGTACTTCAGCCCCGACTCCAGCGAGCGCTCGCGGCGCCGCGCCGAGCCGCACAGCACGTATAGCGGTACGGACAGCAACTCAAGGGCGACGAAGAAGGCGATCAGGTTCTGCGCCTGGGCGAGCAGGGTCATGCCGAGCACCGACGAGAGGAGCAGCGCCTGGAACTCGGTGTGACGCGGCTCGGTGCCTTCCGGCTCCGCGGCGGGGTCGCGCCACGACAGCGGGATGCAGACCGCGGCGGCGAAGATCGCGATGAGCGACGCGGAGAGCCCGAGCTCGTCCAGGCGCAGCGCCCCCGCGACCAGGTCCTCCTGGTTTCCCCATTGCCAGATGCTCAGGCCCGCCGCCGCTCCCAGGGTCGTCAGCGACAGCGCCGACACGACCAGCCGCTGATGGCGCGAGGTGAAAACGCCGCCGATGAGCACCGCGCAGATCCCGACCGTCAGCGCGATGACGGGCGAGATACCGGCGTAGTCGATGTGTGGGGCGGTGAAGGTCATCGCTGGGCTCGCAGTCCCTCGACGGTGATCACATTGCGCTCCGGATGAACCGCGGCAGTTGTCGCTTCCACCGAGCTGTCAGCTCGGCCGAGGATCAGGCCCGGATACAGCGCGAGCCCGACGATGCAGGCGACTAGCGGCGCGATCACTACAGCGTCGCGGAGACCGATCTCACGCGAGTCCGCGTTCTCGGTCGGCCGGTTGTGCATCGTGCGCTGAAACAGGCGGATGGCGTAATACGCGGCCAGCGCCACCCCGAGCGATGCCACGAACGCGTAGACGATCTTCGCCTGGAAGACGCCGATCAGGATGTAGAACTCGCCGATGAAGTTGGCCGTTCCGGGCATGGCGAGATTGCCGAGGGTGATGACCAGAAACAGCGCCGCGAGCACGGGGGCGCGAGTCGCGAGCCCGCTGAGGCGCGTCAGGTCCTCGGTCCCGGATCGCTCCCAGAGCAGCGCGATGATGAGGAAGATGCCGCCCACCACGAGGCCGTGGTTGACCATCTG
>DATFON010000097.1:0-2816 GCA_035265465.1 Solirubrobacterales bacterium | reverse complement strand
CGACGGCCGGCGCTGGACGCTGTGGACTATGGCGGTCGTGGTCGTCTTCACGGCGCCGGGCATCGGGTTGCTGGCGCTCTCGCCGTGGACGCTGCCCGTGGCGCTGGGTTGCTTCGCGCACGCCTGGATCGTCCCCAGGCTCCAGGCGCGGCGTGGCGCGCGTTCGCTGGTCCCGCTGGGAAGCGAACGAAGCGGCGCGCGGCGTGACGGCGCCGATACGGCGGCCGAGGGCGTTGCGCTCGGATTGCTGGGCGACCTGGTGGGACACCGGGAACGCGAGCTCCTGCGGCGCTCGGGAGTGGCTGTGCAACGGGGTCGGTTGGGCGTGTGGCTCGTGGGCGAGCGCGGGGCGATCATGGTGCGGCCCGGCGGGCGACGGGTCGACTGCTGGTGCGTGCGGGTCGCTGAGACCGAGGGTCTGCCCGCCGCCGACCGGGTGGCTCACCTGCTTCTGGCGTTGCGCGAGGACGAGGCGGGCTTCGCGATGGTCGCGAACTTGGGATTCTCGGGGGCGGCGTGGAGGGTGCGCCGAGGGTTGCCGGAGTCCGCACAGCCCGCCTTCGATGCGGCCCGGGAGCTGGAGCGCTCAGGCTGTTAGTCGGCCGGAAGCTTCTCGATGAAGTCGACGAACTTGCGGGTGTCGCGAAGCGGGGCGCCGTGACCGAAGAGCACGACCTTCGGCTCGAGCGTCGCTAGGCGCCTGGCGGAGCGGCGGTTCTGCGGCGGGTCCGGCGTGAGGTAGGGCTTCGGCTCGTGGAGGCCTGGCAGGCCGGTGAGCTGATCGATGTTGGTCAGGACATCGCCCAGGATCAGGACGCCGTCGGTTTCGCGCCAGAACGCGACGTGGCCGGCGGAGTGGCCCGGGACGTCGAGCACCTGGAAGCCCGCGATCTCGTCGTCCTCGTGGAGGTGGCGGTCCACGGAGTGGCCGGGGCCGATGAAGATTTTGAGGTAGAAGCGGGCGATGAGGTTGTCGGGCTGGCGCTGGCGGATGAGGTCGGGATTCTCCGCGGCGTCGGCGTCGCGCTCGCCGACCCATAGGGGAATGCCCAGCGTGTCGCAGACCTCGTGGGAGGCGCCCTGGTGGTCGGGGTGGGAGTGGGTCAGGGCATGGGCGGAGACGTTGTGTGACCCGATCTGGCGCAGGATCTTGCCGCCGGAGTGGCGGGTTCCGGCGTCGATGAGGACGTCCTCGATCAGGTAGGCGTTGATCGAGTTCGGGATGAAGAACGTGTCGAGGTGCCAGACCCCGTCGGCGACCTGCTTCACAATGCGGAGCCTATATATGAGCGATCTCAAGGAGCTTGTCCGCGACATCCCGGACTTTCCCCAGGCGGGGATCGTGTTCAAGGACGCGACCCCGCTGTTTGCAAGCCCGCCGCATCTGGAACGGGCGATCGACGCGCTCTCGGAGCATGCGCGTCCACTTCAGGCGGATGTCGTCGTGGCGCCAGAGGCGCGCGGGTTCATCCTCGGCGCCGCGATCGCCGCGAGGTGCGGGGCCGGATTCATTCCGGTGCGCAAGCCGGGGAAGCTGCCGTTCGAGACGGCATCGGTGTCGTACGAGCTCGAATACGGGATCGACGAGCTGCACATGCACGTCGACGCGCTCGCGCCCGGCGCTCGAGTGCTCCTTCACGACGATCTGATCGCCACCGGTGGGACGATGGCGGCGATCGAGGACCTGGTCGAGAAGGCGGGCGCCGAGGTGGTCGGGATCTCGTTCCTGATGGAGCTCTCGTTCCTGGGCGGGAGCGCGAGGCTGCGCAGTCCCGAGGTGTTCAGCTTGATTCGCTTCGACGCGCCGTAGAGGGCGCGTGCAGTCGGCAGGCCTCGGTGCCCGCCGGGCTACTTATCGAAGGTGCGCACCGGCGACAGATCGGACCGGCAGACGAAGGTGTTTCCGTCGGCGTGCTTCTTGTGGCGCTTCACCTTGGCGTAGAAGTCGCCGTTTGGCATTGCGTCGATCGACCAGTCGCCATCACTGTCCGTCTTCGTCTTGTCGAACAGGCCGTTCGGTGCGGCTTGGGCGTTGAACACCTTCACGGTGCGGTGCGCCACACAGGCGTGCTTCTGCGACTTGACCTCGCCGTGGAATGGGTCGTTCCTGGAGAGCGTCACTTTCGAATCGAAGCGCGTGGTGTTCCCGGCGAGCGCCGTCGCGGCAGTCAGCGCGGCGATGGCGGCGGCCACAGCGAGGGCCGGCGGGGTCCGGAGCTTGAAGAACGTCATCAGTACCTCCGCGTCGCGTCCGCGGAGGGTAACGGCGGATCAGCACTCGAGGAACTTCGCGGCGATCTCCTGGATCATGCTCTTCGTCCGCCGGGTGTTCTCGCCGATGAGGCTGTCGATCGCACGGAGGTTCAGGTCGGTCTCCATCGTGCGGCCGCTCGGCAGCCAGTAGAGCTCGCGGCCGTGGATTGCGAGCGGGTCGGCGTTGGTCGCCATGGCGAGGACCTCGTCGCGCGCCCGCTTCGATGGCGGTTTGGCGAGAAGGGCGACCTGAAGCTTGCCGGCGGAGGCCTGCATGACGTTGGGGGGGAACGGGTCGAGGGCCGCGATCGAACGGACCTGGGCGGCGGTCCGCAGGAAGCTGCGGACGTCGTAGCCAAGCGATTCCGTGAGGGCCTGATCGATTCGCTTGGTGAGGGCGGTTGGCGATTCGCGGTCGGCGTCGAAGATCAGGTTGCCGCTCGCGCGGAATGCGGCGACGTTTTGGAATCCGAGGTTCTCGAGGCAGCTGGTCAGCTGCTGGCCGCTGGCGCGGCGGCCGCCGATGTTGATGGCGCGGAGGAAGGCGACGTGGCGCGGCACGG
>DATFON010000096.1:0-3369 GCA_035265465.1 Solirubrobacterales bacterium | reverse complement strand
CGCAGGAACTCCTGCTGGCGCGCCGACCGGACGAGGTCGTTGTCGTCGTGGCGGTAGCGGACGTACTGGAGCGCGTTGTACCCGCACATCCGCTGATAGCCGGCCGGGATGTCGATCTCGGCGTACTGCTCGGCGGCCGCCAGGCCGACGTTCGAATGGTAGTAGTGGTGGTCGACGTCGACGTAGACGCAGCCGATCGAGTTGACGGCATCCGCGAAGCCGGTGAAGTTGACGTTCACGACGTGATTGATGTCGGTGATCCCGGTGAGCTGCTTGACGACCTTGACCGTCAGCTTCGGCCCACCCTCCGTGTAAGCGGCGTTGAACTTGTCGATCCCGTGGCCGGGGATGTTCACCTTCAGGTCACGCGGGATCGACAGCACCGTGATCTGATTCGACGCGATCCGCAGCAGGATCGTCGTGTCCGATCGAGCCCCGATGGCCTTGTCCTCGGGCCGCTCGTCCGAACCCAGGATGAGGATCGTCTGCGGGTCGCCGGGGTGGGCAACCACCAGTTCGTTCTCGATTCCAGGCTGCACGCCTTCAAACCCATCCAGGAGCCCGTTTACGAAGAAGAAGCCGCTCAGCGCCGTCGCGGTCGCCATGGCCACGATGATCAGCGCCGAGCCGGCCGCGAACCGCGCCCAGATCCCCCGGGGGGGAGGCTCATCGTCCGTCTCCTCGGCCGGGGTGACCGGCGCCGGCGGCGCCTGCGCGGGCGGCTGCTGGCCGTCAGCCTGGGCCTCGGTTGGCTTCGGCGTCTTCGGAGGCGGCGCCGTGATCGCCTCGGTCCCTGGCTTCGAGGCATTCTCGGCGGCCCTGGCGCGCAAACCTGCGAGCGCGGCCTCGCGAGCCGCCTCGCGATCTCCAAGCGCGAGTGTGTTCGCCTCGACCGTGTCCTGGCTCAGGCGCTCGGCAGTGTCGCCGGCGGCTGCCTCCTCATCCTCGCCGTCGGCGTCGTCGGGCTCCACGGCATCGACCTCCGCCTCGGGCTCGCCAGCTTCATCGTCCCCCTCGGCCTCTTCGGCCTCGGCGTCGCGGGCCTCATCACCTGCCGGAGGCGCTTCCTCGGACTCGTCCGCAGGAAGCTGGTCGTGCTCGCCCGCGTCCTCGGGGGCGCTTTGCCGTCGCCGGCCAGCCCAGGTGGCGGGGGTTGGCTCCGAGGCGGTCGGCTCGACACCGGCGCCCTCGTCGCCCACGGGCTCGTCGGTCGAGACCTCGTCGCCCCGGTCGGTCGGCTTGGAGTCGTTATCTCGCTCGGTCAACTCGCCTCTTGCCCGGACGCGGGCCCCTCCTGCTGAACGGTATGGGGCAGCTGGTTGACGAATTCCACGATCGAGCGCCGGTACCTCTCGAGCGACGGCACCGACACCCACTCCTCGGGACCGTGATGGCCCCCTCCCACCGGTCCGAACTCCACGGCCGGGACCCCGGCACGGATGAACGAGACCGCGTCCGAGGCGCCGTCGCGACCGACGATCCCGCGGGCGGTGCCGTCGCCCTGCGAGCCCGCGGCCTGCCGCAGCGCGAGGACGTACGGCGAGTCGGGGTCCACCTCCGCCGGCGGGCGGGAGAAGGTCGAGATCACGCGAGTACCTGGCAGCTCGCGAACCTGCGCGAGTATTTCTCCGGGGTCCTGCTCAGGCAGGTAGCGAACGTCCACATCGATGGCACAGGAATCGGGAACCTTGTTCAGAGCGTCGCCGCCCAGGATGCGGCCGAGATTGATCGACGGCCGATCGAAGAGCTCCGAGCTTTGGCCCGCAAACGGTAGCGACTCGAGCTCTCGGAACACCTCGTAGGCACGAAGAATCGCGTTCTCGCCGAGCCAGGGCGTGGCGCCGTGTGCGGCGCGACCGCTCACCAGCAGCCGCATCGCGAGCACGCCCTTCGCCGCGACGCCCACGTGGAGGTCGGTGGGCTCGCCCGTGATCGCGAAGTCACCGAGGAAACCCGCCTCCACCAGCCGATCCCCACCGCGGTCCGTCTCCTCCTCGGACTCCTCATCCGGGACGACGCCCAGCCGGACCCGCACGGCTTCCTGCCCCCGAAGGTCGGCGAGCGCCAGCAGGAGGCACGCGAGCGCGCCCTTCATGTCGTAGGCACCGCGCCCGTAGAGGCGGTCTCCGTCTACACGCGGCATGAATTGCTCCTGCCTGCCCGGCACCACGTCGACGTGGCCGTGAAGCAGCACGACCTGCTGGCCGTCGGCGGGGCCCACCTCGGCCATCGTCACCGGGAGGCCGCGGACCCCAATCTGCTCGGCGACGATGTCGCGGGCCTCCAGCCAGCCCTTCACGAAGCCGGCGCAGAGCTTGATGCCCTCGGCCGTGGAGGTGTCGTAGCCGATCAGCTCTTCGGTCAGGGCGCGGGCTTCCATCTCAGCATGCAGCTTGCCGCATGCAGCATGCAGAGGTAGGCCCGATCAGAGCTCTGCCTGCTGCCTGCTACGCGCTATCGCTCTGCGATCTCCAGAAACGCTTCGAAGCGGCGTTTCTCGCGCTCGGCGAGCTCGTGGGCCGTCGAGCCCTCCTCGGCGTCGCTCAGGCGCTGCTCGGCCTCATCGAGGCGCTCCCGCAGATCACCCGCGTCCAAGTCGTCGGGCGGAATCGCCTCCGCGATCAGGACCCGCGCCCGGTTGGCGAACACCTCCAACCAGCCCTCACCCTGTGCGTAGCGCTCGACCTCCCCGTCGGGTGGGTGAAGGCGCAGCTCGGCGGGGACAAGCCGGGCGACCATCGGCGCGTGCCGGGCGAGGATCCCGATCTCGCCCACCGAGGTGCGGGTGGAGAGCTGCGTGAGCTCGCCGCTGAAGACCTCGCCCTCGGGGGTCAGGACCTGGGCCTCGAGAGTGTGCCGCTCGTCCGCCACGCGCTACTGGCCGGCCTCCGAGGCGGCCTGGCCCTCGCGCTCGGGCTCGCCAGGTCCGGCGGCCTCCTCGGGCTCGCTCTCATCGTCGCCGGAGGCCTCGGCATCCGAGCCCTCTTCCTGCGCCTCGGCGCCCTCCTGTTGGTCCTGGCTTTCCTCGGTCTTCGCCTCGCCCTCGTCGTCCTTCTTCTCGTCCTCGGGCTTGTCCTGGCGCCCCTCGCTGCGGGCGTCCTCGACCACCTGGTCGATCGTTCCCTTCATGTAGAAGGCCTGCTCGGGCAGGTCGTCGTGCTTGCCATCGAGGATCTCGCGGAAGCCCCGGACGGTTTCATCGACTGGGACGTAGATGCCGTCCCGGCCGGTGAACGCCTCGGCGACGAAGAACGGCTGCGAGAGGAAGCGCTCGATCTTGCGGGCGCGGTTGACGGTGAGCCGGTCCTCGTCGGAGAGCTCCTCGATCCCGAGGATGGCGATGATGTCCTGGAGCTCCCTGTAGCGCTG
>DATFON010000095.1:0-7342 GCA_035265465.1 Solirubrobacterales bacterium | reverse complement strand
GATGCCCTCCGCGACCAGCCACGGGCCGAGCGCGCCGCAAGCCGGGCGGTGCCCCACGCGATCCAGGGGCTGAACGACTCCCAGCCGGTGATCAGCTTCGCCCGCCCGTACTCGCCAGACCTGTTCGCCTGGATCTCGAAGTTCGGGCAGGACGCCTCCTACTACGACGCCGACGGGCACTACGTCCGCGTCTCCACCGCGGAGGCAAATCCGTTCCATTACTGCACCGCGGGCGACACCAACCCGGTCTGCATCGGACACTCGCCGGGCGACCTCGAGCCGATCCCGCTGAGCCAGCAGTTCAGCGATCTCTCCTTCGGGACGTTCACCCGGTGCCCGGGTGGCGCCACGCAGCCGATCCCCGGATCCAACCCCTTCCTCGACGCCGGCAACCTCAACGGCGAGTGCGATCCCTCCGACGTCCCGCCCGGCCCATGAGGAGGATCGTCGCGACAGCCGCCCTGCTCGCCGCGGTGGCCCTGGTGTTCTTCGGGCAGGGATCCGGAGGTTCGGGCGGCAGCTACGAGGTCCGCGGCATCTTCGACAACGGGGCCTTCCTGGTGACCGGCGAGGACGTGCGCATCGCCGGCGCCAAGGTCGGCAGCGTGGCGTCGGTCGACGTGACCGAGCCGGGAGAGTCCGCCAACCGCGATGGCAGCCCCGACCCTGGCAAGGCCGTGGTCGTGATGGACATGACCGATCCGGGCTTCCAGGACTTCCGCACCGACGCCTCGTGCATCATCCGGCCGGCCTCGCTCCTGGGCGAGAAGTACGTGGACTGCCAGCCCACCCAGCCTCACGCCCCCGGAACGGAGCCGCCTCCACCCCTGGACGTCATCCAATCCGGCCAGCCCGGTGCGGGACAGCGCTTCCTGCCGCTCCAGAACAACGGCAAGGAGGTCGACATCGACCTCGTCAACAACATCATGCGGGAGCCGTTCGCGGACCGGTTCCGCTTGATCCTGAACGACCTGGGAGCGGGGCTCGCGGCTCGCGGCAAGGACCTGGAGGCGATCGTCAAGCGAGCCAACCCGGCGCTTCGCGAGACCGACCGCGTGCTGGCGCAGCTCGCGCGCCAGAACCGCACCCTCTCAAAGCTCGCCGCCGACTCCGACCGCGTGCTGGCGCCTCTGGCGCGCGAGCGCCAGAAGGTGGCCAGCTTCATCCGGAACGCCAACACCGCCGGCGAGGCAACCGCCGAGCGCAGCGCGGACCTCGAGGCCGGGTTCGAGAAGTTCCCGGCCGCCCTCGAAGCGTTGCGTCGCCAGATGGTGCAGCTCAAGCGCTTCGCCGACCAGGCGCGCCCCACCTTCGCCGACTTCGCGGACGCCGCCCCCGGTATCACCCGCTCCACGAAGGCCCTCGGCCCGTTCGCGAAGGCCTCGACGCCGGCGCTCGTCACCCTGGGCGAGGCCGCGCAGAAGAGCGCTCAGCCGATCGTCAACTCCGACCCGATCCTGGTGAAGATCCGCAACCTCGCGCGGAAGGCGCCGCCGGCGGCGCGGGGCCTCTCCGAGCTCCTGTCGAGCCTCCGGCAGAGCGGCGGCAACGAGGAGCTCATGAAGCTCCTCTACTTCACCAACGGCGGCATCAACGGCTTCGACCAGTTCGGCCATTTCCTGCGCGCCAACCTGCAGGTCACCCCGTCGTGCGTGCAGCTCGTTGACAACCTCGTCCCGGGCTGCGGCGGCAATTGGGCAGCCAGTGTGGGCAAGCTCGCGAAGGCTGCTCAGCCTCCTATCGCTGTCCCGAAGGAACCCACGAGTACGACGGGCGCGACCGGATCCGGTGGCGCCGTACCGTTCGACGCCCAGGGAGACCTCGCCGGCGCTGCGTCGTCGGCTTCTGGCTCGCGGGAGCGGCGGGAACCGCACGGGCCATCGCTCGACGCGGCGCGTGACCTGCTCGACACGATCATCGGCAGGCAGGGCCATGTGAAGGACAGCGGCGCGCCTCCCGCGCAATACACGACGCCCGGTCAGGAGACATCGCCGTGAGGCGAGGCGGGGTCGGCGCCATCGCGTCCAGCCCGACGATGGTCGGCGCGGTCACGACCCTGATCGTGATCCTGGCCGTCTTCCTCGCCTACAACGCCAACAACGGGCTGCCCTTCGTGCCGAGCTATCGGATCTCGGTGCAGGTGCCGAACGCCGCGACGCTCGTTCCCGGCAACGAGGTGCGGATCGGTGGGGTCCGGGTGGGATTCGTCGAGGACGTCAAGCCGGTGTCGCACCCGAACGGCAGGGTGACGGCGCAGGCTGACCTGAAGCTGGACAAGAACGTGGACCCGATCCCCAGGGGATCGACGGTGGTGGTGCGGGCAAAGTCGGCGCTGGGTCTCAAGTACCTCGAGATCAATCGCACCGACAACGACCGGGGCTATCCCGAGGGCTCGCAGCTCCCACTCAGCGCCGCTCACCCCCACCCGGTCGAGTTCGACGAGGTCTTGAACACCTTCAATGGTCCGACGCGCACCGCGATCCGCCAGAACCTGGTCCAGTTCGGCGCCGTTCTCGCCGGGCGCGGTCCGCAGCTGAACGCCGCGCTCGGCCAGCTTCGTCCGTTGCTTCGCCGGCTCGAGCCCGTCGCACGGAACCTCGCGTCGAAGAACACCGGGCTCGCCCGTTTCTTCCGCGCCGCCGGCGACGCGGCCGCCGAGGTTGCACCGGTCGCCGAGACCCAGGCCCACATGTTCGTCTCGCTCGACACGACGTTCGCTGCGCTGGCATCGGTCGCCAGGCCGTTCATCCAGGAGACGATCTCCGAGACCCCGCCGACGCTCGACACGCTGACGCGCACCTCGCCACGGATCAGCACTTTCCTGCGCCACAGCGCCGCGCTGTTCGCCGATCTTCGCCCGGGGGTGCGGGCCCTCGATCGGACCGCACCGGAGATCGCGTCCGCGCTGGAGACGGGCGCCGACGTGCTGCCCGGAGCGCCATCGCTGAACGCCCAGCTCCCGCCCACCGCCGACGCGCTCGAGCGCTTCGCGACGAACAAGGATGTCCAGGCAGGGATCTCGCGAGCTACCCAGACCGTGAATTACCTCTCCCCGACGCTCCATTTCGTCGCTCCGGCCCAGTCGGTGTGCAACTACGGCACGCTGCTGTTCCGAAACGCTGAGCAGCTGTTCAGCGTCGGCGACGGTATCGGTACCGGGCAGCGCTTCCTCGTGATGTCCAGCCCTGGCGGGCTCCCGAACAACGAGACGAGCCCATCATCGGCCCCGCCCAACAAGACGGGCAGCGAGACGATCCCGGGTCAGGAGCTGAATGCGAGGGCGAACTTCCTCCATTCGAACCCCTACCCGAACACCGCTTCACCCGGGCAGCATCCGCGCGAATGCGAAGCTGGCAACGAGAATTACATCGCGGGCAAGAAGGTCATCGGCAATGTGCCCGGCAACTCGGGAATTGTCACCGATGACCAGACGAAGGACCAGCTCAAGTGAGCCTGTTCCGGCGCAAGCGGCGCGGCCCGGTCCGCTACAAGCCGTGGGAGGAGGCCCCGGACCCGCGGATCTTCGGGCGCAGCTACCGCGGGCCGAGCCCGGCGAAGATCGGCCTCGTCCTCGTGTTGATCCTTGCCCTTGCATCCTTCCTGGCGTTCAGCAAGCGGATCCCGTTCACCAGCCGCGGCTACGAGCTTCACGCGACGTTCGAGAACGCCACGACCCTGAAGCCGGACTCGCCGGTCCGCATCGCGGGCGTCAACGTCGGCAAGGTCATCGACATCACGTCGAAGGGCAACATGGCCGAGGCCACCTTCACGATCGACGACGAGGGCCTCCCGATCCACAAGGACGCCACCGTGACGATCCGACCGCGGCTGTTCCTCGAGGGGAACTTCTTCCTCGATCTGCGGCCCGGCAGCCCGCAGGCTCCGAACCTCTCGAGCGGGGATGACATCCCGGCCACCCAGACCGCCACGGCGGTGCAGCTGGACGAGATCCTCACCGCGCTGCAGAAGAACAACCGGGGTGACCTCAAGCGAACGCTCAAGGGCTACGGCGATGCCCTGACCCACGTCCCGACCGCCGAAGAGGACAAGACCCAGGTGCAGGCCGTCAAGGGCAAGACCGCCGCGCAGGCCCTGAACCAGACCTTCCGCTACGGCGGCAAGGCCGGCCGCAGCTCCGCGATCGTCAACCAGGCGCTTCTCGGCGAGCGCAACCACGACCTGTCCAACCTCATCCGCGGCCAGCGCAACCTGTTCGGCGAGCTCGCCTCGGATGAGGACGCGCTCAAGGGTCTGATCACGAACTTCAACACGACGACGGCCGCGCTCGCCTCCGAGTCGACGAACCTCTCCGCCACGATCCGCGAGCTCGCCCCGACCCTCGAGGAGGCGCGCCCGGCGCTGCGGCACTTGGACCAGGCGCTCCCACCGTTCCGGTCCCTGGCTATCCAGCTCGAGCCCGGCATCCGTCAGCTCCCGGAGACGATCCGGACCGGCATTCCGTGGCTCGTCCAGGTCAAGAGGCTGCTGCGCAAGCGCGAGCTGGGCAACGATGCCCGCTACCTCGCTGCGGCCGGCCCGGGGTTGGGGCGGACCGTCGGCTCGTCGCCCTCGCTCTTCCGGCAGACCGACCTGCTGAGCCGCTGCACATCCCACAATCTGATTCCGGCCGGCAACACGGTGCTCAACGACTCCGGCCCCGGTTATGACTTCACGACGGGCCAGCCCAACATTCGCGAGCTGTTCTACGGAACGGTCCAGCTCGCCGGCGAGAGTCAGCTCTTCGATGGCAGCGGCTCCTTCGTTCGCTTCCAGGCAGGCGGTGGCCCGACGCTGACCCGGATGGAGAACCCCGGTGGCGGATTCCAGAACGAGACGATCTGGGCCCATAACATCTCGCCGCCGATCGGCACCCGTCCGGTCGTCACCGGCAAGGTCCCCCCGTTCCGCCCGGATGTCCCGTGCCATAAGAACGCGGTCCCCGATCTCAACGGACCGCTGGCGGCACAGGGTCCACCCGACCCGGAGGCGGTGCCATGAGGCGCGCGATCCGCGAGCACCTGCGCGACTTCGTGGCGATCGGTGTCCTCGTGGTGTTGGCGATCGTCACCACTGGCGTGATCCTGTCCAGGCAGCAGGCCAACTTCCCTTCGTGGCTGCCGATCCTGGGCCAGGAGCACTTCGAGCTGAAGGGGGAATTCGGCTCGGCGCAGGCGATCACGCCGGGGCAGGGACAGACCGTGAACATCGCCGGGATCAAGGTCGGCAGCGTCGAGGGGGTCAACCTGGAGAACGGCGCCGCGGTCGTGACCATGGACATCGACCCCAAGTACGTCGACCTCATCCACACCGACGCCTCGCTCCTCTTGCGGCCTCGCAGCGGCCTTCAGGACATGACGATCGAGATCGATCCGGGCCAGGACGGCAAGGAGGTCAGCGAGGGCTCGACGGTGCCGCTCGCCAACACGCAACCGAACGTCAACCCGGACCAGATCCTCGCCAGCCTGGACGGCGACACCCAGTCGTTCCTTCAGTTGCTGCTCCAGGGCGGCTCGCAGGGCCTGTACCGGCACTCGAGAGAGCTGTCGGCCGGGCTGCGCCGCTTCGAACCGACCGTTCGCAACATCGCGCGCATCAACGGCGCGCTCGTCAAGCGCCGTCAGAACCTGCGTCGCGTCATTACAAACCTTGGCAAGCTCAGCACGGAGCTCGGGCATCGGGACACGCAGCTGGCGCAGTTCGTGCGCTCCTCCAACGCCGTCCTGGGCTCGTTCGCGAAGGAGCAGAACGCGATCCGCTCGACCCTCCAGGAGTTCCCACCCACGCTCCGCCAGACCAACAGCACGCTCACCAGCGCCAACCGGCTTGCACTGGTGCTGGGACCCGCGTCACGCAAGCTGATTCCGGCGGCCCAGGCACTCGCCCCGGCCCTCCGGCAGGTACGGCCGCTGTTCCGGGAGACCAGGGGGCCGGTCGAGCACCAGATCAGGCCGTTCACCCGCAAGGTGCAGACGCCGCTCAAGCACATCAAGCAGGCGGCGGGGCCGCTGGGGACGACAACCGTCGCGCTGTCAAAGGGCTTCAAGGACCTCAACCTCCTGCTCAATGCCCTCGCTTACAACCCACCCGGAGCCAAGGACGAGGGCTACCTGTTCTGGGCCTCATGGCTCAGCCACAACACGAACGCGGTCTTCTTCACCCAGGACGCCTCGGGCCCGTTGCGACATGGCCTGGTCCAGCTGTCCTGCAGCACGGCGCAGCTGGCGGAGCAGGTCGGCAGCCAGAACGACTTCCTTCAGACGCTTTCGGACCTCTCGAGAATCCCCACCAGCACTGAGATCGGTGACAACGGAGGCTGCAATCCCTAATGGAGACACGCCCACCGACAGTCACCCGCATCCTGATCGCGCTGGGCTTCGCGCTGTCGTGCTTCGGCCTGGCGCTGTTCCTGTGGATCGCATTCGGCGGCCCCCTGCCGCTGAAGCCCGAGGGCTACCGGGTCACGGTTCCGTTCACGGAAGCGACGGTGCTTGCCGTCGAGTCCGATGTCCGCATCTCGGGGGTCTCCGTTGGGAAGGTCAAGGCGATCAATCTCTCCAACGAGGGCGACTACGCCGACGCGGTGATCGAGCTCGACAGCCAGTACGCCCCGATCCCGGAGAACACCCGAGCGATCCTGCGCGCGAAGACGCTCCTCGGGGAGACCTACGTCGAGCTCACGCCTGGCTCGGAGAGCCAGCCCTCGCTGCCCGAGGGCGGCAGCCTGCCGCCCGCCCAGGTCGCGAACTCGGTGCAGCTCGACGAGGTCTTCCGCACGTTCAACAGGCAGACGCGGGAGGCGTTCCAAGCCTGGATGCAGGGGCAGGCTGCGGCGCTTCGGGGGCGCGGCGCGGATCTGGGTGAGGCGATCGCGGAGCTGGAGCCGTTCTCGGAATCCGCAAACCGCGCTCTGCGGATCCTGGACACCCAGCGCCACGCGGTGCGCAGGCTCGTCCACAGTGGCGGCACCGTCTTCCAGGCGCTGTCGGAGCGCCAGGGCCAGCTTCGCGGCCTCATCCAGAACTCCGACACCGTCTTCTCGACGACCGCGCAGCGCAACCAGGACCTCGCCGACGCGTTTACGATTCTGCCCACGTTCCAGCGCGAGACCCGCTTGACGCTGGAGCGGCTCAACCAGTTCGCCATCAAGACCGATCCGCTGGTGCAGCAGCTACGGCCGGCGGTGAAGCAGCTCAGCCCGACCCTTGAGGCGGCGGGACGGGCGGCCCCGGATCTCCAGCGCTTCTTCGAGGGTCTGCGGGGCACTATCGCCGCCTCTCACAAGGGCTTCCCGGCGCTTCGGAGGCTCCTCGACGACGATCTCCCCCCGCTGCTGGCCCGTCTC
>DATFON010000094.1:0-21508 GCA_035265465.1 Solirubrobacterales bacterium | reverse complement strand
CTGCCGAGTCGCGACCCAACGAATCGCCTTTATCGCTACGACCCGGAGGACAACACCTGGACGCGCCTGCCCAACTCGCCGATCGCCCGGGGGGCACTGGCGCTCCAGGCCATGGACGGCAAGCTCTATGCAGCCGGGGGCGGCAACGGGCCCAACCCCCAGATCAAGCGGCTCTACATCTACGACATCTCCAGCCGCACCTGGCGGCGTGGGCCGGACATGCACGTGGGACGGAACCATGTCGCCAGCGCGATCCTCGGCGATCGCCTCTACGTATTGGGCGGGCGCCCCGGCCCGGTGGCCGGCAACTTCAGGGTGTCGGAGCGCTACAACCCGAAGACCAGGAACTGGAGCCGCATCGCGCGCCTGCACACGGCGACGAGCGGTGCCGCCGCGGCGGTCGCGAACGGGCGAGTCGTCGTCTTCGGGGGCGAGAAGACCGATGGCAGCGGCCAGACCATTGCGGCCACCGAGGCGTACAACCCCAAGACGAATCGCTGGGCCGACCTCCCGGACATGCGGACTCCGCGCCACGGGCTGGGCGGCGCCTCGTTCCACGGCCGCGTGTTCGCCATCGAGGGCGGGCCCCAGGCGGGCCTTCACTTCTCGCGCGCCAACCAGTACCTGGGCGTCCGGTAGGGCGACGCCAGGCGCGGCGCCGCCCCATGCGCGATCAGCCCTCTCCGTCGCTCGCCTGGCGCTCCTTCACCTTCTCCTCGAGCTGCTCCATGATCGCCGGGTCGCGCAGCGTCGTGACGTCCCCTAGCTCGCGACCCTCCGCGATGTCTCGCAGCAGGCGGCGCATGATCTTGCCCGAGCGGGTCTTCGGCAGGTCACCCGTCCAGATGATCCGCTTCGGCCGGGCGATCTTGGAGATGCGCTGCGCCACGTGCTCGCGGATCTCGCCTGCGATCTCGTCCGTGCCGTCGATGTCGCCCTCGAGGGTCACGAAGGCGCAGATGGACTGGCCGGTGTCCTCGTCGGCCTGGCCGATGACCGCGCACTCGGCCACCTTGGCGTAGGAGACCACTGCCGACTCGATCTCGGCCGTCGACAGCCGGTGGCCCGAGACGTTGATCACGTCGTCGACCCGCCCGAGGATCCAGAAGTAGCCGTCCGAGTCCTTGCGGGCCGCGTCGCCAACGAAGTACGTCGTCTTGCCGAAGCGCTCGTAGTAGGTCTCGACGAACCGGTCGTCCTCGCGGTAGAGGGTGCGAAGCATCCCGGGCCACGGGCGACGCAGGATCAGCAGGCCCTGCTTGTCGGCATCGACCTCGTTGCCCTCCTCGTCGACCACCGCCGCGTCGATGCCCGGCAGCGCCTTGGTCGCCGAGCCCGGCTTGGTCTCGGTCACGCCCGGGAGCGGGCTGATGAGGATGTGCCCGGTCTCGGTCTGCCACCAGGTGTCGACGATCGGGCAGCGCTCGCCGCCGATGACCTTGTGATACCAGAGCCACGCCTTTGGGTTGATCGGCTCGCCGACGGTTCCCAGCAGGCGCAACGACGAGAGATCGTGAGCGCTCGGGTACTCCGCCCCCCACTTGATGCAGGCTCGGATCGCGGTGGGCGCCGTGTACATGATCGTGACGCCGTAGCGCTCGACGATTCCCCACCACACGTCCTTGTCGGGATAGTCCGGCGCGCCCTCGTACATGACGCTGGTCGCCCCGTTGGACAGCGGCCCGTACACGATGTAGCTGTGGCCGGTGACCCAGCCGACGTCGGCGGCGCACCAGAAGATGTCGTCATCCGGCTTCAGGTCGAAGACGTAGCGATGCGTGAACGTGACGCCGAGGAGATAGCCCGCGGTGGTGTGCAGGACGCCCTTGGGCTTGGCGGTGGATCCTGAGGTGTAGAGCACGTACAGCGGGTGCTCCGCGTCGACCTGCTCGGGCGGGCACTCGTCGTCCGCGGCCTCGACGGCCTCGTGGAACCACACGTCGCGGCCCTCCTGCATCTCGCAGTCGGTATCGGTGGCCTTGACGACGAAGATCGTCTCGATCGAGCCGACGTCGCCGATCTTCTCGTCGACGGCCGACTTGATCGGGGCGGTCTTGCCCTTGCGGCGGGCACCGTCGACCGTCACGAGCGCCTTCGCCTCCGCGAACTCCATCCGCTCCTTCACCGCGTCGGGCGAGAACCCGCCGAAGACGACGTTGTGTGGGGCGCCGATTCGCGCGCAGGCGAGCATCGCGATGACGACCTCCGGGATCATCGGCAGGTAGATCCCGACCACGTCGCCCTTGCCGATTCCGCGGTCTTTCAGCGCGTTGGCGAACTTCTGCGTCTCGCTCAGGAGCTCGGCATAGGTGACCTCGCGCTCCTCGCCCTCCTCGCCGCGCCAGTGGAAGGCGACCTTGTCGCCCTTGCCGGCTTCAACGTGGCGGTCGAGGCAGTTGTGGGAGACATTCAGCTTTCCGTCCTCGAACCACTTGTAGAACGGCGCGTTGGAGTCGTTCAGGGTCTCCTGCGGCTCGGTGAACCAGTCCAGGAGCTCCGTCGCCTGCTTAGCCCAGAAGGTCTCGAAGTCCCGCTCGGCCTCCTCGTACAGCGACCAGTCCTTGACCAGCGCCCGCTCGCGAAACTCATCCGGCGGTGGGAACTTGTCGACCTCGAGGAGCTCGCCGAGCTCACGCTCGAGCTGATCCGTATCTACGGCATGCGTGGCCATCTCACTCTCCTCGTCGCCTCAGAACAACTCTCCATCGGGATTCATACCGCCCTGCGGCGGCGCGGGGCTCTTCGTCTCAAACGGAACGAGTCAGATCGCGAACACGAGCGGCGCCGCATCGGAGACGGCGTGCCGTCCAATACATTCCAGGGCGTGGCTCGGACCACCAAGAAGCGCCGGCGAAAGCACCGCGGAACCCAAGGGGGCAGCATCGATCGCCGCGGGCGTGCCAGCCGCCCTCGTACCCGCGAGGAGGCGCGGGCGCGGGCGCGAAAGCAAACGGGCAAGCGCGGGAGCAAGCGCGGCGAGACGCCTCCGACCTGGGGCAGCGCGATCGGGCGCGCCGCGTTCGGGGCGGCCATCTTCTTCGTCCTGCTCATGCTGATCTTCAAACGCCCCGTGGGTGCCTCGGCGCTCCTGTCGGTGCTGATGCTGCTCCTCTACATCCCCCTCGGCCACGCGATCGACGGCTACATGTATCGGCGCAAGCTACGCGCAAGGCAGCGCGAGCACGAGCAACGCAAGGCCGGGCAGTAGCGGCCCGGATCGGCGCCGCGGGATACCCTGGAAGACATGGACGTCCGGTCCTTCACCGTCGGTGCAGTCGCCGAGAATTGCTACGTGGTGCGCCGCGACGGTGCCGACCACGGCCTGATCGTCGACCCCGGCGACGACGCGGAGCGGATCCTCCAGGCCGTCGACCAGCTTGGCTTGACGATCGACGGCATCCTCGTCACCCACTGCCACTTCGACCACATCGGGGCCGTTGCACCGGTGGCGGCCGCGACCGGTGCCCCCGTGTGGTGCCCGCAGATGGAGGTGCCGGTGCTCGCCGACATCATGTCCTACGTCCCGTGGCCGGGATTTGGGCCGTTCGAGAGCTACGACGCCGACGAGACGGTCGCTGGCGGCGAGCACCTGTCGCTCGCCGGTCTTGAGATCGACGTCGTCCTCACGCCCGGCCACAGTCCCGGGCACGTCACCTACGCGATCCCTGACGAGGCGGCGCTCTTTTCGGGCGACGTCCTGTTCCAGGGCTCCGTCGGGCGCACCGATCTGCCGGGCGGGGACTGGGGGACGCTGCTCGAGAGCATCCGCGGCCTCGTCGACTCCTATCCCGAGGAGACGACCGTGTATCCCGGGCATATGGGCATCACCACGCTCGGCGCCGAGCGTGCCAGCAACCCCTTCCTGGCGGAGCTCGCCCGGTAGTCCGGGCCACCTACGCAGCAAATAAGCTCGCAGGCGTGTTGGTCGAGGAGCGTTTAGCGACGAGTCAGGCAGGTAAGGTGGCGAAGCCGCCGCATTAGGTATGTCTGACCGGTTTCAGGCCCCCCGGGGCACCGCCGATGCGCTGCCCGCGGACGCCGCCGCTCGCGCGCGCGTCGAGCAAGTGGCGCGCGAGCTCCTGGAGCGCGCCGGATACCGCCGCATCGAGACCCCCGTCTTCGAGGACACCGAGCTGTTCGCCCGCGGTGTGGGAGCCTCGACCGACATCGTCCGCAAGGAGATGTTCACCTTCGAGGACCAGGGCGGACGGAGCATCACCCTGCGTCCGGAGGCCACGGCATCCATCGCGCGTGCCTACCTGGAGCACGGCATGCAGACGCTGCCTCAGCCCGTGAAGCTGTGGTGGTACGGGCCGCTGTTTCGCCACGAGCGGCCCCAGGCGGGCCGCTTTCGCCAGTTCACGCAGCTGGACGCCGAGGCGATCGGCTCGGACTCGCCGCTGGTCGACGCCGAGCTGATCCTGCTGCTTGACGAGCTGCTGCGGACCCTGGAGGTCCCGGAGCTGACGCTTCGCCTGGGGAGCCTGGGCTCGCCCGAGGCCAGGGCCGAGTACCGCGCCGAGCTCATCGCGTACCTGCGCGAGCACGAGAACGAGCTGGCACGGGACGTCCGCGAGCGCATCGACGAGAACCCGCTGCGCGCCTTCGACTCCAAGGACGAAGCGACCGAGGCCGTGATGGCCGAGGCGCCCACGATCGTCGACCGCCTCCAGGGCGAGGATGCCGAGCACTTCGCGGCGGTGCGGCGGCTGCTGGACCAGGCTGGCCTGGCGTACGAGATCGACGGGACGCTGGTCCGCGGGCTCGACTACTACACGCGCACGGTTTTCGAGTTCCATTGCGGCCGGCTTGGCGCGCAGTCCCAGGTCGCGGGCGGCGGCCGCTACGACCGGTTGATCGAGCTGCTCGGCGGCCCGCCCACGCCGGCCAACGGCTGGGCCGCCGGGGTGGAGCGCATCCTGCTTGCGATCGACACGCAGGAGGACGAACGACCGCACGACGTCTTCGTCGCCGCCGCCGACGCCCAGCGCGAGCGCGCCTTGGCGCTGGTCACCGAGCTGCGCCGCGCCGGGCTGCGCGCCGAGCTCGACCTGGCGGGACGCAGCATGAAGGGCCAGATGCGCCACGCCGATCGCCTCGGGGCGAGCCACGCGGTGATCCTGGACGGCGAGGGCGCCGCGCAGCTTCGCGACATGCGCTCCGGCGAGCAGCGCGAGGTCGAGGTCGCGAGGGTCGTTGAGGAGTTGAGCCCGCGATGAGCCCGGCGGAGCCCGGTTTCCCGGCCCTGCGACCGAACGACTACCGCGACGCCTGGTGCGGTCAGGTGCTGCCCGACACGGTGGGGCGGATGGTCCGCGTGGCGGGCTGGGTCCATCGCCGCCGCGACCACGGCGGGCTCGTCTTCATCGACCTGCGCGACCGGACCGGGCTGGTGCAGCTCGTCTTCAATCCCGACGCTGCCGGCGGGGCGTTCGAGCTGGGCCATAAGCTTCGCACCGAGGACGTGCTGACCGCCTCCGGCGAGGTCGTCCGCCGCTCGCCGGAGACCGTGAACCCCGACCTGCCGACCGGGGAGGTCGAGGTGCGAGTGGCCGGGGCCGAGCTGCTGGCCGACGCCGAGACGCCGCCGTTCGAGATCGAGTCGTTCTCGGGCGAGGTGGGGGAGGAGGCCAGACTTCGCTACCGCTACCTGGATCTGCGCCGCGAGCGCATGCGCAAGGCGATCGAGCTTCGACACCGGGTCGTCCGGGCGATGCGCGAGTTCTTCGACGGCGAGGGGTTCGTGGACGTGGAGACACCGATGCTCTCGCGCTCGACTCCCGAGGGGGCGCGGGACTTCCTGGTGCCCTCCCGGCGCGAGCCCGGCTCGTTCTACGCGCTGCCGCAGTCGCCGCAGCTCTTCAAGCAGCTCCTGATGATCGCGGGGTTCGAGCGCTACTACCAGATCGTCCGCTGCTTTCGCGACGAGGACCAGCGCGCCGACCGCCAGCTCGATTTCACCCAGCTGGACGTAGAGATGTCGTTCGTGGACATCGAGGACGTCCTGGACGTGAACGAGCGGATGCTCGCCCACGTCCTCGAGCGGGTGGACGGGCCCGAGCTGGAGCTCCCGATCCCGCGGCTTCCGTTCGACGAGGCGATGGCCCGCTACGGGACCGATCGCCCGGACGTTCGCTTTGGACTGGAGCTCGTGGACGTGAGCGATGCGCTGCGCGGCACCGGATTCAAGGTCTTCGGCGGCACGATCGCGGGCGGTGGGGTCGTGAAGGGCCTGAACGCCGGGCAGCGCGACTTGCCGCGCTCGGCGCTCGACGGCCTGATCGGCCGCGCCCAGGAGCTCGGCGCGAAGGGGCTCGTATGGGCATTCCGCGAGGGCGACGGGTGGCGCTCGCCGACCGCGAAGTTCCTGAGCGCGGAGGAGCTGCGGTCCGTCAACGAGGCGCTCGGAGCCGAGGAGGGCGATCTGTTGCTGCTGGTGGCCGACGATCCGGCGATCGCCAACGCGGTGCTCGCCCAGCTGCGGCTGGACCTGGGCGAGCGATTCGATCTCATGCACGGCGATCGGTTCGTTTGGATCGTCGACTGGCCAATGTTCGAATGGAGCGCCGAGGATTCGCGGTGGGATCCGCTCCATCATCCGTTTACCGCGCCCCACGGTGACTTCGATCCGGAGCATCCGGGGGAGGCGAGGGCGAGGGCCTACGACATCGTGTGGAACGGGCAGGAGCTCGGCGGCGGCTCCATCCGTATCTCCGACCCGGCGCTACAGGAGCGCGTGTTCGGCGTGATCGGGATCGGGCCCGACGAGGGGCGCGAACGCTTCGGGTTCCTGCTCGATGCGCTGCGTTACGGGGCGCCCCCGCACGGCGGCATCGCCTACGGCCTCGACCGCTTCGTCCAGCGCCTGCTGAAGGCGGATTCGATCCGCGACGTGATCGCCTTCCCCAAGACTGCCTCCGGCGCGGATCCGCTGACCGGAGCGCCCGCGCCTGTCGACGAGGCCCAGCTTCGCGAGCTTGGGCTCGGGCTTCGCGGACGTCCCCAGTCCGCCCGGTAGGGGCGTTAGGCTGGCGCCCGTCACTGTCGGGATCTGGGAGGTAGATAGGTGAACCTGTCGAGACTTTTCGCGCCGGATGAGGGGCGCGACGCGCTTCGGACCCTGGGTGGGCTCCTGTTGGGGCTCGGCTTCTTCATGGCTTTCGCCCGAAAGTCGGGCGGCCTCGGCGAGGGATGGAGTGATTGGGCCCTCTTCATCACGCTCCTGATCATCACCGTCTTCCTTTACGGGGTGGGCCTCGTGGGTCGGCTCAACACGCCGACCCTGCGTGCATGGCAGGCCGTCTACGTCGTGTTCGGGATCCTGCTCCTTCCGTTCCTGCTGTTCCAGTTCATCGAGGCGGTGGGCGGCAACGCCAGCGCCGGCCTCAACGTGTTCTGGGTGCTCCTGGTCACGGCCGCGGCGGCGGCGTTCGCGGCGCTGGTCGCCGACATTCGCTACGGGCTGCTGCTCACCGCGATTGCTTTGATCGTGTCGCTGTCGGCGCTCTGGAACGAGATCCTGTCGGACGGCCTCATCGCCCACTACGGGATCTACCGCGGTCTCCTGGTCATCTATGGCCTCCTGTTCCTGGCCCTGGCGTTCGCCGTCTACCGGTTCGACCCCCTCACCCGCCTGCGGCCCAGCCGTGTCGCGGCGTCCGAGCCCGAGCGCTGGTTACGCGCCCAGGACCTGGTCACCGGCGCGGCGCTCTCCGCCGTGCTCGCGGGGGCGATCACCTTCACGGCGTTCTTCGCCCAGACCGATTCCCTGTTCGCGCCGCCCGTGGCATCGCCGAGCCTGCTGTGGGACCTCGAGCTGCTGCTGGCCTCCCTGCTCGCTGTGTTGTGGGGCGCGCGGTTCGCGGTTCGCGGTCCAACGTACGTCGGGGCGATCGGCCTGCTCATCTTCATGATCGACGTCGGCAGTGAGGTCGGCGTCGACTTCCCGGAGTCGACCATCGTGGGCTGGCCGCTGATCCTGGCGCTGGTGGGCGCAGCGATTTTCGTCGCCAGCCTCCTGCCCGACATCACCACTCCGGACGCCGAGGCCAAGCTGCGCGGCACCTTGGGCGCGAGCCCCGGTCCATCGGGCGCGGGTCCGAGCACCACGGGCAGCGCGGGTGGATTCGGCGGCACGAGCGGCACCGCTCCATAGAGTCGGGGGGTGGCGACCCCCTCAAACGCGGAGTTGGCGCGCCAGGTCCTCGAGGCCCTGAGCCATGGGGACCTGGCGGCATTCGCCTCGCTCATCCATCCGGAGATCGAGATCCACACCGCGCGGGGGGTCCACCGTGGTCGTGAGGAGGTCGAGGAGTGGGTGCAAAAGCGCTACGAGCATCTCGAGCGCCACTTCGCGATCGACCGCCTGGACGCCCGCGGCGATGAGGTGGTGGCCCGCGTTCGCACTCAGTACGTATGGCGCGAGAGCGGGCTGGTTGGTGACGAGGAGCCCGCGATCATCGATCTCGCGTTCGCCGACGGCAAGCTCGTGCGCTGGGCGCTCCGCGAGGAATAGCCTCCGCGTGACCGGTCCAGTTCGGGCCCCTCATCCTCAAGCTTTCGGGCCTCCTGTCGAGCATCTGGGTGACTGGTATCGTCAACGGAAGGCTCGAGCTTGTTCGATAGCCGTCCCTATTGTGAGCCAACGCAATGGCCTTGGGAGTCGGTTTCCGGTGAGCCGCTTGCGGTCTCGCCGGTAGACGCCCACCTTTCTAAAAGGGTTCTCAGGCCGGGCGGCGTCGGCAAGTTGGGGCCTTTTTACATGCCCCGGTGTGGGAGGCCGCGACTTTGTCGCGGCAGAGGCAGGTCAGGCGGCGAAGCCGCCGCAGTTGGTTGGGGGACGGCGTGAGAAAAGCGATCAATGACAACCCGGTCGTCCAGGTCGGGGTGCTGGCGGTCCTGGCGCTGGTGGTCGGCTTCATGGTGATCACGCGGATGTCGGGTAAGAGCTCGGAGACCTCGACCGACACGTCCACCACTGCGGCTTCGGTCGTGCCGGGCGCCGCAACGACGCCGACCACGCCGGCGACGCCAACCGCTCCGACCGCCACGACGCCCTCCACCACCGCGCCGGCGACGGATGCGGTCGCGGAGGCCGCCGCGGCGGGCAAGTTCGTCGCTGGTCCCGGCTTGCCGGCGCCGGTCGTCCAGGCCTACGCCGACAACAAGGTCGTCGTCCTCCTGGTGGTGAGGCGGAAGGGGATCGACGACGAGGCCGTCAAGGCCGGCGTCGAGCAACAGGGCAACGCGCCCGACGTCGCGCTCTTCGTGACCAACGCAGGGCACATCTCGCGGTATTCGCGGATCGCCACCGGCGTCAACGTCGACCGGGTTCCGGCACTCATCGTCCTGCGGCCTCGCAAGCTGACAGATGGGACGCCGGTCGCCACCGTGAGCTACGGCTTCCGCGGGCCCGACAGCATCGGGCAGGCGATCCACGATGCCGTGTACAAGGGCCCGACGAACCTGCCGTACTACCCGAAGTAGGGCGATTCCGGCGAGCGGACTCTTATCCACCGCATAGGTGGATTATCCGCCGGTCGGACCCTTGGGCCGACCTCGATTCCGGCGAGCGGCGTTATATCCACCGCATCGGTGGATTAACCGCCGGTCGCGCGCTAGCCTCGGGCGCGTCGTGGACGCTGCCCTACTCGCCCATTACGCGCGAGACGCCTCGCGTCGCGGGGCGACGCCCGGCGGCGCCTTCACCGGCGCCGCGGGCGGCGCGCCGTGCGGGGATCTGGTTCGGTTGTCGATCGTGCTCGAGGACGGGATGGTCGATGTCGTCACCTTCGACGCCGACGGATGCGCGGCGGCGACGGCCGCGGCCGCGGCCGTCGCCGAGTCGGCCGAGGGCGAGAGCGTGCTCACGGCGGCCGCCATCGGCGCCGACGAGGTCGCCGGCGCGTTGGGCGGCCTCTCGCCACAGGGCCGACACGCCGCCGATCTGGCCGCCGACGCGCTTCACCGGGCGCTCTCGGCCGCGGCTTCGTCCGGCGAGCGGCTCGCCGAGGCTCCGGCCGGCGGCGAGCGGGTGCTCGTAGCGATGAGCGGTGGGGTGGACTCGGCCGTCGCCGCGCTGCTCGAGCGGGAGCGCGGTGCCGACGTCGTGGCGGTGACCCTGAAGCTGTGGGCCGATCGGTACAACGACGGGACCAAGAGCTGTTGTTCGCCCGAGGCAGTGATCGGCGCTCGGGCGCTCGCGCACGGCATGGGCATCCCGCACCTGACCCTGGACCTGGAGGAGGCATTTCGCTCGCAGGTCGTCGGCGAGTTCGTCCGCGGCTACGCCTCCGGGCGGACGCCGAACCCGTGCGTGATCTGCAACGGCGACCTTCGCATCGACGCGATGCTGGCGCTGGCCGACCGGCTCGGCGCCTCGCGCCTCGCCACCGGGCACTACGCGCGCGTCGTGGACGATGGCGAGGGCCCGCTCCTGGCGGCGGCCAGCGACGGGGCCAAGGACCAGACCTACATGCTCTCGGCGCTTCGGCCCGCGACCCTCGGGCGGCTGCGCTTTCCGCTGGCGGACCTGACCAAGCCGCGCGTCCGCGAGCTCGCCGCCGCCGCCGAGCTTCCAGTGGCATCCAAGTCCGAGAGTCAGGACCTGTGCTTCCTGGCCGGTGAGGGAAAGCGTTCGTTTCTCGAGCGCCACGCCGGTCTCGGGACTCGCCCCGGCGACGTCGTGGATGCCGATGGGGCCGTGCTGGGGAGCCATCCGGGATTCCACAACTTCACGGTCGGCCAGCGGCGCGGGCTCGGCGTCGGCGGCGGCGATCCGCTGTATGTCCTGGGCACGGATGCGGACGAGAATCGCGTCGTGGTCGGCGCCCGGGAGGATCTGGCGAGGAACCGGGTGCGGGTCCGTGACGCCCAACTACGCCGGCCCGGCGACCGCGTGGACCGCGTGAAGCTCCGCTACCGCTCGCGCCCGATCGACTGCGTCGTGAGGGCCCCGGCCGGCCGCCACGAGGAGCTCTGGCTCGAGCTGGCCGAGCCGGCCTACGGTGTCGCTCCCGGCCAGACGGCGTGCCTCATGGACGGCTCGACGGTCGTGGGCCACGCGACGATCGCGTCGTAGGCGTCGTCGCTACTTAGACTCCACAGCCATGAACTGCACCTGCCAGGCGCCGAGCTAAAGCTCGGCGCCGCCACAACTGTGAAGACAAGCGAGATTCGCGAGGCATACCTCTCGTTCTTCGAGGAGCGGGGACACCTGCGGGTGCCCTCGGCATCACTCATCCCGGCTCCCGAGGACACATCGACGCTGCTGACGATCGCCGGCATGCAGCCGTTCAAGCCATATTTCCGAGGCGACGAGGAGCCGCCGCGCAACCGGCTCGCTTCGTGTCAGAAGGTGTTCCGCACGCCGGACATCGACGAGGTGGGGAACACCCTGCGCCATCTCACGTTCTTCGAGATGCTCGGCAACTGGAGCTTCGGCGACTACTTCAAGGACGAGTCGGTCGCCTGGGGCATGGAGCTCTCCGTGGAGGCCTTCGGCCTCGAC
Organism: Solirubrobacterales bacterium; assembly: GCA_035265465.1. Taxonomy (GTDB): domain Bacteria; phylum Actinomycetota; class Thermoleophilia; order Solirubrobacterales; family 70-9; genus AC-56. The sequence continues at coordinate 9,999 of DATFON010000094.1, read as the reverse complement.
TCCGACCGGATCTGGGCGACGGTGTTCGGCGGCGATGAGGAGCTCGGGCTGGGGCCCGATGAGGAGTCGATCGAGATCTGGAAGCGCAACGGGATACCCGAGGAGCGGATCGTCCTGCTGCCACGCTCGGAGAACTTTTGGCAGGCGGGGGAGACCGGGCCGTGCGGACCGTGCTCGGAGATGTACCTGGACCGCGGCGCGGAGTTCGGCGGTCCCGACGAGCGGCCCGGCGACGACACGGATCGCTTCCTCGAGTACTGGAACCACGTCTTCATGAGCTACGAGCTGCACGACGACGGCTCGCTGACGAGACTGCCCAAGAACAACGTCGACACCGGGATGGGGCTGGAGCGGATGGCGGTGATCCTGCAGGGCGTCGAGTCGGTGTTCGAGACGGACGTCTTCCGGCCGCTGATCGACCTCGCGGGGGAGCGCTCGGGCCGCTCCTACGGCGACGATCAGCGGACGACGCGGGCGATGCGGATCATCGCCGACCACTCGCGCGGCATGACCTTCCTGATCGCCGACGGCGTCGTCCCCTCGAACGAGGATCGTGGCTACGTGCTGCGTCGGGTGATGCGCCGGGCGATCCACCAAGGCCGCGTGCTCGCGCTGGAGGCGCCCTGGCTGGGGAGCTTCGCCGAGCGCACGATCGAGATGATGTCCGACGCCTATCCCGAGCTCGCCGAGCAGCGCGACACGATCATGCGCTGGGTCGGCGACGAGGAGAAGGCCTTCGGCCGAACGCTGGATCGCGGCACGCAGCTCTTGGATCAGCTGGTGATCGAGGCGAAAGAGCAGGGCACTTCCTGGATCGACGCGGCCGAGGCATTCAAGCTCCATGACACGTACGGCTTTCCGTATGACCTGACCAGGGAGCTCCTCGCCGAACAGGGCCTGTCGGTTGACGACGCCGGCTTCGAGGCGTTGATGGAGAGGCAGCGCCTGCGGGCGCGAACCGGGGCCGAGCCGGCGGTGCGCGATCGTCACGAGAAGGTGATCTCGTTCGCTCAGGCGGCGGCGCCGTCCACCTTCGTCGGCTACGAGACGCTCGACGCCGAGACCGCGGTCGCGGCCGCCGATTCCCCCCTGATCAAGCTCGAGGAGAGCCCGTTCTATCCGGAGGGCGGCGGCCAGGTCTCCGACTCGGGCTCCGTCAGCTGGGACGGCAAGGGGGCGCGGGTCGCGGACGTGTACCGGCTCGGAGACGACCAGGTGATCCGCCTTGACGACTCGGACTCCGCCCCCGAGCCCGGGTCGCGGGTGCACGCCGAGGTCGATCACGAGACGCGCCACGCGACGATGCGAAACCACACCGCGACGCACCTGCTGCATGCGGCGCTTCGCGAGCGGCTGGGTACTCACGTGCGCCAGGCCGGGTCGGCCGTGCGACCGGACAAGCTGCGCTTCGACTTCACGCACGGCGCCGCCCTCGCACCCGACGAGGTCCGCGAGATCGCGAATCGCGTAAACGAGTGGATCAAGGCCAGCCGGCCCGTCCGCGCGATGTATATGAATCGGGCCGAGGCCGAAGCGCTCGGGGCCATGGCCCTGTTCGGCGAGAAGTACGGGGACTGGGTGCGGGTGGTCGAGGTGGACGAGGTCTCGCGCGAGCTGTGCGGCGGCACGCACGTGACCAACACCGCGGAGATCGGGATCTTCGCGATCGTCTCCGAGGGGTCGAGTGCCGCCAACGTCAGGCGGATCGAGGCGATCACCGGTCCGGCGGCGATCGACTGGTTTCGCGAGCGAAGCGACGCCCTGACGGAGGCTGGGGCCCTGCTCGGCTCGCCGCGCGATCCGCTGCGGGCGGCCGAACGCGCCGCCGAACGGCTCAAGGAACTGGAGCAGCGCGCGGAGGAGGCCGAGCGCCGCACGGCCGGCGAGGAGGCTGATGAGCTCGCCTCCGGGGCCGCTGACATCGGCGGCGTCAAGGTGGTGACGGCGCAGCGCGACGGCGTCGATCAGCGCGCGCTCCTCAACCTGGCCGATCGCGTGAAGTCCAGGCTCGGCGAGGGTGCGGTCGTACTCGGGGGAGCCAGCGACCGGCGGGTTGCGCTGGTGGCGAGCTTCACCGGCGGAGCGGTCGAGCGTGGCCTGTCGGCTGCCGATGTGGTCCGCGGAGCCGCCGAGGTGATGGGCGGGGGCGGGGGAGGTCGCGATGACGTTGCGCAGGCCGGCGGTAGGGATCCCGAACGGCTGAACGACGCGCTCACCGCCGCCCGCGAGGCGATCGAGCGCGCCCTCGGCGCCTGACTAAGTGCTCCCCGCCGGAAATACGATCGCGTTTGGCGGCGAGGATCGGCGCCTGGCGGCGTCATCGGGCTTGACTTTGCAACCAGCAAAGCCTGCACCCTCTTCCTTGCCAAGCGCCGATCCTCACTCGCCAAGCCGCGACCGTACCCCCGCCGGGGAGCACTAGCACCGGCGATGCGCGTCCTCGCCATCGATCACGGAGCGGCACGCGCCGGTTGCGCCATCTCAGACCCCACTGGTACGATCGCGCGTCCGCTGGGAGTGATCGAGCCTCCGGAGCCGCAGAAAGTCGCGGAGCTGGTGGCCGAGCACGACGCGGAACTGGTTGTGGTCGGTCTGCCGGTCTCGCTGGACGGGACCGAGGGAAAGCAGGCGGCCGAAGCGCGGGCATTCAGGGACGAGCTCGCCGCGATCGTGGACGTGCCCGTGGAGACCTACGACGAGCGACTGACGACACGACTCGCCGAGACCTCGGCCCGCTCAGGGGCGAGCGCGCCGGCGGATGCCCTGGCGGCCGCGCACCTGCTCGAGACCTATCTGCGCCACCGGGTCGGCGCCGAGGAGTCCTCCGGATGACGACCGACGACTGGAGCGACCCCTTCGCCGAGGACGAGGCGGCCCGCGAGCGCGAGCGGCGTCGCGCTGAGCGCGAGGCAAGACGGCGCGAGCGCCGGGGCCAGCGCACCCAGCGGCAAGGGGTGCTGGCGGAGCGGGTCAAGGGGATGATCGCCGGCGCGGACGGAGACGGAGCGGCCCCGAAAGACCCCGACGTGGGCGCCCCGCCCTCAGCTCCCTCCACGCCCGCGGCGGCGCCTCCCACCCCTCCCGCCACGCCACGTGCAGCGCTCGCGGCGCGCCAGCCACCACCACCACCGCGAAGCCCGGAGAGCGTCCGGCGCCGGCGGCTGATCGGCGCCGCGGTGGTCGTCCTGATCGTGCTCGGGATCGTCGCCGGCGCGGCTGCCGCGATTCACCACTTCACCGCGGGAAGCGCCCCACCGCCCCCGCCCAAGGAGGCGGCAGGCGGGGTCAGGGAGATCACGATCCCGGAGGGCTACGACCGGCGCCAGATCGCCGACCTCGCCGATAAGGACGGCATCGCGGGCGACTACATGAAGGCAAGTGAGAGCTTCAAGGGGTTCAATCCCGGGAAGTACGGCGCGGAGGACCCGTCGAGCCTCGAGGGGTTCCTGTTTCCCGCCACGTACGACCTGCCGCGGCATCCGAACGTCGACGACCTGATCGCCCGCCAGCTGGACGCCTTCAAGCAGTACATGGGACAGGTGAACATGGACTACGCGAAGTCCAAGAACCTGACTCCCTACGACGTTGTCACCATCGCCTCGATGATCGAGCGCGAGGCGATCGTCGACAAGGACCGAAAGCTCATCGCGGCGGTGATCTACAACCGCCTCCATGACGGTACGCCACTCGGGATCGACGCCACGATCCGTTTCGCCGAGAACAACTGGACGAAGCCGCTCACCGAGTCGGAGCTGAATCTCGATTCGCCCTACAACACCAGGACGAACGCAGGCCTGCCACCCACACCGATCGGCAATCCGGGACTTGCGTCCCTCCAGGCGGCCGCGCATCCGGCGGACGTCAACTACCTCTACTACGTGGCCAAGCCAGACGGCTGCGGCCACTTCTTCACGGCCTCCTATTCGGAGTTCCAGAAGGCTGTCGCCGAGTACAACTCCGCACGGGAGGCCGCGGGCGGCAAGTCGCCGACCAATTGCTCGTGAGCCAGCCGGCAGGCTGAGCGCCGCGTAGCATCGGCCCATGCCGAAGCGCCTCGCAGTCCTGGGCCAGCCGGTCTCCCACTCGCGCTCGCCCGCCATGCACAACGCCGGCCTGGCGGAGCTCGGGCTGGCGGACGAGTGGTCCTACGAGGCGATCGAGGTCGCGCCCGATCACTTCGCGGCGCGCATTCGCGCGATGCCGAGGGAGGGATTCGTGGGAGCGAACGTGACCGTGCCGCACAAGCTCGCGGCGCTCGCGCTCGCGGACATGGCCTCCGAGCCGGCGAGGGCGATCGGCGCCGCCAACACGCTGAGCTTCGCCGGCGGCAGGGTGGCCGCCGACAACACGGACGCAACGGGCTTCCTCGACGCGATCCTTCGGCTGCCCGAGGGCGGGCGCGCACTCGTTCTGGGGGCCGGCGGATCGGCGCGTGCCGTCGTGTGGGCCCTCGTTACCCACGGTGCTGAGGTGGCGATCTGGAACCGCACTCCCGCGGGTGCGGAGAGGCTGGCCGGCGAGTTCGGGGCCAGGGTGGCCAAGCCAAACCGGGCCGACGGTGTACTGCCCACAGGCCACCAGGATCTGATCGTGAACGCGACCACGGTTGGCATGGGCACGTCCAGCGGGCAGCCTGCAGATTTAAGGAGCCTCCCGATCGATGCCGATGCCCTCGGTGAGAAACACCAATTGGTGGACCTCGCCTACGGGGCGGCCGAGACGGAGCTCGTTCGCGCGGCAAGAGCGCGGGGAGCCCACGTCATCGACGGGCTCGAGGTGCTGGTTCGCCAGGGCGCCGCCTCGCTTCGGATCTGGACGGGCCTGGACCCTCCGATCGAGGCAATGAGACGGGCCGCCCGAGCGACAACATGGCAAACGAAAAGCGACCCGGATACCTGAGGCCGGTTCCCACCGGGGACGAGGCGACCGCCAGGCAGCTACTCGAGGACGAAGCCCAGGCCGGCAATGGCATTACGCCGCCGACCGGCCGCGGGCACCAGGCCATGTTCATCAGCGACGTGATCGTCGAGCTCGGCTTCGTCGGCCGCGAGCGCGTGGACGAGGTGGTGAACGAGGCACGAGTGGCGGGCAGGTCGCCCGAGTCCCTCCTTCGCGAATACCAGGTGATCGACGGCGAACAGCTCTCGCGGGCGATCGCCGAGCGCTACGGCCTCGACCACGTTGATCTCAACGTCTACAAGGTCGACATGGGTGCGACGAACCTGCTGTCGATGAGCGCGGCGCGCCGATACAAGGCGCTGCCGGTCGGCTACGTGGACAAGGAGACCCTGCTCCTGGCGATGGCCGACCCGGCCAACGTGCTCGCGGTGGACGACATCCAGATGATGACCGACCTGAATTGCCGGGTCGCGGTCGCGGCGGAGGAGGACATCGAGGCGCTGATCAGCCGGATGAGCCGCCTGGAGCATGCGGTCACCGACGCCGTTCAGGAAGAGGAGGAGGTCGAGGGCGAGGCCGAGATCACCGAGCTCCGCGAGACGGCCGCGGACGCGCCGGTCATCAAGCTCGTCCACTCGGTCCTGGCGCAGGCTGTGAACGAGGGCGCATCGGACATCCACTTCGAGGCCGAGGAGGACGAGATGAGGGTGCGCTTCCGTGTTGACGGCGTTTTGCACGAGTCGGCGCGCGTACCCAAACGGATGATCGCCGGGGTGATCTCGCGCGTGAAGCTGATGGCCGACATGGACATCGCCGAGAAGCGGATCCCGCAGGACGGCCGGGTGAGCGTGACGGTCGACGACCGCAAGATCGACCTGCGCGTGACCACGCTCCCCACGCAGCGCGGTGAGGGCGCCTCGGTACGGATCCTGGACAAGGACCAGGCACTTCGCACGCTGGACGAACTGGGCATGGACGGCGAGCCCCGAGCGCGGTTCGAGTCCACTGTGCGCCGCCCGTACGGCGCGGTCCTCGTGACCGGGCCGACCGGCTCGGGGAAGTCGACGACTCTCTATGCCGGGCTACTCGAGTTGAACGCGGTCGAGCGCAACATCATCACGATCGAGGACCCGGTCGAGTACCGGATCGCTGGCGTCAACCAGATGAACGTGAACCGCAAGGCGGGGCTGACCTTCGCCACTGGCCTGCGCTCGATCCTCCGGGCGGATCCGGACGTGATCATGGTCGGCGAGATCCGCGATGCCGAGACGGCGCGGATCGCCGTGGAGTCGGCGCTGACGGGCCACATGGTGCTGTCCACTCTCCACACGAACGACGCGCCGGGTGCAATCGCCCGCCTGACGGAGATGGGTATCGAGAGCTTCCTCACCGCCTCGGCGGTGGAGTGCGTTGTCGCCCAGCGCCTGGCGCGTCAGCTCTGCACCTACTGCAAGCGGCGCACGGTGATCCCGAAGGCCGCGCTGGATGAGTCCGGCTTCCGGGTGGGCGCCGACCTCGAAGCCTACGAGGCCGTCGGCTGCACCAGGTGCGGACACAGTGGCTACCGCGGCCGCATCGGCCTGTTCTCGGTGATGGTGATGAGCGAGGAGATCAAGTCGCTGACCGTCCAGCGAGCGGCGGAAGCAGAGATCGCCGAGGTGGCCCGGTCCCAGGGCATGCTCACAGTGCGCGAAGACGGCCTGCAAAAGGCCAGGGCCGGCGTCACATCGATCGAAGAGATCGCCCGAGTCACGACGTAGCGCCCTGCATAGCAGAGCCGACGCACTCTCGACACAAACTGATGTTGAAAGGGCAATAAGGGCAGCCCACCATTGCCCACATGGCCGCGTCGAGTGAATCTGCGCCCGACAGGTGGGCGCGGATTCACTTGACCCGGCTCTCGCCGTTGGCTGAACGGCAATGGGGCGTGCTTGCCCGCTGGCAGCTCGAGCATTGCGGGATCAGCGGAACGACCATCTCGCGCTGGGTGTCGTCCGGTCGATTGCACCGGATCTATCCCGGCGTATACGCGGTTGGACACCGGGCCATCTGCACCGAGGGGAGACTGCTCGCCGCGATCCTCTACGCGGGGCCCGGCGCAAGGTTGAGTCACGCAAGCGCGGCGAGCTGGTGGCAGCTGATCCCCTACTTGCCCGAGACCACCCACGTCCTGAGCCCAGTCCAACGCCGGTCGCTCACGGGCGTTCGCGTCCACCGGGCCAAAGAGATCGACCGCGTAATGCACCGCGGCCTGCCGGTGACCCCGGTGGCCCGCACCCTGCTCGAATTCGCTTCGGTCGCGCCTGTCGACGGCGTGCGCAGGGCAGTCGCGGAGGCCGACTTCCTGCGGCTGCTCGACCTCAATGCCATCGACGCCCTGGCGGCGTGGGGCGCAATGGCTCGACGAAGCTGAGGCGAGCCCTGAAGCTCCACCGCCCGGAGTACGCACACACCTTGAGCAGGCTTGAGGATCTGATGCTCGACCTCTGCCGAAGACACCGGATCCCGTTCCCCGAAGTGAACGTCAAGGTCTGCGGCTACAAGGTCGACGCGCTGTGGCGTGAGCAGCGGGTCGTCGCCGAGGTCGACGGCAAGCCGGCCCATGGCACATACGCCCAAACGGCGCGCGACCACGAGCGAGATCTCGTCCTACGTGCCTCGGGCTACTCCGTGCATCGCTACGACTGGCGCCAGGTGACGACCGAGCGAGCGGCGGTCGCCGCCGATCTTCGCCGCGCACTGAGGCTCGGCGCAGCGTCCGTTTCTGGGGGCCATGGCTAAAGGCCCGCGCTCCAGGCGACGATTTACGGGGCGATGAGCGTCGATTTCGCTGCCGTGCTCACGAAGATGGTGGAGGTTCGCGCCTCCGACGTCCACCTGACCGCGGGCTTTCCGCCCGCACTCCGCGTGCGCGGGCGCATCGTGCCGATGGACGACTATCCCTCGCTGGGCCCGCAGGACACGCGCGAGATCGTCTATTCGATCCTGAACGACTCCCAGCGAAAGCGATTCGAGAACCAGCAGCAGATCGACCTCGCCTACGCGATCCCCGGTGTGGCTCGCTTCCGCGTCAACTGCTTCTTCCAGCGCGGCGCGATCTCAGCCGCCTTCCGCCACATCCCGGCGGAGATCCAGAGCCTCGAATCGCTCGGGCTGCCGGCGGTGCTCGAGGAGTTCACCCGCAAGCCTCGCGGGTTTGTCCTTGTGACCGGCCCCACCGGCTCGGGAAAGTCGACGACGCTCGCCTCGATGGTCGACTCCATCAACGCCGAGCGGGAGGAGCACATCCTCACGATCGAGGACCCGATCGAGTTTCTGCACTCGCACCAAAAGTGCATCGTCAACCAGCGTGAGATCGGTGCCGACGCCCTCGACTTCTCCGTCGCGCTGAAGGCCGCGCTCCGCGAGGACCCCGACGTGATCCTGGTCGGCGAGATGCGCGACCTGGAGACCATCTCCACCGCGCTGACTGCGGCCGAGACCGGCCACCTGGTCTTCGCGACGCTGCACACCCAGTCGACGGCGCAGACCGTCGACCGGATCATCGACGTCTTCCCGCCACATCAGCAACACCAGGTGCGGATGCAGCTGTCGATTGCCCTGCAGGGAATCGTCACGCAGCAGCTCCTGCCGACGGCCGACGGTTCCTCGCGCGTCGTCGCCTGCGAGGTGATGGTCCCGACGCCCGCAATCAGGAACCTGATCCGCGAGGGAAAGACCCACCAGATCTATTCGGCGCTTCAGACCTCCGGCTCGGTCGGGATGCAGACCATGGACGCCGATCTCACCCAACTCGTTCGCAGCGGCAAGATCAGCCGCGCCCTCGCGGAACAACGCGCCTCGGTTCCTGAGGAGCTGAAGCGCCTCCTCGGTGGGGTGGGTGGCATGACCTCAGTCCCGGCGGCCGCGTAGGCGAGATGGGAGCCGGCAGGTGAGCACCTTCGCCTTCCGCGCAGTGGACCTCGCCGGCGTGCCGGCGCGCGGCGAGATGGACGCTTCGTCGAAGTCCGTCGTCTCGGAGCAGCTTCGCCAGCGCGGGCTGATCGTGCTGGACATCGCCGAGAAGCGCGAGTCGATGAAGCTCGAGAGCATCTTCCAGCGCTTCAAGAGCGTCAACCTGCGGGCGCTGGCGATCTTCTCGCGGCAGTTCGCGACGCTCATCGCGGCGGGCATGCCGATGCTGCGCTCCCTCTACACCCTCGAGCAGCAAACCGAGGACGACATGCTGAGAGAGGCGATCGTCGGCGTCCGCGAGAACGTGGAGGCCGGCAGCTCGATCGCCCAGGCGATGGAAGCTCAGCCCGGCGTCTTCGATCCCCTCTACCGGAGCGTGGTGAAGGCGGGGGAGGGGTCGGGCCGCCTGGAGGAGGCGCTCGACCGGGTCGCCACGCAGCTCGAGCGGTTGGACGCCCTGAGGCGTCAGGTGCGCTCGGCGATGATGTATCCGGCGCTCGTCTTCACCCTCGCGACCATCGTGATGATCGTCGTGGTCGGCGTGATCGTTCCGGTCTTCGTCGGGATCTTTGACGACATCGCAGCCGACAATCCCACCGTGGATACGAGCCTGCCGCTGATGACGCAAATAGTTGTCGGCGTGTCTGACTTCGTCACGCACCAGTGGTACATCCTCATCGGTGGGATGGCCGCCGGCACCTACGGCTTCCTGCGATGGAAGAAGACCGAACGTGGACGGCTCCAGTGGGATCGCATCAAGCTCCGGATCCCGCGGATTGGGGATGTCGTCCAGAAGATCGCTCTGGCGCGCTGGTCGCGCACCTTCTCGGGGATGATCTCCTCCGGAGTCCCGATCCTTCAGGCGATCGACATCTCGGGAGGGACCGCGGGCAACGCCGTCATCGCGGAGGCCATGCAGGACGTGTACGCATCGGTAAAGCGCGGCGGGACGATTGCGGCGCCAATGGCGACGCATGACATCTTTCCCCCGATGGTCGAGCACATGGTGTCCGTCGGTGAGGACTCCGGACAGCTCGAGACAATGCTCGCGAAGGTCGCGGATTTCTACGAAACCGAGGTCGACGCGAAGATCAAGGCCCTGACCGCTCTGATCGAGCCGCTGATGATCATCTTTGTAGGCGGCGT